>NZ_AP028155.1:0-250000 GCF_033096445.1 Butyricimonas faecihominis
GATAAAAAACAAGTGAAAGTATCATTTTTTTTCCAAGATTTTTTTTCGAATTTAGCATTCCATTTCCTAGAAATGAGATAGGGATATAAATAATAGATAAATGAAAAGGGATTGTAAAAGTGTTTGGTCGGAATGTCTAGACTTAATCAAGGAGCAGGTGTTGCCAAGAACGTTTAAAACTTGGTTTGCACCGATTCGTGCATTGAGTTTCAAAGATGATGTGTTGACAATTCAGGTGCCGAGTCAATATGTTTATGAATGTTTGGAAGAGCATTTTGTGGATATATTGAGAAAGGCTGTTCGTACCGCTATTGGTCCGAATGCAAAACTTGAATATTCGGTTATAGTAGAAGAGAGCCATCCTCGTGACCCTCTCTCCGTAACGATGCCTTCCAATAACATGAAAAAGGTGGAACCAAACACGGTATACGTGAATGGTAAACCGGATAGTGTTGCCCCTAAAAATCCTTTTGAGCGTAATAATAATCGTTTGCAGATAGACCCTCAATTGAATCCTTCTTACACGTTGGACAGTTATATCGAGGGAAGTTGTAATCGTTTGGCAAAGTCTGCTGCCGTGGCTATTGCACAAAATCCGGGAGGTACGGCTTTTAATCCCTTGTTAATATATGGTGGATCCGGATTGGGGAAAACTCATTTGGCTCAAGCTATCGGTATGGAGGTAAAACAAAATTATCCCAACAAGGTCGTGTTGTACGTGACCACGAATGTTTTCCAGACTCAATTTACGGAAGCCGTACGCAAAAATGAGATAAATGATTTCTTACATTTCTATCAGTTAATTGACGTGTTGATTCTGGATGATATTCATGAGTTGGCCGGAAAGACTGCCACGCAGAATACATTCTTCCATATATTTAATCACTTGCATCAATCGGGAAAACAATTGATCTTGACATCCGATCGTTCACCGGCTGAATTGAGTGGTTTGGAAGAACGTTTACTTTCCCGTTTCCGTTGGGGATTGTCTGCCGAGATAAAAGCTCCTGATTTTGAGACTCGTATGGAAATTGCTCGTTTTAAGGCGCATAAAGATGGTATTGACTTCTCGGATGAGGTATTGGAATATATCTGTAAATATGTAAGTAATAACGTGCGGGAATTGGAAGGAGCAATGATTTCTTTGCTGGCCCAGGCTACATTTAACCATAAAGATCTGACGGTTGATGTGGTAAAGGATATTTTGGGTAAAATGGTGAAGAATCAGAAAGTCGAGTTGACCGTGGAACATATTCAGCAGGTTGTTTGTAATCATTTTAACATGGCTCCCGAAATGTTACAAGAGAAGACGAGAAAACGGGAAGTTGTTCAGGCTCGTCAGCTGGCCATGTATTTCAGCAAGACTTACACGAATGCATCGTTGGCATACATTGGTAAACAAATTGGTAAGAAGGATCACACAACCGTGTTGTATGCTTGTAAGGCTGTTACCGATTTGATGGAGACCGATCGTGCTTTTAAGGCTCAAGTGGAGGAACTCCAAAAGAAACTTTATTGCCGTAACTAATTATCACGTTCCTTTATGGAGGAGGATAAATATAGAACCGTAAATGCGATTGCCGAAGGCCTGTACAAGGAAAAAGGTAGTCGCTTTATTTCTTTTATTTATCCCGTAAAATCCGAAGAAGAGATTAAAGATATTGTTACCGGGCTTAAGACGAAGTATTATGATGCCCGACACCATTGTTATGCTTATTGCCTAGGGGCAAACCGGGAGCGTTTCCGGGCGAATGATGACGGGGAGCCTTCTTCTACGGCGGGTAAACCCATCCTCGGACAGATTATTTCCAATGACTTGTCCAACGTGCTTATCGTGGTGATCCGGTATTTCGGGGGAATTAAGTTAGGGGTATCCGGTTTGATTCAAGCCTATAAAGAAGCTGCCGCCGATGCGATCAATCATGCAGAGATCGTGGAGCGTACGGTAGATGAAGTTATTCACGTGCGTTTTACTTATGTCGTGATGAATGACGTGATGAAAGTATTGAAAGAAGAAGAACCGGACATTTTATCCCGAAATTTTGAGATGGAATGTGAGATGACTTTGTCTATCAGACAGAAAGATATGCCTCGTCTTAGAGAACGTTTGTTGAAGATCGAGTCTTTGAGTATCGAAGAATAGCGAATTTCATTTGCCCCTCCCTTTGGGAGTATACATTGGTGTATAAAAAAGGATCCGCTATAATTCGTTTATTATAGCGGATTGTCATTCAGATTGTGATCCAGCTGGGACTCGAACCCAGGACCCCAACATTAAAAGTGTTGTGCTCTACCGGCTGAGCTACTGAATCCTTCAATTGTGTTTCTCAATTGCGGTTGCAAAGATAGGTATTCTATTCGAATTTCCAAAGGACAAAAGGATTTTTTACAAAAAAAAGACAAGATAAAAAGAATACTTTAGCCCCCATGGATGCTCTTTTTATCGTGATATACCCGGAATGCCCCGTTAAGACTTTTGATATATTTCTTTTGAATTCGGAGCATCTATCATTTGGCCGCTTATGGTTATCTTGCGGGCTACACTTTGTCCGCCGATGGGTTGGGACAAGAACACGTTATTTTCACTGTAGGTACATAGCAAGTACACTGGAGATTGTTCTTGCTATGTTCTTGCTATGTTCCTGCTTGGTATTTGTCATAGCCCATCGCTAGCCTAACCCCGGTGTATTGTCCTGAAAAAAGTTTACAGTAAACTTAGTAAACCAATGTCAGAATTAAATTTTCCCCCTGTTCGTCGTCGTTATTACGCCGTGAAGACGAAATTATCAGCGGTACGAGATCGAATAATCAATGAAATGGGTTACGCGGAAGTTCTAGCCAAGTACGAGGTCAAACCCTCGACTTTTCACGTTTGGCTACACAAGTATAAATCTCGCGTTTTATCGGAAGAACAACACAAACGTTTATCTTCGCGTAATTACAAAATGTTATACCCGATGACCGATCAAGAACGCGCCGAGCTGGAGTCTTTACGTCAGGAAGTAGAGAAACAGAAAATACTAGTGGAAGCTTACGAGTTAATGCTAGAGTTAGCCAGGGAACGCCTGCATGTTGATGTAAAAAAAAACTACGAGGAGATGCTATTAGCGGGATTGTCGAGAGACAAAAAGAGCGGGGAGGTAAAGCCGTGACGGAACACCTTTGCAATTCCCTTGGCTACAGCAAGCAGGCTTATTACAAGAGCCTCCGTGCCGATCGTGGAGGCGAGGAACGCGAGCGTTACGTTCTTTCCATCGTCCAGGATATTCGCCGTGACATGCCTAACCTCGGGGTTAATAAATTGTGGAACATGCTGGGGTCTAACGGGCTTCCCGTCGGTCGGGATTGGCTTTATCGTTTACTTCACCTTCACGATTTAATGATAAAACAGAAGAAGTACCGGGTCATCACGACGGATTCCCGGGCGTGGCATCGCCAGTACCCGAACCTGGTGAAAGGGCTTCGAGTTACCCGCCCCAACCAGGTATGGGTCAGTGATATCACGTACCTGTCAACGAGTGCCGGTTTCGTGTATCTCTCGCTGGTAACCGACGCTTATTCCCGGCGGATCACGGGGTGGGAAGTTCACCCCACCCTGGACTCGTCCGGTCCCGTGAAGGCGTTGTGCCGGGCGTTGGCAACGCTACCTCCCAACTTTAGCGATAAGCTTGTTCATCACTCGGATCGGGGTGGGCAATACTGCTCCTCGCTGTACACCGGGATATTGAAAGAACACGGTATTCAAGTCAGCGTGACACAAGATGGCTCCCCTTACGATAACGGTATCGCCGAGAGAGTGAACGGGATTTTGAAACGGGAATGGTTAAACGATATGGTCTTGAGAGATATTGACCAGGCGAGAATGCAAGTGGAGAGAATCATCGGGATATACAACACCAGAAGACCACACATGGCTATCGGGTTGAAAGTTCCGGACCAGGCACACCGCGATAAAAAAGAGTTATTCGCCAGGGTCATGTATTGACGCCAAGTGTTATTGGCATCCCGGGAATTCCCGGGATGCCAATAAAAAAGTAAAACTATTACAGGAATTACAGTTTTTTGAAGTAAACTTGTAACAGAAAATAGAATTGAAAATGCTTTGTACAATTTATTGAATGTCAAATCTAGTAAACCAATTTTAGGAAACTACACGGTGTATTATGGACGAATGTTCGCCTTCGGCGAGTTACAGGCTACAAGTTACAGATTCATTTTTTAGCTTCTCCCGACAGGGATGGTCGTTATTTTGAAATGAAATTTTGTGGTTTATCCTTTATTGTAATAGGGGTAATTGATGTAACATATTTTTGATCCTGATTGCCGTGCGAGGCATAGGTTCCGCAATTGTCAAGCCTACTAATTCTTTTTCTGCAGCAATGTCCTTTATTACCCGAATGACTTCTTCCATTTTCATCCCATCGGGGTCTGTACCAACAGCAGCGATGATTTCGGCAGGATCAAGTACATCCATATCAAAATGGATAACGACTTTCGACGCTCCGCATGATTTCAACCAAGTTTTGATCGCATCACTGTTTTGTGCAACATCTTTGGGCGTGAGATGTTTTATTCCGTATTGCTTTTGTCGTTCTTTGATTTCTTCACGTTCCCAGTTGCGTAACCCCACAAATAATATGTTTGATGGGGTAAATCGGGTGGGTAATTCCGCTAGGATTTTGGCATCTCCATGCCCCATGCAGGCGGTTACGGCCATGGCGTGAAATCCGGGATAGATGTCTCCGGGGAGCGTGATGTCCGGATGTGCATCAATCCAAACTAGGGCAACATCATTCTTGTATTTTTGCGCCAGATAGGTAAAGGGAACGACACTGGCCGAGCATTCTCCGCCAAGTGTTACGATTTTATCGGGATTACTGACTTGTAGTATGCTTAATGCAGCTCTTGTTTGACGGACTATAATATCCCGGTCGAGGACTCCGTCTGTTACCTTCCGATCTGTGATTTCAGTCGAAACGGGAACCGTTAATGTTTCTTGACCATTGCTCGGGGCAAGGAAATTTAAGAGTTGTGCCCCCAAGACATATCCCCTTGAGGCATCATCGGGATTTTCGACCTCTGTAATCAATTTCACGATATTGGCACCTTGCCATTGGGGATAGATCAAACGAATTGTTTTTGTTTCCTTTTTCATATTCTGGAGATTTATTCTATTTTTCCCTTTCATTGTTTTCATACAAAGTTACATAGTCTTCTTCCCTTAAACAAGTATTGGTAAATGATTCAGTATAGATTATTTAAGTGATTCCCCAAAAGCTGAATTGTCGGTTAAATAGGTGTGATGGAAGCGTGTTTTGTAATAATATTTGCTATATTGTTGTATTTTGGATGAAAAATGTTGTGTTTTATCTTTTAATCTCTAACTTTGTTAGGCATAAATGTTGAATTGACGTTAGTCAGTATTTATCATGTGAGGAAAAATCATATTATAATTAGATATGGACAAGAGAAAAATAGTTAAAATTGTGGCCAAAAAAAATGGCATGTCACAAAAAGATGTGACGATGGTATTTGATGAAATTTTCAATACGATGTTAGAAGGGCTAAAAGAAGAGGGGCATGTGGGGTTAGCGGGTTTTGGATCTTTCAACGTGAAAAAATGTGCTGTTCGTCATCGATATGTTCTTTCAACCCAAAAAGTTGTTTTATACCCGGAAACTCAAAAAGTTATTTTTAGGGTGGCTAAGCAATTTAAATTTAAGGGAGATGGAGTAGTGGGAGAGGAGTAATTCGAACTTATCACTTGATGAAATTTTGTATGAATGAAAAACGCCCGGGAATTACTCCCGGACGTTTCCTTTTATATAAATTGCAACCTAATTTTATTTTGATTTCGGTTGGAAGATCATATCAACAACATCGGCTCCCTTGAATAATTTCTGGGTGAATTTCTTCACGTCTTTTGTTGTGATCTTGTCAATAATGTTATCGAAGTTTTTCGGGTCTGTTACATCAATTCCACGAAGATAATAAGTTTGAATTGCATTCATCCAATATGCATTATGAGGTTTGCTTTGTTCATTATTTTTCTTCAGGATAGTAGTTACTTTGTCGATCTCTTCTTGGGTCGGGCCTTCCTTCATTAATTTGTCGATTTCAGCATAGATTAATGATTTCAAGTGTTCTGCTTTATCCGGATCGCAATCAAAGCTCATGCTCATGCTGTAGCTTTCGTACGGTTCTTTAGAAGAACTCGGTTGAACGGCTACACCATAGGTACCACCTTCTTTTTCACGGATATTGGTCATGTATCTTTGATCCAGTACGCCTCTCAAGATATTCAAGCAAAGATTGTCGTGAATGCTTGTTTTCATCTCTTTAGAGAAACTGGTGATTACAGTTGCCTTCGGAGTAGTCAGATCCAGTTCAATAACTTTTTCAGTTCTTCCTTTCGGTCCTCTCACTTTGTTATCCACCCAATTTTCTTTCCGGTTGTAAGATTTTACAGATCCCAAGTATTTTTCAACCAACGGTTTTACGGTTTCTGCATCGATGTTACCCACGATGAAGAATGTAAAGTCGCTGATGTCTTTGATACGGTCGCGGTAGATCTCCTCGATTTGTTCAATACTAACTTTATCTAAAAATTCTTTACCGAATAACAATGTTCTCGGGCTATAATTGCTCATGATCATGCTAACAGAGTCTTGCATAATCTTTTGAGGATTGTTGGCTGAGTTCTCGATGGCAGCGTAGTTACGTTGCATCATGGTATTGTGTACTTCTTTGTCGAAACGAGGTTTCTCGAAACGCAAGTAGATCAGCTGCATCAAGGTTTCGAAATCATTCGGAGTAGATGCACCACCGACTGATTCTGAAAGACCGCCAATGTTAACACCGGCTTGGGCTTGTTTCCCGGTTAATAATTTTCTCAAGGTTATTGCGTCATAGTCTCCTAATCCGTAAGCCCCGATAAATTGATCTGTGACTTGGGCAGATGCTAATTTGTCGATACCATATAATGAAGTACCTCCCTTACTGTAAGAACTTACTTGTACTTGGTCTTTTTCGTAGTCTGCTTTGCGGAATACCACTTTTGCTCCATTTTCCAAAGTCCACTCTTCGGCATCGAATTGCGGTAATTTTTTGGTAGCGATGATCTTGGAACCTTTCAAGTCCTCGTTGATTAAAGATGCCTCTGTTACTTGGTCTTTATAAGGCTCTAAGTTAGAGCTTTCAACTTTGTCCAACACGGCGATGGCTTCTTCTTTCGTGATGTGTTTAACTCCTTCAGACGGGCCTTGTGCCACGATCACCATGTTTTTCCGGTTAAGGTGTTTTTTAGCTAAAGCTGAAACTTCATCCACGGTGATGGTCGGGATAATAGCTTTGGCAAAATTGTAATAGTAATCGAAATCTACGATAGGTTCTCCATCAAGGAAGTTAGATTGCATTTCACCGATATAATCTTCGGAGGTAGTTTTGTCTTTTTGTTTGTAAGCAGATTCCAAGCCTACTAGCATGTTGGTTTTTGCTCTTTCAAGCTCGCCTTCCGTGAAACCGAATTTCTTTATTCTTTCGTTTTCACGATAGATAGCTTCCAGTGCTGCTGCTTCTTCATTCGGTTTTGCTGTAGCAGAGATCATATAGGTACTCCATCCTCTTACGATACCGCCGCCGAATCCGGCTTGTGCGTTAATGAAAGGAGGATTGCCTTTTTGAAGTAATTCAGAAACACGTTGTCCCAACATGGTGTTGTAGAAGGATTGAAGAATTCCATTTTTCAGGTATTCATGATTCTTTTCTTCTTTCGGGGTAGAGGGGTATTTGATATACACGCTGACAGACGATTGAGTTACTTCTTTGTCCGTTGCGCATACGAAGTAAATATCGTCGTGAGGGTTAACCGTGAACTCTTCTCTCACAGCCGGATTCACCGGAGTCGGGATTTTGGAGAATAATTCTTTTACTTTTTTCTCCATCTGGTCTACATCGAAATCACCGACAACAGCGATAGCTTGCAAGTCCGGACGATACCATTTGTGATAATAATCACGAAGGGTCTGGTATTTGAAATTCTTGATAATGTCCAAGTTACCGATAACATCTCTTTTCGCGTATTTAGAGTCTTTCAGTAATACCGGCATGATTTGGGCACGGATACGGAAACTCGGGGTTCTTCTGGTTCTCCATTCTTCCGAGATAACTCCTCTTTCGCCATCGATTTCGTCATCGACTAATAAAAGATAATGTGACCAGTCGTGAAGTACGAGTAGACAAGTATCTAATAAATCAGGATTGGTTGTAGGAACCTCGCTGATATTGTAAACAGTCTCGTCTTGTGCCGTGTAAGCATTCACGTTTCTTCCGAATTCAACACCATGTTTTTCCAACATGTTGGTAATACCTTTTCTTCCCGGGAAATGCTTGGTCCCGTTGAATGCCATGTGTTCCAAAAAGTGAGCTAAACCGTCCTGATCATCATTTTCTAGGATAGCTCCCACGTTTTGGATGATGTAAAAACTGGCTCGTTCTTTGGGTTCCGCGTTATGGCGGATGTAATAAGTCAATCCATTAGCTAGTTTCCCGATGCGAACGTTCGGATCCATGGGAAGTGGTGCCTTCATGTCATATTGGGCGAACAGGCTAGTGCTGATCAATGCCAATAAAGCACACACGATTAATAATTTTTTTGCCATACGAATTATTTTAATGTTTTAATGTTTGTGTCTGCAAATATAGCAAAGTGTAAGTAATTTTGTTCTGATACGTTAATTCTTTAACGTTAATTTAGGGGTTAAGTGTGAAAATAGGGAAAAATAGAAGGGTTTTTAGATTATTTAGAACGATTCGTTGTTAATGGGGTTTAACTTATCCGGTGGTTTATCGTATACGCCTGTAAAAGTTTGGGAAAGATATGATGCTGTTGAAAATAGATATTAACAAATGGTTTTCTTGGTTGAATTTGGGTATTAAAGATCCTTCCACGGCCTCGGCTGTCGAGGTCCTTTTGCAGATCGTGGTCATTTGTCTGATCGCTTTTTTATTTACCTTCTTTTTACGCAAGGGAATAACCCGGGTGATCGGGGGAATGGTGCGTCGTACGAAAACCAAATGGGATGATATTTTTTTCGAGGAGCGTGTTTTTCAAAAAATATTTAATCTGATACCACCGATATTTATAGATTTTGCTTTTAAAATCGTGTACGGGAAGTGGCAGCATGTAGAACTTTTTCATCGGTTTATCGTGGCTTGGATACTTGTGGTTGCCGGTTTCGTGATTGTTGCAGTGCTGGATGCAATAAACCGAATCTACGATTCGTACCCGATCGCAAAAGATCGTCCGATAAAAGTTTTCGTGCAGGTGATTAAAATTTTCGTGATTTCAGCTATTATCATTACAATCGTCAGCGAGTTTATCGGGGAGTCCCCCCGTAATTTACTGGTCGGGTTGGGGGCGTTTGCTGCGGTTTTAATGTTGATATTCAAAGATGCGATATTAGGTTTTGTGGCAGGAGTTCAATTACTGGCCAATCAGATGGTGCGTATCGGGGACTGGATCGTGATGCCGAGCAATAATGCCAACGGGACGGTGTTGGAGATCAACTTGTATACCGTGAAAGTACAAAATTGGGATATGACGATCACGACGATTCCCACCTATCAGTTAGTGTCCGCTTCTTTCACGAATTGGCGGGGAATGCAGGAGTCTGCCGGTCGTCGGATTATGCGCTATATTAATATAGATATGCTTTCCGTTCATTTCCTTTCGGATGAGGAAATCGATACTTTACGTAAATCGAATGTCTTGAAAGGGTATATTGAAGATATGTTGCCGAAGTTGGACGAACAAAATAAAGGGACATCTGCCGTGTTGGATGAACGGAAGTTGACGAATTTAGGTGTATTTAGACAGTATGCGGTACGCAGGCTGGAAGCCAATCCCGATTTGAATATGGATATGACATACATGGTCCGGCAATTACAACCGACGGCAACAGGTATTCCTCTGGAGGTGTATTGTTTTTCCCGGATTCAAGAATGGGTAGCCTACGAGAAGGTTCAATCCGATATATTCGATCATCTGTTAGCCGTGATTCCTTATTTTAACTTGCGAATCTATCAATACCCGGAGATTATCAAAACCACGAATTGATTCAAGAACTGATCCATTTTTTGATTTATGATTTCCGGCTCAGTGATTCCTGCCCTCAATTCAACGCTCTTTTCAATCACTTAATCGTTCAATCGACAATTATAAAATCTTTTTCATTCTAAACTCTTTTCAATTGCCCCGATAAAGTTTATGAATTCTCTGGCTGGGAAAGTTGGATTTTTATACTATTTTTGAAGGCTAAAAATAATTGGATGAGCAGTAAAAAACGAAAATATTGGAATAAGCTGAGGAACCGCTATAAGTTGACGATATTTAACGAGTCAACTTACGAGGAGGTGATGCACCTTCGGCTCTCTCCGTTACACGTTCTCACGGCATTAAGTACATTGGCCGTTGTCTTGATTATATTGACTATCATGTTGATTGCATTCACAAATTTGCGGGAATTCATCCCGGGTTACCCGAGCCAACAGTTGAGACGTCAGATTACACAAAACGCTCTACGGGTTGATTCCCTATTAAATGAAGTGCAGAAGAAGGATCGTTTTCTTCATTCCATACAAACTATTTTGAGAGACGAAAACTTGGACACGACGAGTTTCGTGTCGATGCAGCAGAATGTAAAGGTAACCTATGATACTTCGATGTTAGGTATGTCGGAAGAAGAGGCCGGTTTTCGGGAAATCGTGGAAAAAGAAGAAAAATACAATTTAACCCTTGGGCATGTCAGTTCTTCCGATGATGATTTTTATCATTTCTTCTCACCATTGGATGGAGTGGTAACCAATCATTTTGATGAAACGACTCGTCATTACGGGGTGGATTTGGTGGCTAAGCAAAATTCAAATGTTTTGTCCGTGTTGGATGGCGTGGTCATTTTCACGGATTGGACAATTAAGACGGGTTACGTGATTCAAGTACAGCATAATGGAAATCTGGTTTCAGTATATAAGCATAATTCGGTATTGTTGAAAAAGCAGGGAGATTTTGTCCGTGCGGGAGAGGCGATTGCAGTGGTAGGGAACACGGGCGAAGAAACAACCGGACCGCATTTACATTTCGAGTTGTGGCAAGCGGGAAAAGCATTGAATCCGGAAACCTTCATTAAGTTTAAATGATTCGTAAATAGTGGTTTTGGAGATTGTTTTGAAATGAAAAATATAGCAATATTGGGATCTACCGGGTCAATTGGAACGCAGACATTGCAGGTGATTGACGCTAATCCGGAACGGTTTAATGTAGAGGTTCTCACGGCAAATAATCAGGTGGAATTACTGGCACGACAAGCCAGAAAGTTCAAGCCTAACATGGTTGTGATCGGAAATGAATCAAAATATTCCGAGTTAACCGAGTTATTGAAGGACGAGGATATAAAGGTATATGCCGGGAGCGAAGCTATTGCTCAAGTCGTGCAAACATCCACGATTGATGTGGTCGTTACTGCCATGGTTGGGTATAGCGGGTTGTTACCCACGATCAACGCGATCAAGGCGGGTAAGACGATCGCTCTGGCCAATAAGGAAACCTTAGTTGTTGCCGGAGATTTAATTAACCGGTTGGTTGAGGAATACAAGGTGGGAATATTACCCGTGGATTCCGAACACTCGGCTATATTCCAGTGTTTGGTGGGCGAACACAACAACCCGGTGGAGAAGATATTATTAACGGCATCCGGGGGACCTTTCCGGGGACGGGATTATGAATATTTGAAGTCCGTAACGGCAGCACAGGCATTAAAACATCCGAACTGGAGCATGGGGGCAAAGGTTACCATTGATTCTGCGTCCATGATGAACAAAGGTTTCGAGGCGATCGAGGCAAAGTGGTTGTTTGGGGTAAAACCTTCACAAATAGAGGTGTTAGTACACCCGCAATCCGTTGTTCACTCGATGGTTCAGTTTCAGGATGGAAATATAAAAGCACAGTTGGGAGTTCCGGATATGCGTTTGCCGATTCAGTATGCACTGACTTACCCGGAGCGGGTACATTCGGAGATACCGCGTTTGGATTTTGGTATTTATTCCGATCTCACGTTTGAAAAACCGGATATAACGACCTTCCGAAATCTGGGATTGGCTTACGAGGCCATGAATCGTGGAGGGAATGCCCCCTGCGTGTTAAATGCGGCCAATGAAATTATGGTGGCTGCCTTCCTGAAGGATGAAATTTCTTTCACGGCCATGTCTGACGTGATTGAACGAACGATGGAAAAAGTGAGTTATATTGTCCAACCTACCTTGGAAGATTATATCGTTTCTGACCAAGAGGGCCGACGAATAGCAAAAGAGGAATTTCTCAATCTAAAATCTAAAATTTAAAATCTAAAATAGGTATATGGATGTATTAGTAAAGATATTACAGTTTTTGTTGAGCCTTTCGATTCTGGTTATGTTGCATGAGTTGGGGCATTTCGTGGCGGCAAAAATATTTAAGGTACGAGTGGAGAAGTTTTTTATTTTTTTCAACCCGTGGTTTTCCCTGTTTCGTTTTAAAAGGGGAGAAACTGAATACGGGATGGGATGGTTGCCTCTTGGCGGATACGTGAAGATTGCAGGAATGATTGACGAGTCCATGGATCTGGAGCAAATGAAAGAACCGGCAAAACCTTACGAGTTCCGCTCCAAACCGGCTTGGCAAAGATTGATCATCATGATCGGTGGGGTACTTGTTAATTTTATCTTGGCGTTCTTCATTTACATCATGATTCTTTACGCGTGGGGAGAGCAGTACTTGCCTACCGAGAATGCGAAATATGGAGTTGTATGCGACTCTTTATTGCTTAATGCCGGGTTGCGAAATGGGGATATGATCTTATCCTTGGATAATAAAAAAGTAGAGAATTTCTTCGAAATTCCGGGGTATATCTTAATGGAGAATCCGAAGACGATACAGGTTATGCGGGATGGTCAGGTGATGAATATAAATCTCCCTCCTACATTGATAGGGGAGATGTTGTCCTATTCCTCGAAAGGGTTTAAGCGGATAGCTTTACTGACACCCCGTTATAAATATGATGGTTCGATACAAGGGTTTGCTGATGAATCACCTGCTCGGAATGCCGGAATGTTGGAAGAAGACCGGGTGTTGGAATTAGACGGACATTCATTTACTTTCTATGACGAGTACCTTGATTTGATCCGTTCTCACCAAGATAGTGTATTGAATGCTAAAGTTTTGCGGGGAAGTGATACTCTTTCTATCCCTATTGCTCTCGGAAGTGGTAAAGTGATCGGGGTGTATCCGAAAGTGATAAACGATTTCGAGTACGCCGTGAAAGAATATTCCTTTTTTGGGGCTATTCCCGCGGGAATTAACATGGGGTTTGACTGGATCAAGTCCTATCTGAAACAATTCAAATTATTTAAAAACCCGGAAGCTTTCAGGTCCGTGGGAGGATTTATTTCTATCGGGAACATATTCCCCAGCGTGTGGGATTGGCGGGCTTTCTGGGAATTAACGGCCATGTTGTCCATTATCTTGGGAGTAATGAACCTCTTGCCTATCCCGGCATTGGATGGAGGTCACGTGATGTTCCTGCTCTACGAGGTGATAACACGTCGCAAGCCGAATGAGAAATTTATGGAGAACGCCCAGATCGTGGGAATGTTCTTCCTGTTGTTCCTGCTGTTGTTTGCGAACATTAATGATATATTGAAATTATTTGTTTAGCTATAAAATGTACAATTATGAGTGAAATGGTTGAACAGTTCCGGGCATACCGGGCTAAAATGAACGAGAAAATACTGGCTGCCGATAATAAAGTGATCAAACGGATCTATAATCTGGATACCAATACATATATGGACGGTGCTTTATCCTCAAAAGTAAAAGAAATGCTGGGGTTAGCGACATCTATGGTATTGCGTTGCGATGATTGTATCAAATATCATTTGGAAAAATGTCACCAGTACGGGGTAACCACGGAAGAGTTGTTCGAAATATTCTCTGTTGCCAATCTGGTGGGAGGAACCATCGTGATCCCTCATACCCGGCGGGCTTTGGAATATTGGGAAGAGTTGCAGGGAATGTAAACAGGGAAATATATTTGATTATTCCAAAATAACCCAACATTGATAAATTCTTTAATATATTTTATACCTTTGTGCGAAGGTATAAAGGAATTTGTTAATATGCGTTTTAAAAGAATATTTCAAATCGGTGTATGGGCATTTTGTTTGCTGGTGGCTTTTTCTGTTCATGGGAGTGTTCGGGATAAAGGATATATTTTAGTCATTAATTCTTACACGGAGGGGGCGATATGGTCGAACTATGTGATTGATAGTATCCGGAAGGATCGATCAATCGGGGAGAATGTCGCGGTGGAATCCATGAATACACTCTTGATTGATGACGAAGAGAGTATGCGTGTCAAGAAAGATGATGTCTTGTCGAAGTACACGGAACTGCCTAAAGCGATTGTCTTACTTGGAAGTAGTGCTTGGTGTCTGTTCGAGCAAGAGTTGAACGGGATCTGGAAAGATGTACCTATGATTCTTTGCGTGGAGAATGATTACGTTGCCCCCGTGGAGGCATTTCTAAAAAAGCATGAAGTTATTCAGGAAGAAAAGATTCCTTTATTAAAAGTTCTGGGAGAGGCTAACGTCTCGATTATCAAGTGTCCGGTTTACATCCGGGAAACGATAGAAGAAATGCGTTTGTTGTTGCCCGATCTGGAGAAGATCGTGTTAATGTCTGACCATCGTTACGTGAGTGCCCAAGTGAGATGCCAGATGCGTAAAGTGTGTGAGCAGTATTTCCCTGATCTTGAGGTGGCCTATTTTACGGAGGGGGAATACTCTTTGGATCAGGTACTCGATTCTATCGAATCGTTTGATATTCAAAAGGTAGGATTGCTTTATTATTCTTGGTTCCAGCGGAAGAATTTGGCGGGTAATAAATATTTAACCTCGAATAATCACAAGACGATCTGTTCTTTTGACAATCATCCGATTTTTACTTTAGAGGATGTCGGGATGGCTGACGGGGAGATGGCCGGGGGATATTTTTATCGAGGAAAAGATTTTGCCCATACTGTTATGCGTACTTTGCGGGATGTGTTGAACGGGAAGGACCCTAAAACAATCCCCGTGCAGATCGCCGGGAAACCGGAATGTTATTTGTCCTACCCGATCCTTCAAAAAGCGGGAATTCCGGAGTCATTATATCCCGATGATGCGAATTATTTGTTTGCTCCGGAAAGTTTCTGGGAGAAAACCCGTTATATGTGGATCGTGATTGTTGTTTTGTTGTTCATTACTTATATCATGTGGGCTCGGGTACGACTTTTAAAAAAGGAAAAAATGATGCGGGGGAGGGAGATGATATTACTTCAGAAGTACAAGACTCTTTTTAATAATATGCCTCTTGCCTACATGAAACATCGATTGCTTTACAATGCGAAAGGGGATATCGTGGATTACCGGATTGAAGAAGTGAACCCGATGTTCGAAGAATATTTTGTAGAAGCGTCCCGTGTCGTCGGGAAGAAAGGGAGCGAGTTGAAAGATGATAATAAAAGCGGAGAATTTGCCGTGTTATATAAAAAGATGCTTGAGGAACAGAAATCTTTCACGATCGAATATTTTTATAAACGGACGGGGAAATTCTTTGAGGTAATCAATATCGCTTCCATGGAAAAAGATATGGTGGATATTTTTTGTGTGGACGTGACAGATTTACGGAAAACAAAATCCATGTTAGAGTCTGTGAATTATAAATTGTCTATGGCTCTTGATGTTTCTAATATTGTGCCTTGGCGTTGGGATTTGGAAAGACATACCGTCTTGTGTGATGTGAATCGTCCGATAGAACTGAAACATTGTGTTGATGACGGGAATTCTTTGGCGGTTCCTGAAGAGCAATATTTTTCAAAGATACACAAAGATGACCGGGAGCGAGTAAAGGCGGCTTATTCGGCTTTAATATCCGGTAACGTGTCCAAGATCAGGGAGGAATACCGGGTGTTGGATAAGAGCGAACATCATTATTCTTACGAATGGGTGGAGGCTCAGGCTACCGTGGATCAACGGGATAAAAACGGGCATCCCTTGTCATTAGTGGGTTCTTCGGTGGTTATCACGACCCGGAAGCAAATGGAACTGGCGTTGCGTGAGGCGAAAGAGCATGCAGAAGAATCTAACCGGTTGAAATCGGCCTTTCTTGCCAATATGAGCCATGAAATTCGTACGCCGTTGAATGCTATCGTCGGATTCTCCAATATCTTGGCATCAGCGGAAGCGGAGGAGGAGAAACGAGAGTATATTAATATTATCGAGAACAATAACACGTTACTTTTGCAATTAATTAGTGATATTCTTGATCTTTCCAAGATTGAGTCCGGTTCGATGGAGTTTGCTTATTCGGAATTTGACTTAAATGCCTTGATGCGAGGATTGGAACAAACCTCTTGTTTACGACTGACTTCTGCCGCGGTGGAAATTAAATTTGATGAGTATCTTCCGGATTGTTGCATTCGTTCGGAGAAAAATCGATTAACACAAGTGATTACCAATCTGATCAATAACGCGATAAAATTCACGAAAGAGGGAACGATTCGTTTCGGTTATCATCTTTTGGAGAAAGATTCTCTTTATTTTTATGTGTCCGACACGGGATGCGGTATTGATGCGGATAAAAAAGATGCCGTGTTTGAACGATTCGTGAAGTTGGACAATTTTGTACAGGGAACGGGGCTTGGCTTGTCAATCTGCAAAACTATCGTGGAACGGATGGGAGGTAAAATCGGGGTGGAATCGGAAGTCGGGCAAGGAACAACTTTTTGGTTTACGATTCCTTACGTGGCTGTAAAATTGCATTATCAGGAAATAAAGGAAGAGAAAATCGTTCAGCACACAGTCGAAAAAAATAAACTCAAAATACTGGTTGCCGAAGATAATCCGAGTAATTACATGCTTTTCGAATCCATCTTGAAAAAGGATTATCAATTGATACACGCGTGGAATGGCCGGGAGGCCGTTGAATTGTTTAAAGAACACGATCCGCATTTGGTTTTAATGGATATAAATATGCCGGAGTTGAATGGTTTTCAAGCCGTGCAGGAAATTCGCAAGATTTCCGGGACGGTTCCCGTGATTGCGGTTACAGCCTATGCTTATGCCTCTGATGAAGAGAAAATCATGGCCAGCGGGTTTGACGGCTACACGGCCAAACCGATTAATGCAAATTTATTAAGGAGTAAAATTATCGCTTTGTTGGAGAAACATCTTATTTTGCTCTAGTGATGTTTCTAAAGGCCTGTATCGAGGTATTTTTATTGTGTGTCTCCTGTGTTTCATATGCCCAGACGGGGGTGCGGGAACGAGTCGTGTTCTATAATACGGAAAATCTGTTTGATACCCGAAACGACACGCTGACGGCAGATGACGATTTTACTCCCCGGGGAAAACAACATTGGAACCGGGAACGTTATACCCGGAAGTTACTCAATATCTCGAAAGTGTTAAGCAGTCTTGGTGCGGGAAACTTTCCGCTACTCATCGGCTTGAGCGAGGTGGAGAATCGGGGTGTTGTTTCCGACTTGGTAAACAAAACGGTGTTGGCGGATGGTAATTATGGGATTGTACATGCCGACTCCCCGGATGCAAGGGGAATTGATGTTGCCTTACTCTACCGGAAAGATTCATTCCGGCTATTGCATAACGCTTTCTTTCCTGTCCGTTTAAAAAGCGGGGAGACTACCCGGGATATACTTTATTGTGAGGGTATATCGGCCCCAAACGATACTCTTCATGTTTTTGTTTGTCATTTCCCTTCCATGCGGGGTGGGGAGGCGAAAAGTGAATGGAAACGGGTAAAAGCGGCATCTGTCGTGAGGCAGAAGGTGGATTCTATACAGGATCTTCATCCCCGGGCCATGATTTTAATTTTGGGAGATTTAAACGGGCGTGCGAATACACCCGCGCAAAAGATGTTGAAAACTCAAGATCCGGAATCCGGGACAATTAAATCTGAAAACTTTTACAACACCGGGTATTACTTGCTGGGAAAAAACTATGGTAGTTATCGTTACAAGGGAGAGTGGCAGACGCTGGATCACATCATTGTTTCAGGGAACTTGTTGAATGGGAAAGCTGATTTGCAGGTATCCCGAAGAATGGGTATCTATGATGCGGATTTTCTACTTGAAGAAGAGCGAGGGACTTTCGGCGTTCGTCCGAAACCGACCTATCGGGGGCCTCACTACATTGGAGGATACAGCGATCATCTTCCGGTCTTTATCGATTTAAAGAAATAATTGCTGTTTTTAAAAATAAAAGATTACTTTTGTGGCAAAATTCATAGAACAAGATATGGACGACTATCATCAACAGTATTAATCTGAATAGGGGTTCTCGATAAATGCCTCTATTCATAAATTGAAGGAGGATTATTATGAGAACTTTCCTAATGGGTAAAGTAGGGTTCGTGGAAAAAAAAGTATGGGAACCCAATTGCTGGATTAATGTTGTTTCACCCACTCAGGACGATCTTCGCTACCTGATCGACGAAATGGGAATTCCGGAGGCTTTTATTGATGACGTTGAAGACGTGGACGAGCGTTCCCGTTTGGAAGTAGAGGATGGATGGACGCTGATGATCCTGCGTATTCCTTTTAAGTCGGTAGATACAAGTATTCCTTTCATCACGGTGCCTTTGGGGATTATCGTGAAGGAGGATATGTTTGTAACCGTGTGCTATTACGAGACAGAAATGATTCCCGATTTCATCAATTACGTGATTCGTAAAAACTTGGAGATTGCCAATAACTGGGATCTTGTTTTCCGTTTGTTTCTTTCTGCCTCCGTGTGGTATTTGAAATACTTGAAACAAATCAACGCCCAGATGCATATGGCAGAGGTCGAATTGGAACGTTCCATCCGGAATGAAGAATTACAACGGTTGCTAAAAATCGAGAAATCGTTGGTATTCTTTATTACTTCTTTGCGTGGGAATGATAACTTGTTGATCAAAATGAAGACTTTGAAAGTGCAGCGGCAATTTTTCGACGAGGATTTGGTGGAGGACGTGGAGATCGAATTGCGGCAGGCTCAGGATTCGGCCCGTATTTATAGCGATATTTTAAGCGGTACAATGGATGCCTATGCTTCGGTGATTTCCAATAACTTGAATATCGTGATGAAACGGATGACGTCCATCTCGATTATATTAATGTTACCGACCTTGATTGCCAGTTTGTACGGGATGAATGTCCCGAACTCTTTGGAGGAAAATCCATACGGATTTTTGATCGTGATTGTTATCTCGATACTCTTTTCCGTCTTCGGTTTCATCGTGTTTAAATGGCGCCATTGGTTTTAAATAAAATATCTAAAACATCTCGTTATTTTAACAAACTATTAACGGTTTGTTGATAAACTTTTGGGGATATTTGATGTCATAACAACAGTGTTGTGAATACTTGTCTAGGCTCGGCTGAAACAGGCATTTTTGGTATGTAATGATTAAAAATATGAACAAAGGTTTAAAGAGAGTTTTACAAATTGGAATTCCGGTCGTGATCGTGGGAGCGATCGTGATCCCTCGTTTGGATTTTTCTTCGGATAAAGAGACGTCAACCCCGACAACAGCTGTCAAGGCGGCTAGCCGGGGAGCTTTACCGGTATCGGGGATCGTGGCATCTATGTCAACTTCCGGTAATGGAATTCCCGTAACGGGATTATTGGTTGCAAATGAAGAAGTCGAACTGGTTTCGGAAACAGCCGGTAAAGTTGTGAAGATCGCTTTTGAAGAAGGAACGTTGGTGAAGAAAGGAACCTTGTTGGTGAAAGTGGATGATTCGGATTTGCAGGCTCAACTCGCTCGTGCCGAATTCCAAAAAGAATTATTGGCTGCCAAATTGGAAAGACAGCGGATACTATTAAAACGGGAATCCATCAGCGTGGAAGAATTTCAACAGTTGGAGACCGAGTACAATATGAATCTGGCTGATATTGAATTATTAAAGGTTAAAATTGCTCGAACTGAAATCCGGGCTCCCTTTGACGGTCGAATGGGATTCCGTTTCGTGAGTGAGGGGAGTTACTTGCAACCGAGTACCAAGGTGTCCACGATTGTTGATAACTCTTATCTGAAAATTGAATTTTCTATTCCTGAAAAATATATTGATCTGCCTTTAGTGGGTAGAAAACTTACTTTCCAGCCTAGTGGTATGGAACATCAGATCGAGGCGGAAGTGTATGCTGTTGATCCACAGGCAGACGTGGCAACTCATACCATAAATCTGCGGGCTCGTTACCGGAATACTAAAAATCTTGTAGCCGGAATGTTCGTGAAAGGGGAATTGATGACGGCTGAGAATTTGAAATATATACTTGTTCCGACAGAGGCCGTCGTGCCGGAGATGGACGGGAAACGTTTGTGGGTAGTGAAAAATAAAAAGGCTACCAGCGTACCCGTGCAAACAGACAGTCGGGATTCCCAATTCGTGGAAGTAACTTCCGGAATACAGGTGGGTGACACCGTGTTAACGGGAGGCTTGATGCAATTGCGTGAGGGAATGATTGTGAATGTCAAGTTGAATAAAAATTAATCAGTGGTATGAGTTTATCTTCAACCTGTATAAAGCGTCCGGTGCTGGCAACCGTGTTAAACTTGATTTTGGTTATTGTCGGTTCCATCGGGTTGCTATATTTAGGCGTGCGTGACTACCCTAGCGTGGACCCCCCGGTAATATCCGTGTCGACCTCGTTCGTGGGGGCTAACGCCGATGTTATTGAAACACAAATTACCGAGCCTCTGGAATCGGCTATTAACGGTATCCAAGGAATCCGTTCATTAAGTAGTACGAGCCGTGACGGGCAAAGCCGGATCACGATAGAATTCGAATTAAGCGTGGATTTGGAAACGGCAGCTAATGACGTCCGGGACAAAGTTTCCGGAACGTTACGTCGTTTACCGCAGGATATAGATCCCCCGACCGTGTACAAGGCGGATGCGGATGCCCAACCTATTTTTGCTGTTTCTTTGCGTAGTGGTCAACGTTCGTTGATCGACCTGAGCGGGTATGCCGAACGTTATTACAAAGAACGGTTACAGACCATCCCCGGAGTGAGTAGCGTGGATATTTGGGGAGAAAAACGTTATTCCGTGCGTTTGCGCATGGACCCGGCTTTACTTGCAGCACATCGGTTGACCCCGATGGACGTGCAGTCTGCCGTTGAAAAAGAGAACATCGAATTACCTTCCGGACGAGTGGAAGGAGACAATACCGAGTTGACAATCCGTACGTTGGGACGATTAATGTCTATCGAGGATTTCAACAACTTGGTCATTTCGAGAGAAGGATCAAAAATTGTTCGTTTTAAAGATATTGGAGTGGCGGAAGTGGATGCCGAGAATACCCGGAGTATTGCCAAACGTAACGGCCTTCCCATGGTGATGTGTGCTTTGATTCCCCAGCCGGGAGCAAACTACATTGATATTGCGGACCGGGCCTATCTCGTGATGCAGGATTTGGAAAAGGACCTGCCGGAAGATATTGATGCCACGATTGCCTTCGACAACACGGTATTTATCCGGAGTTCAATCAACGAGGTGGAGGACACGATTTTCGAGGCTTTCCTTTTGGTTGTTTTGATCATTTTCCTTTTCTTGCGGAGTTGGCGGACGACGTTAATTCCCGTTCTGGCAATCCCCGTGTCATTGATTGCCTCCTTCTTTATTATGTACGTGGCCGGGTTCACCATCAACATCTTGACCTTGCTGGCAGTCGTGCTGGCCATCGGTTTGGTGGTTGACGATGCTATCGTGGTCATGGAGAATATATTCACGAAAATAGAGCAAGGAATGTCCCCGTTGCAGGCGGGATTCAAGGGATCAAACGAGATATTTTTTGCCGTTATCGCGACAACAGTGGTGTTGGTAGCCGTGTTCTTCCCAATCGTTTTCTTGGAAGGAACCACGGGGCGTTTGTTCCGTGAATTTAGCGTGGTGATTGCCGGAGCCGTGGTAGTTTCCTCTTTCGTGGCGTTGACATTTACACCGATGATTTCCACGAAACTATTGACCCGGAATGCCACGCAAAACTGGTTTTACCGGAAAACAGAACCTTTCTTCGAGGGGATGAACCGGGTGTACCGTCGTTGGTTACAACGATTTTTGAAAGTTCGTTATTGGTCAATCATTATACTCGGGGCTTCCGGTGTAGCCATTTATTTCTTATGGTTATTGATTCCTTCGGAGATGGCTCCTTTGGAGGACCGTTCGAATATCCGGTTAAACTCGGTTGCCCCGGAAGGAGCCACTTACGAGTACATGGCTCGTTATGCAGATGAAATTTCTAACTTCGTGGAACAAACCGTGCCGGAACAGGAAAAAGTGATTGAGTTCATCGGGGGGGGGACAAACGAACCGGGCAAGTTTACAATTATGGTTGGTTGATGCCGACAAGCGGAAGCGTACCCAACAGGAAATTGCCGACGAGTTAGCAATACAAGTGCGTGAATTTACCGGAGGCCGTACCTTGGTTTCCCAACAACAGACCTTTGGCGGTCGGCGGGGAGGACTTCCGGTTGAATATGTTATTCAAGCGAAAAATCTGGATGACTTGAAGGCTATATTACCTGTTTTCATGGATGAGGTAAACAAAAGTTCCGTGTTCTCGGCGTCTGATTTGAACCTGAAATTCACGAAACCGGAGTTGACTATTAATATCGACCGGGACAAGGCTGCCAGTATGGGCGTTTCCGTGCAGGACATTGCCAAAACACTCCAGTTGACCATGAGTGAACAACGGGTGGGCTATTACATCATGAATGGAAAACAGTACCAGATACTTTCCCAGTTGGAACGTCAGGATCGGAATAAACCGAGCGACTTGAAAGGAATATACGTGCGGAATAATAATGGAGACCTGATTCATTTGGATAACCTGATTACAACGTCCGAAAGTTCCATGCCGCCACAGCTATACCGTTATGACCGTTTCGTGTCGGCAACTGTTTCTGCCGGACTGGCAAAGGGCGTGACCCTTTCTCAAGGTCTGGAAGAGATGGATCGTATTGCAGGAGAGGTCTTGAGCGATGACTTTAAAACCACGTTATCGGGAACATCCAAGGACTTCGTGGAAAGTTCTTCCAGTTTGATGTTCGCCTTCATGTTGGCGTTGGTATTTATCTATTTGGTACTTGCCGCGCAGTTCGAAAGTTTCCGTGATCCGTTAATCATCATGTTTACCGTTCCTTTGGCATTGATCGGAGCTATGGTTGCTTTGTGGTATTTCGGGCAGACCATGAACATTTTCAGCCAGATTGGAATTATCATGTTGGTTGGATTGGTTTCGAAGAACGGTATCTTAATCGTGGAATTTGCCAACCAGCGTAAGTTGGCCGGTTTATCCATGCGTGAAGCGATCGAGGATTCAGCCGTGTCTCGTTTACGTCCGATCCTGATGACGAGTTTGTCCACCGTGTTAGGTATTCTTCCGATGGCAATGGCCACGGGTGCGGGAGCGGAGAGCCGTGTTGCCATGGGTATTGCGGTAGTGGGAGGTATGGTATGCTCCACGCTGTTGACACTCTTCGTGATCCCGGCTATTTACACCTACCTCTCGTCGAAAGAAGTAAAAATAATAGAAGAGATAGAAGATTGAACAAATTGAAAATTTTGCGAGTAGAATAAAGAATGACTATGAAAAAACAGAATTTACGATATATGAAATGGATAGGGAAAATGATCGTTTTATTGTTCATTTTCAATTTTCAATTCTCAATTTTCGATTGTTCCGCGCAGCGTGTGAGTCTGGATGAATGTCTGGAAAAAGCCTTGGAATCAAATTTTTCCATTAAAATCATCCGGAACGAGGCTCGGATGGATAAGAATAATTTGAATTACTCGACTTTCCTACCGACGTTGGAAGGAACCGCGAAACAGACACAGACCCGCAATGACACGAAGACCGAGAATAGCGCGGGTGAAGTGAATAAAATGTCGGATGTAAAAACGGATAACTACACCGCGGGAGTTGCTCTAAACTGGCGGATATTTGACGGATTAGAGATGTTCACCACCCATGAAAAACAGAAAGAGCTGCTGGCAATGGGTGAGCTTGCCGTGCAGCAAGCCGTGGAGAACTTGATCTTGAACGTGAGTGCAGCCTATTATAACGTGCTGGTACAACACCATAAATTGATGGCGGCCCGTCATTCACTGGAACTCTCGAATGAACGTTACGACGAGGCCAGAGTACGTTACAAGATCGGGAATAGATCCGGGCTAGAAGCTCAACAGGCAAAAATAGATTTGAACACGGACAGCTCGACTTACGTTCGGCAAAAGGAGGCTTTAAAAAGTGCCTATATCACGTTGAACAAATTGATGAATACGGATTTGCAAATGGTGAATTACGTGCAAGACACGATCTTGCTGGGGCCGCAACTGGTATTGGGTACCTTGGAACAAAAAACTCTGGCAGGAAACACCACCTTGTTGATCGCTAAAAAAGATCAGAAAATTTCCGCGTTGGATTTAAAAAATGCCCGTGCCGTGTTGTTCCCGACGCTGGATTTCAACTCCGGGTACAACTATAACAAGACAGATACACCTTCTTCCAGTACCACGTTGAACCGGTCAAACGGTTTTTACTGGGGATTTTCGTTAAATGTCCCTATATTTAGTCGTTTACAAAACCGGACGAAGATCAAGAATGCCAAACTGGAATTGGAAAATACCGAACTTTCCTATCAGGAGGCGGAAAAAGAAACGCTGGGAGATTTGGCGTTGATGTATAATTCCTATGAAAACAACCTGCTGATGGTAAATTTCGAGATTGAAAGCGCTAGTGTGGCCGAGGCTAACTTGGATGCGGCTTTAGAAAAATACAAGATCGGGTCGCTTTCCGGAATCGAATTCAGGGAATTTCAACGTAGTTACATTGATGCCGTTGATCGGAAGTTATCCGCTATCTATCAGGCAAAAGTTTCCGAATTATCGTTACTGCTTCTTAGCGGGGATATTCGAGGCTCGTTCGTGTCGGAGTAATCTGTTATCAGTTCTTAACCACACGGTAATATTTTTGTCATATCCTACTTGTACTTTTGGCTTGTAATCTTAAAGCGAGTAAATGATGAAAATAATCGTGTGGTTCAGTGTTTTAATGATGGTATTTTTCGGGTATTCCTGTACTTCCGGCAAGGGAGATGGAATACGTTACATATTTTTCTTGATTGGAGACGGGATGGGGAACGGGCAAGTGACCGGAACTCAGTTTTACCGGGCAGAACTGGATGGACGGATCGGTTTGGATTCGTTATCTTTTACCGGATTTCCAGTAGTAAACATGATGTCCACGTACTCGGCATTTAATGCGATTACTTGTTCTGCTGCGGCGGGAACAGCTTTAGCTACCGGAACCCGCACTTCAAACGGAACTATCGGTAAGGATGCTATTCACTCGAAAGACGTGTATAGTATTGCCGTAAAAGCGAAGGAAAAAGGTTTGAGCGTGGGTATTACAACTAGCGTGAGTATCGATCATGCGACGCCCGCCGTATTTTATGCTCATCAGTCTAGCCGGAGCATGTACTACGAGATCGCTATGGATGCCGTTAAGGCGGGATTTGACCTTTATGCGGGAAGTGGTTTTTTACAGACTCGTTCAATGACGGATTCAACAGCCCCGGACGTGTATCGTAGTTTCGAGGATGCGGGATACACGATTGCCAGGGGATATGACGATTTTAATCGTAAACGGGAAAAAGCAACTAAAATGGTTTTCGTGCAGGAAACAGGGGCGAGTCCATTCAGTTTGCCTTATGCGATCGACCGGAAACCGGGGAATTTAACGTTGTCTGAAATAACCCGGGGAGCAATAGATTATCTTTTTCAAAAATCAAATAAAGGTTTTTTTCTGATGGTAGAAGGTGGTAAAATAGACTGGGCCTGCCATAACAACGATGGGGCGACAATGGTGAATGAGGTGATGGATTTCTCGGATGCAGTGGAAGTTGTCTTGGAATTTTACCACCAACATCCGGACGAAACGCTGGTTATCGTGACTGCCGATCATGAGACCGGAGGTGTGGGGCTTGGCACGCGAGGATATGATTTGAATCTGAAACTTTTATCTTACCAGCAAAATTCTTTGGATGTGCTGTCCGAGCGCTTGGTTTCCTTGCGGGAAAAACGGGGAGGTAAAGTCCGATGGGAAGAAGTGAAAACTGTATTGTCTGAAGAACTGGGTTTTTGGAATGAAATAGAGATCACGAAAGAGGAAGAAGACGTCCTGAAATCAGAGTTTGAATGTTCTTATCTACAAGCAGGGGCTGCTCTAAGGGGATTGTATGCTGTTGTGGAACCTTTGGCCAAACAGGCAGTCCAACTGTTAAACAACAAAGCCGGGATAGGATGGACAACCCCTGAGCATACGGGAACACGGGTGCCTGTATACGCTATCGGAGCCGGGGCATGGCGTTTTGATGGAAGTCCGTTAAACAACACGGATATTCCCCGGATAATAGCGGAATCTGCCGGTTGGGATTGAGCTGTGTGTTTGAATTTATTTAAAAGAATATCATGGTTGAGGTACGATCTTTAGAAATATAAGTCGCGGTAAACCACCATATTTGAGCGCCTCTTTCACGACTTTATAATTCTGTTTTTCCATGTTGCCCTTTGAATATTTATTGTCCGGGTGAACCGTACACATGAAATACCGAAATCCTTGGGAGCATAAATCCTGTTCCGCTAATGCAGTCAGTTTCTGTTGCAAGCCTTGGCCCCGGTAGAGAGGATGTACGACAATTGTGTCCATGTGGGCAACGAGTGAAAGTTCCGGGTCGGACAACCCGATGTCGTATCCCAAATTCTCGTTCCCACGTCCCGGGTACGTCGCGATGAAAATGCCTGCTACTTGTCGGGTTATCGGGTCTGTTGCTTGCCAGACATCTCCTTTGCGTGTATTGAATAAATCCGTGATATATTTCTCTGCATCATACTGGGCAAACCATTCCTTCTGCTCCATGGCCTCCCAAACCTCCCGCATCATCCGACCGAGAGTGGGAATATCCTTTTTTGTGGCTTTCCTGAATACAAATTTCATGGTTTTATTCGTGACTGTTATTCGTAACGTGTCGATATACCGTTTTTGAAATATCTGCGATAATTCGGGCTGTTGCGGCCTCGCTTTCTTCTGAATCCTTTATAAAGACAGCGATCGTGTAGCTTTGGCCATCGGGTAAGTACACGAACCCGACATCGTTCATCCCGATAATTTGTCCTTTGTCATTCCGGTCACCGGTCCCGGTTTTATGACCGATGATTGCTTTGTTTCCTTGCAGAGGGCGGGCTAACCGATCTTTTCCCGTTTCGCAGGACATCATGGTCGTTTTGATAAATCCTTGGTATTCGTCATCGAATAGCCGCACGTTCAACAGTAATTCAATTATTCTTGCCGTTTCAAGTGGGGTACTCCAATTCTGGTAGCATTTGTTTTTATCTTGGTGCATCTCGTCTTCGGTGGCCTTGATCGCAAAATGTCTCATGCCCAAATTGGAGCGGATGTAGTGATCCGTAGCCTCCGTGCCTCCGGTTTGCTGGAAAAGAATATCACAGGCATTATTATCGCTTAAATGCAGGGTATACTCTAGTAATTTTTTTATCGGGAGAGAAATTTCTCCGTTTGGATACAGGTCCCGGAGTGGACTGTACGTGTCCGTTTTCAGATCAGCCTTACGAATATAAATAGGTGTATCGAAAGACAAACCCTTCTTCTCGCAATAATCGGCAACTGCTAAAGCCTGATGCAACTTGAACACGCTCATCATCGGGTAACGCTCGTCATTATTAATCGTGATCGTGTCTTTACCGTTAATGATCACGGCAATACCAATTTGTGCTTTTTTATTTGCGATGACTTTTCGTAATTGTTCCTCCAAGCCCTGTTGTTCAGCCTTGATTACAACCGGTAACACGAGCAAAGAGAGAATAAAAAATAGTTTCTGGGGTGTTATATTAGCGTGTATCATGCGAGCCTGTTTTTGATTTATGATGTTGTTTTTTTACCTTGTCCGGGGAAAGTCCTTATCCACCTGTCAGCAAATTTATAAAATTAATCTGAATCCCTTGAAACTGGTTAAAGTCTTTTCCCATGTTGCTGCGTGAACAGTTTATTTTATAATTGTCCCAGTTGTTTGTCGTCTTCAATAAAAAGTTTACTTTTGTATGGATAGAGGTCGTGTTAGTTATATGCGTATCATGATAGGAAATGACTTAAATAGTGATTCTTTTGAAAGTTTATTCAAATCCCATTTCGGGGATTTGGTGGGATTCGTATGTAGCTACGTGAATGACGAAGAGGTGGCTAAGGACATCGTGCATGATGTGTTCCTCGTGGTGTTGAAGAATCAAAAAAAATTGGATACTTCTTATTCTTTGAAGTCCTACCTGTTCACCTTATCCAAGAATTATGCTTTGAATTACTTGAAACATTTGCGTGTTGTGGCTATGAACGAGCGGGAAGTTGTCGAGGCGTTGCAGAATGCTGATGAGGAACTGGATGATTATGAACAACGTATGGCCCGCTTGAACGAAAAGCTCGACGAATTGCCTGAAAAACAACGGGAAGTGCTGATGAAATGTTTTGTTGAAGGTCAAACATACAAGGACGTGGCTGACGGGATGGGAATTAGTGTGAATTCGGTAAAGACTCATATTTCACGAGGGTTGAAATTCCTGAGAAACGAGTTGAAGGAGGAAATGGTGATGTTATTCCTGCTGAAACGGGAACGAGTATAAGTGTTTGAAAATTGGGATGTTAATTTAAAATAGTGAAAAAAATGATGAAGTTAATTGTATGTATCGTTCTGACGTTGACCTTGTCAAACGTCTTTGGACAAGAGTCCAATAATGGAAAAAAATTGTGGGCAGATTCTTTTCTAAATAAGAAAGCCCCGGAATTTGTGGTGGAAGAGTGGATTTCTCAACAACCGAAATTGAAGGGAAAATTCATTTTGATTGACTTTTGGGCAACATGGTGTGGCCCGTGCCGGAAGGCGATACCCGAATTAAACGAGTTTGCTAAAAAGTTCGGGAAAAAGTTGGTTGTTATCGGAATCTCTGATGAAACTGCGGCTAAAGTAAAAGAGATGAAAGAGCCGAATATCGAATATTACAGTGCGGTAGATACCAAAGGTGTGATGAAAAAAGCACTTGGGGTAAAGGGGATTCCTCACGTGATTTTGATTGATCCGAAAGGCATTGTTCGTTGGGAAGGTTTTCCCTTATTACAAGGACATGAGTTAACGGCTGAGGTTATCGAGAAAATAATGAAGAAATATAAGTAGAGGTATTTTTTTGTTTTTACAGGATAATTTGAAGACAGGACTTTTTTGGAGTCCTGTTTTTTTGTCGGGTATTTTTAAGTGGGAATTTATAACGTTATCAAAAGGTATTAAGTTATATAATAAAAATTATAGTTTTATATCTATCATATTTGTAAAATAATATTCATTTTATAGCGATCTTAAATGAATATGTTATGATCTATTACAATTAGAGATGAATAGGAGATGAATGGGAGTTGAATAGGAGTTGGTATAATATAATTACGAAAAAATATTAATTAAAATTTATTTTTGAGATGGGATTACCCATACAAATCCGATTATTTTCCGTTAGATAAAAAAATATTCAATTTTTTGTCACCCATTTGAGGGGGCTTGTTGTGTTATTGTAAAAAATAGCAAAAATGAGTTATAAGGATGACGATATAGAATTTGCCAATAGGTTACTTACTCGGCGGGAGGAGTTGAATGACGAGGAGGTGACTGCATGGTTGAAAGAGAAAAATCATGTTGAGCTATTGGACGAGATTGCGGCGATCCGGCAAAAGTTGTCCGGACAAAGCTATGGAGAGAATGGTGAAGAAGAATTCCTGCATTTGGAGAAGAGTATTTATGATCAGAAGAGTCGCCGGATGACTTTGCGCTGGTCGATTGCCGCCTCGATTATTTTGTTGGTCGGTTTATTCGTGGGGCGTACGATAAACGGGGTTCGGGATATGCATGAGGAACAAGAGTTGGCAAAGAATGTGATGCAACCCGGAACGTCAAAGGCTATTTTAATGATGGCTGACGGGAAAGAGGTGGTGTTGGAACAAGGGCAGAATTTGAATATTTTGTTGAATGAACGAGTACGGGTGGCTACCAGCAATCGGGGAATCGTGTACGAGGAACATGGGAAAGGGGTGGTGACAGAAGAGTATAATAAGTTGACAACGCCTATCGGGGGAGAGTATTCATTGGTATTATCGGATGGTACCAAGGTATTTTTGAACGCGGATTCCGAATTAAAATATCCGGTAGAATTCAGTGATGGGAAACGAATCGTTGATTTGAAAGGTGAGGCCTATTTCGAGGTTCACAAAGATAGTTTGCGTCCTTTTGTTGTTCGGGTGAACGGGGCGGAAGTGACTGTTCTGGGAACATCGTTTAACGTGAACACTTACGGGGATGACGGGCAGATCTACACGACGCTGGTGAACGGGGCGGTCCGGGTGTCTTCCGTGAAGAACGGGCAGGCAGAGGTGCTGAAACCGGGAATGCAGAGCGTGATGGACGTGCAGTCGGGACAATTGACGGTGAGAGAGGTGGACGTGGAGCCTTACGTGGCATGGAGGGAAGGGCGGTTCGTGTTCCGGGCGATGACGCTGGATTTGATCATGCGCCAGTTGCAGCGCTGGTATGATTTCGAGGTGTTCTACCAGAATCCGGAATTGAAAGACTACGAGTTCCGGGGCGTGATCAAAAGGGATATGGATCTGGATAAAGTGTTGTCCGTGATCAAGGTAACGACAAATGTTGATTTCGAGGTAAAAGGAAAAGTGATAACTATTATAAAACGTTAGGAAAGAAATACGGGGATTGCCGCTAACAACCCCCGTGTTCATTCTCCGAAGAGAATTCAAGTATTAATTCAATTACAAAGCTATGAAAAAAAAACGAAGTATGTGCATGAATTGCACATTCAGGGAACTTTTTAACCTATTGCGAGTGATGAAAATTGTGATTTTATTTATGCTGATAGGGCTGACGCACCTTTCGGCAGAGGTTCGCAGCCAGAATGCATCGGTTAGTCTGAAGCTGAAAGATGCTACGATTGAACAAGTGATTCTGGAGGTCGAAAAACAGTTAAAACAGGATTTCTTTTTTAGTAAGAAAGAGGTGGATGTGACAAGAAAGATTTCCGTGAATTTGAACCAAGCAACGCTGGACGAGCTGGTACGAGTGATTTTTGGAGAGAGTTTCGGTTATCGGTTGGTTGACAATCTGATCGTGATTACCCCGAAAGCGGTTGTAGCCAAGGAGGAAGAGAAAACGATTCTGATGAAAGGGCAGGTGGTGGATAAAGGTGGGGCCCCTCTACCCGGGGTAACCGTTCTTATCGAGGGGACAACGGTGGGATGTGCCACGGATATTGATGGGAAGTTTAGTCTTCCTTTGCCTAAAGAGCTGAAGGATGTGGTGGTTGTTTTCCGTTTTGTCGGAATGGAGACGCAAAAGGTGAAACTGGCTGATATTAAGGATAAAGAGATTCTAGCTGGTAAGAAGGATTTGAAGGTTGTGATGGAGGAACAAACTGAAAATCTGGAAGACGTGGTGGTGACGGGTATCTTTACTCGTAAGAAAGAAGGGTTTACGGGATCAGCAACACGGGTTTCTAGGGATGAGATTAAACGAATGACTTCCGGTAATGTCTTGAAGGCGTTAGAGATGTTAGATCCCGGTTTTAGGATGAATGCGAGTAATCTGGCCGGTTCGAATCCAAATGCAATACCGGATTTTCAAATGCGAGGACAAGCTAGCATGGGTAATTACCAGAGTGATGACGTGGTTGTGTTGCGTGGAGATGTAAATACTCGTCCGAATCAACCGTTGTTCGTGTTGGATGGAGTGATTGGCGTGGATGCAACTACGATCATGGATCTTGATCCGGAACAAGTGGAATCAATTACATTGTTGAAGGATGCGGCAGCGACGGTTATTTATGGTTCAGAGGCTGCCAATGGAGTGGTAGTCGTGGAAACAAGAGCCCCGCTACCGGGAAAACTACGTTTCACGTATAATGGTAATTACGAACTGGAATGGCCGGATTTGAGTGTTTATGACATGATGAATGCGAAAGAGAAGCTGGAAATAGAGGAGTTGGCGGGGTATTATGATGAAAAGGATAATTTGGGGTTGATGAATTATTATAATAATCTTCGCCAAGAGGTGATGCGGGGTGTGAATACCTATTGGTTGGCAGAACCAGTGAAGACAGCCTTTTCTCATAGACATGGCTTGACCGTGGAGGGGGGAGACCATACGTTGCGTTATAAAATTTATCTGGGAGCCAAATGGGCACCCGGTATTATGAAAGAAACGGATTTAAATACTAAAACAGGAAAGATTGATTTGAATTACCGGAATAATAAAATTTTGATTAATAATCAATTGACTGTGGATTATTCAAATGGTACTAGGGTTTCTCCTTATGGAAGTTTTCAAGATTACACGAAAATAAATCCTTATTATCGTAAGACTGATGAGCATGGAAATATTAAGCAAGTATTGGATGATCATAGTATTGGTGATAATTATGAATTTGTTGCTTATTATGGTACGCCAACTTTAAATCCTTTGTGGAATGCACAGTTTGATTCAAAGAATGAAAGCCGGAATTTTGAACTTCGGGAGGCTTTAAAAGTGGAGTACTTACCGCTTGAGAATTTCCGTTTAAGTTTGGATTTTACGCTAACCCGGAAGGATGGAACGGTAGAGGTGTTTAACTCTGCCCAGCATAATGATTTCTTTCTTGAGGAAGACCCGGCTAAAAAAGGATTGTATGAATGGACTAAAACAGAGGGAACTCAATATAGATTAAGTTTGTCTGGAGCGTATACTAAAGGGTTGGGTGATCATTTGTTGACAGCTTATTTGCGATATAGTGTGAATGAAAATTCTACAAAATCGACTACATTGTCCATGAAGGGATTTCCGAATGATAAGTTGAGTGAAGTGTACATGGGAACGGAATACAAGAACACATCAGGAAGCGAGAGTGTTGCTAGATCTTTAGCTTTCGTGATGACCTTGAATTATGCTTATAAACAACGTTATGCTTTTGATTATAGTATGAGTGTCAATGCATCTTCTGAGTTTGGGAAAAATAACCGTTATGCCCCGTTCTGGTCTGCCGGAGTACGTTGGAATGCGGAAAAGGAACCTTTTATTAATAACTTAGGTATTTTTGATGAATTGGTGGTGAGGGGAACTTACGGTATTACGGGGTCTCAAGGGTTTACTCCTTATCAATCTCTACAGATGTACACGTATTCTAATTTGATGAAAACTTACAAGAGTTCGGATGTGGTGGGGACGGAGATATACGGTTTGGGAAATCCGGATTTAAAATGGCAACAGACAGAAAATTATAATGCATCATTGGATTTTACCATGTTTAATAATATTCTGAGTGCAAGATTCGAGTACTACGAGAAATATACGAAAAATACGTTGTTGGATTACACGATGGCTCCGTCTGTCGGATTTCCAACAATGAAAGAGAATCTGGGAAGAATTTCTAATAAGGGATACGAGGTGACATTACGTTTAATGCCATATAGTGATCCTGCAAGACAAGCTTATTGGAACGTGATTTTTACCGGTTCTCATAATAAATCACGGATAGAGGAAATTTCTAATGCTTTGAAAGTGATGAACGAGAAACAAATGGAAATTGCGGATGAGGTTGAAGACCCGTATGTTACCGGTTTAGAAGATAAACGTAAAAAACGTCCCTTACCCCGTTATGAGAACGGTTATTCTCAAACTACGATTTGGGCAGTTCGCTCGATGGGTATAGATCCTCAATCCGGTAGGGAGGTATTTTTGACTAGAGACGGTCAACTGACAAATGAATATTCTGCAATCGATCAAGTCCCGGTTGGAGATACTGAGCCTAAATTTCAGGGTTCTGTTTCAACGACATTTACCTATAAAGGGTTTAGTTTAACGCTTGCCGGCCAATATCATTGGGGTGGACAGACTTTTAACCAGACGCTGATAGATAAGGTGGAAAATGCTAACTTGCGAATGAATGCGGATCGGAGAGCTCTGTATAGCCGATGGAAAAATCCTGGAGATCAGGTGTTTTTTAAGGCAATAGATGGAAATATTGCTAAGATGGATACGAAGGAGAGTTCTCGTTTCGTGATGGATGATAATGAATTTTATTTTTCAACTATAAATTTATCTTATCGGTTGGATGGACAGAAATGTGATTGGCTTAAACGGGTAGGGATTAGTGCTGCGACAATTGGAGTGTATATGGAAGATATTTGTCGGTTCTCGTCGATTAAGATGGAACGAGGAATTGATTATCCTTTCTCTCGCCAAGTGTCCATGTCGTTGAATGTAACTTTTTAAATTGATGAACGATGAAAAAGTATATAGTTAGCATTTGTTTAGGAATGTTCTTGTTTTCCTCCTGTTCGAATTGGTTAGATGTAAAACCGAAAACGACGGTGGAAGAAGAAGAGGTTTTTAGCCGGGAATTAGGTTTTAAAGAAGCTTTAACCGGAGCGTATATAAAGATGGCGTCAACTGATTTGTATGCCAAAAATTTGAGTTATGGTTTCTTGGATATATTGGGACAACGTTACCAGATTAATGCAGTGGCAAATTATGAGAACCCCCTGTGGTATACATTCCCATCTACATACACGGAAAGTTACACGGAAGCGATTTGGTCGAAGATGTATAACGTGATCGCTAATTTGAATAATTTGTTGTATTACTGTGATAAAAACAGAGATGTGTTTACCACGGAGCATTATTACGAAATTATTAAAGGGGAGGCTTTGGGTTTGAGAGCGTTTTTGCATTTTGATTTGTTACGGATGTTCGGACCGATATATAAAGACAACCCAACTGCGAAACGAATTGCTTATCGGACGGAGTTTAATCAGGAACCGAAGGAGATGCAACCTTCTAACGTGGTGGTGGATAGTATTATTGCTGATTTGAAAAGAGCTGAAATTTTATTGACCAATATAGATCCGTTGAATTTTGAATTTCCAAAAACAGAAGATGGGAATAGTGGAACGGGAAAAGATGGCTTTTTGGAGTATCGTCACAAACGGATGAACTTGTATGCGGTGAAAGCGATGTTGGCGAGAGTCTACTTGTATGCAGGAAACAAGACCGAGGCGGTTAATTATGCGAATCAAGTTATTGACGGGAAATATTTCGATCTGATAGGGGATGCAACAGATGTTTTACGTTCAAAAGAGATCGTGTTCTCTGTTTACGTGGATAAGTTTGACCAACAAGTGACGGATATAACCAATGGTACTTCTTATTTGATTGTCAAGGAGAGTTTCTTGAATGAAATGTTTGATGTGGCTAATGATGGGACAAATGATTTGAGAATCAGAGAGGGAGTTGGATTTGATTACGGAACAAACGGAATCAAAATGCGGAAATATAAGCAAGAAAACTTGTGGGCATCCACGGAAGGAACCGTTGTTTTAATACGTTTATCTGAAATGTATTACATTTTGGCGGAATGTGCGGCAACTCCGGGTGAAGCGGCTGAGTTTTTGAATAAAGTACGAAATATACGCGGGGTAGATCCGGTTGTTTGTACGGAAGCTAACAGATTGGATGAGATTGAAAAAGAGTACCGCAAGGAATTTTACGGGGAGGGGCAATTGTTTTTCTTCTATAAGCGTCATGCTTACACGACATTTCTGCATTGCCCTGTGAACCAAATGGCTGAAAGTAATTATATGTTCTCTTGGCCGGATAATGAAACTTTATTTGGTAAAACAAATTAAGACATCGTGAATGTTGTATTTACTGATAAAATGAGAGATTTATGAAAAATTTGGCAATTATATTACAGGTTTTAATCACGTTATTTTTTTTTCAGAGTTGTGAGGAATACGAGATGGTGCAATATGGAGAGGGAAACGAGATTAATTTTATGGCTGATTATTATTTAGGTAAAGATAAGAAACCGTATTGGGTGGATGAAACAGAATATTTGCATTATGAGACAAATTTTGGGATTAATCCTCGTGGAGATTCTTTGTTATTGGATACTCTTCTGGTAGGGGTTAAAATAAGTGGAGTTCCCGCAGATCATCCTCGAAAGGTTGCGTTTACCACGAAAAAGTTAGGCGATAATACATTGGAGATTGTATGTCCGGAGGAGTATTATGTCCCGGCAGACACGGGTGTTGCCGTGTTTAAAGTTTTGATAAAACGTCCGGAAAAACGAAATACGGAATATTCTGCCTATCTGACTTTTGATTACGAGAAATCGGATTTTAAAGCGGGGACTGCCGAAAGACAAACTTTTGAATTGAGGGTAGAAAATTCTGTTAATTTGGAATTGTGGGGATCTTCTCAAGAAGAATGGGATGGATATTACGCGATGTTTTTTGGAGATTATAGCGAGACGAAAGCTCGTTATTTGATCACGAAATACGGAGGTACGGTATTGAATGAATGGACTATGACGAATCAATTTTATGATGTTCTTTACTCGAATGGTTTCTACATGGATTTTGAAGAGTATAAAGCAGATCCTGATAATGCACCCTTGATAGATGAAAATACGGGTGAATGGATTGAGATTCCTGATATTTCAGAATTACTTTAAAAATAAGAAATTATGAGAAGATTAATTTATATACTGGCTTTGTTACTGTTTGTGTCTTGTTATGATGATAAGGGAAATTATGATTATGAAGATATTAATACGGTAGCAGTTGAATTGGATGAGTTGTATTCCGTGCGTTTGGACAAGGATACCACGCTTACTATTGTTCCCCGGCTGTCACAGCTCTTACAAAAGGACGATGAAAATTTGAGTTATGTTTGGTTATATTCTACGATCAATCATAATTTCTATGGTTTAGCGGATCGTGAAGGTTTTGACACTGTGAGTATAGAACCTAGTTTACGTTTTCATATAGACCCGGAAGAGAAAAATTTGAAATACGAGCATTTTTTTCGTTTAAATGTGTTTGACAAGGTAACGGGAATTGAATATCCGGTAAATACGACGATCAAGTTGATCAAACCTTATGATGGAACTTGGATGGTTTTACATAGTAAAAACGGACAGACGGAATTGGGGTCGATTGAATATATCGGTGCTGATATCGTGGTGAATGAAGATGCCTATTATAAAGAATCAGGCAAGCGATTGACAGGTAAGCCACTTTGTTTGGGACAATATACAACGTCGGTTAAATATTATGGAACCGGGAGCGGCTGGAATATGTTTTACGTGCTTACTGATGTTGCCAAAGAGGCCGGAGTTTATTGTCAATGGAAAAAATTTGAGAAAAAGGATAGTTTGTCTCGAATGGTTGCCCCGATGGCTCAAGCAGGTTTTGATTTCCAACATGTGGAGATGATGGATGGTGATGGAAGTGCCAGTGCTCTTTTGTTGTCCAATGGAGTTCTTTATCAGATCCCTAGGGCCGGTAAAGTGTATAAACCGGGAAGCGGGTTGACCGGTGATGTGAAGATTACCTTGGCATCTAAAGTTATTAACAATGCTTTGTTGTATGATGAGGCCGGACATCGTTTTGCATTTTATTACAATAAAAGTGATGGGTTAGGCGTGAAGAAGTATGATCCTTTGTACTTTAATGAGAGCGAGGAAAATAGTGATTTGATTCAATCTATTCCGGTTCGAGATGGTAATGCTACGGGAGCTGATCCTAACAAGTTAGCTCCGGATCAAAAAGTGTTGTACGTGGGAACCGGATATCAATTTGATCAAAGTTGGACAAGTGTGTATGGTTATGGTTTGGCTAAAAGTGATGATAAATGTTTTGTTTATGAATTTAATCCAAGAGGGTTTACTTATGCTGATTATGCCTCTTTTAATGCTTATTATCAAATTGATTTACCTAAAGGATTAGATGAAAATGCTTGTTTTGCTTCCACTCCGCCTTATAGTGGTATTATTTTTTACGCATCGGGTAATACGGTTTATCGTTTAGACTTTAAACAGGCCGGAGGAAAAGCTACTGCAATCTATACTCATACGGGGGGAAAGGCTACGAAAATGAAATTTGCCAAGAGAAAGGCTCCAGGAGAAGGAGAGTTTGCAGCCTATGAGTTTGATTTGCAACGTAGTTTAGGAGTTTCTTTTGATATGGGAAATGGCAAGAGTGATTTTGTTATCTTGAATTTGTCATCAACCGGTAGTGTTGGGGCTAATAGTGTAACTTATCCGGCAACACAGGTATATTCTGATTTTGGAGAAATAGCTGATTTTGTATTTATTTAAAAAAGGTATTAAGATGAAGTGGATAATTATTATATGGGGTTTACTGTCTCTAGTAGGATGCCAGAGTAAGCCTGAAGGATTCGTGATAAAAGGAGAATTTCAAGGTGCACCGGAAAATGAATGGGTATATTTAACGAATACCGGGCAGACTGTGTATTATGATAGTGTACAGTTGAAAAAAGGAAAGTTTGAGTTTAAAGGGAAAGTGGATTATCCGGAATTACGTAGTATTACTTATTTTAAAGATCCGTCGCAACGAATTTATGGATGGGATAAGATCATGGAGTTACCGATATATGTGGAAAATTCTACTATTCGGGTTTCTTTACCTTTTGCAGGGCTACTCTCAAAATTAGAGAAAAAAGTACCGGGTAATTTGCGTGTAGAAGGTTCTCATGCTCATGATTTATATGCGAAATATAAAGAACGGGTAACGCCTTTTGTTGTAAAAGATGACAGCTTGTTTGATGCTTACCGTCGTGCTTATTATTATAAAAAAGGGACGGAAGATGATGTGTTCCGTTGTGTGAGGGGGATGGATGCTATGCGTGATAGTGTTTTTGCCGTGGGTGTTGAATTTATCCGGCAACATCAGGAGTCTCCGGTAGCTTTATATGTGGCAAAAAATCTACGGGTAAGAGCTTACGATAGAGATAAAGCGAAAGAAGTGGTTGGTTTTTTACCGGAAAACGTGAAAGCTACCCCGATGGGACAACAAGCTATGAAAGCTTTATTGGAACAGCCGCTTTACGTGGGAGATGTGTTGCCTGATTTTGATGTGTTGAATGTAGATTTACAGACAGTAAAGTTGTCAATGCTATTAAAAAAGGGACATTATACGTTGGTAGAATTATGGGCATCTTGGTGTGGACCTTGTCGGGCAGATATTCCTCATTTAAAAGAGACTTATCAGCGCTATCATGAAAAAGGTTTTGAAATGGTTAGTATCTCTATCGACGATGATATGGAGGCATGGCAGAAAGCAGTAAAAGAGGAAGGTATGCCTTGGAATCAGGTTTGTGGAGCAAACGGGAAAGGTTATAAGAAAGAATGTATGGATTTGTTTGGTGTTAACGGTGTACCTTCATGCGTGTTGATTGATAAGGAAGGGCGAGTCATTAGCACAAATGCACGTGGGGGATGGTTGAACGAGAAGTTGGCGGCATTGTTTAAAGAATAAAAATTCGGTTTTATAAAATTTGTATTGTATGAAAAATGTATTGTTATTGTTCCTACTCGTGGTTGGTGTTGCCAGCCACGGGATGGGGAAGAACGTGCGGTTGCATGGTTCTTTGAAAGAGTTCGGGGCTAATGTGGTATCTATGGATTTTGATGGTGCTGCAGGTGAATTATCTAAGGAGTGGAGTCAAAAAATCACGGTGAATAAAGATGGTAGTTTTGATTTTTCTTTTGACTTGAAAAAGCCAGGATATTATTCGGTAGGACGGAACACGCTGTATTTGACTCCGGGGGATGATATGGAAGTGTATCTAGGAACGTCTCAACCACAAAGTTGGTTTAAGGGAAAAGGTGCGGGCGTGAATAACTATATGAAAGGACGTTTGTTCCCAAAGGCGGGATCATTTTTAGAGGCGGGGAGAAATGTGAAAGGTAGTTTCGAAGAGACGAAAAAATATATTGATGAGCGGGCTGCCCAACGGGAGAAAGAATTGAAGGCATTGCCGAATGCGAGTAAGGAGTTTGTGGAGTTGGAAATGATGCGTATCAAGGCGGATGTTGCCAATAGTTATATGGCATATTTATGGTATTCTGATCTGTTGAAAGATTGTAAAACACGGGAAGAGGGAGAAAAGGTCGCTAATGATTTTAACAAGTCTATTCGAGAATATATAAATCCAATATTGAAAGAGATTTCTGCTAAGGATGAGTATTTGGAGGTTGCCGTGGTGAGAGATGTGTTGCTGAGTTGTTATGATATGGATGCTTCTATTTTTGATTTTCCGAAATCACAACGGTTGAAAGAGTTAAATGATGCTTACGTGACCGGGGATCGAATGAATGAGGAGATGACGCAATCTCTTTATGATGAGTTACATGCATTCGGCTCTAAGTTGAAAAATGCTGATTTTAAGCAGGCTTTTCTAGGACGGTTGGAAAAAAGGGCGAAATTGATGGAAGGACGCCCGGCTATTGATTTTGCTGTTGTGGATATGAACGGGAAAGAGGGAAAATTGAGTGATTATAAAGGGAAGGTGTTGTTTATTGACTTTTGGGCGACTTGGTGTATGCCTTGTTTGGGAGAAATGCCTTTCTTTAATGAGTTGAGCAAAAAGTACCCGAATGTTCAGTTTGTTGGCGTGTCTTTAGATGATAACACGGAAGTTTGGTTAAATAAATTGAAAGGAGATGCTGATCATGGGAAAGTGTTGGAGTTGTTTTCAAAGGATCCGTTGGTCCGGACAGGCTGGGATATTACAGGAATTCCTCGTTTCTTGTTGATCGATAAAGATTTCAAGATTATTTCAGCTTCTGCTCCTCGTCCATCGGAGAAAGATGTGATTACCCCGTTGTTGGAAAAGTATAATAAATAAGGGGTGGTATGAAAATAATATACGTTTTGGTTGTACTAGTTTTAAGCGTGAACGAGTGTCGTGCAGACGGTTTTAAGATCAAGGGAAGGATTGTTGGAGGAGGCGAAGGAGTGAAAGTTTTTCTCACTGATCTTTCGCAGTACAGGCATATTTATGATAGTACGGTAATTAAAAATGGAGAGTTCGAGTTTAGCGGGAGGGTTGATACGCCTGAAATGCGTTGTATCACGATTCACAAAAATGATGACAAGCGGGGGGATTGGAAAAGTACGGTGAAGTTACCGGTTTTTGTCGATAATTCATCCATGATGTTGGAGGCTCCTTATGATAGTTTACCCACGAAGATAACGAAAACAGTTCCGGCTTGCGTGAAAATCACGGGGTCTCCGACGAATGATTTGTACGTGAGTTATGACAAAGGGTTAGAGCCGTTGTCAACGTTAAATTCTGAGTTGTTCGAGAAGTATCGTGTCGCTTATTATTACGCGAAAGCGGATGATCTGGGACGTAAGAACAGGCAACCGGCTTATGATGCTTTGGAGGAGCTGGAGAATTGCAAGGACGAGATTTATCGTTACAAGGTAAATTTTATCAAAGAGAATCCGGATTCTCCGGTGGCACTATATGTTGCCGGAACTTTGTCGATAACGAAATATGGGCGGGGTGAGATTGAAAAGGTGTTGTCATTGTTGTCGGGGGCATCGCGGAATAGTGCCAAAGGGAAGGCTCTAGCCGAACGATTGAATAATATTCCGGTTTACGTGGGCGATCAATATTTGGATATTGAGATGTTGGATAAGGAGAGTAAGGAGATAAGATTGTCTGACGTGATAAAGCCCGGTAAATATACTTTGTTGGAGATTTGGGCCTCTTGGTGTGGGCCTTGCCGGGGGGATATTCCTCATCTGAAAGATGCTTATTCGGCGTATCATGCGAAAGGATTTGATATTGTGAGCGTGTCGATAGATGCTGATAAAGGGCAGTGGAAGAAGGCTTTGGAACAGGAGCAAATGCCTTGGTTGCAGGTTTGCGATAAAGGAGAAGGATTTGACGGTTTTATCGTGAAGAAATACGGGATCAGCGGGGTGCCAAGTTCTTTCCTGATCGATCCGCAAGGTAAAATCGTGCTGACGAATGCCCGTGGCGGGTGGTTGGATACGAAGTTGAAGGAATTATTTGAAAAGTAGTTAATTATCATCTTAATTGTTGTTTTCGGGGGAGTTATCTTAAAATATAGAGATAACTCCTCTTTTCGTTGAAATATTTTAATGATTTCTTGAAAAATGGGACAAATAGTTTACTTTTGTGGAGGAGATGTCGTGAATAAATTGCACTATGGCAAGAGATCTTTTGGAGAACAAGGCTTTCGAGGAGTTGTTTTCTCAGAATATGATGGTTTGGGTGAAAATTTTATTTGTTTGGCTTATTCCATTGGCAATAATGGCATGGAGTATTGTGTTCTTAATCAGAAGAAAAAGAAGATAAAATATCGTGTAGCATGAATTTCGAGAAGAGTCGGCCGGGAATTTCGGGCGACTCTTGTCTGTATAAAATAAAGTCATATCTTTGCATTTAGAATGTGAAGGTGTAGAATGAATAAGGACAATGGATTATTAGCTAAACGAATTTTTCAGGGGGATGAAGAAGCGTTTAAAATTTTGTATGAAGAGTTTTTTCATACATTGCTTGCCATCGCTTGTAAATATGTGGAGAGTGAGGTGGCGAAGGATATTGTGCAGGACACTTTTTTTAAATTGTGGACTACACCTCATAAATTTTCTGCGACCACGGATTTACGTTTTTATTTGTATCGTTCCGTACAGAATCAATGTTTGAATTATATTCGGGATAAGAAAGTGGAGGATCGTTATCGTGATCGAGCGGAGGTCGTTTCAGAAGATTTCTTTTATAACACGGTATTGGAGGAGGAAATTTTTATTCGTTTGCAACAAGCCATTGAAGAACTTCCGGAGAAATATAGGAAAGTGATAAATTTGAATTTGGAGGGATTGAGTGATAAGGAAGTTGCCTTGCGTTTAGGAATATCTATTGATGCGGTTAAACAACAGAAAAAGAGGGGAAAAGAGCAGTTGAAAGAAAAACTAAATCACCCGTTTTTGCTTTTACTAATAAATTTCTTGTAGATTTTTGTCACTTTTTATGATGTTCCGTGTCTTGTAATAAAACCCAAGAAAACATGACGGAGCAGGATAAACATATTACTCATATTGCCGATTTGATTATAGCTGAATTAACCGGGAAAATTGATGATGCCGGTCGAAACGAGCTTGAAAATTGGAAACATGAGACTCCCGAGCATTTACGATTGTATAATCTTTATCAATCACCGGATTTCATCGCTCGCAAATTTGAATTTATCAAGGAATATAGTGCTATAGAAGCTTACCAAGAATTTACAGGACGAGTGAAACAGGCAAAACACCGGAAGAGAACTTTGGCATTATATCGTTATGTGGCTGCGGTGGTATTATTATTTGTGCTAAGTGGAAGTTTTTATTTTTTCCACGACACTAAAGATGAATCCATTGCTTTCGTTCAGAAAATACAACCGGGATCTTGTAAGGCGATATTGACAGAACCAGATGGGACAAAAATAGATATTTCAGACACGACGTTTCTAGCTTTTGTTCAAAAGAGTGTGATGTCAAGAAAGAATGAGGAAGAGAAAGAGGTGGTAGAAACTCTTTATCACACGATTACGATTCCCCGGGGTGGAGAATATGATTTATTATTAAGTGACGGTAGTCGTTTGAGAATGAATTCAGAATCTGAAATTCGGGTCCCGGTGACATTTGAGAAGGGACAACGGGAAGTTTTTATGAAGGGAGAAATTTATTTTGATATAGTCCGGGATTCTTTGGCTCCTTTCGTGGTTCATACCCATCAAGGTGATATTCGTGTGTTAGGGACTTCTTTTAACGTAAGGGATTATCAAGATGAAAATTTTTTAGAAACAACTTTGGTAAACGGAAAAGTTGCTTTTGAAAGGGGAGGTAATTATAGCTATTTGAAACCGGGAGAACAATTACGCTTGAATAAAGAAGATGGAAAGACAACGGTTGAGACCGTTGATGTGCTTTTGTATTGTTCGTGGAAAGATGGAAGGTTTGTTTTCGAGAAACAACGTTTAGAGGTGATCATGAACACGATTGCCCGGTGGTATAATATTAATGTGTTCTATGAGAGTTCTTCGGTGAAAGATATTTTGTTCACGGGAAATATAAAACGATACAGTGATTTGGAGCAAGTTGTTAATATGCTGAAACTTATTAATAAAATAGATATAGAGATTAAGGATAGAAATGTTTTTGTAAGAAATAATGAATGAAAAAACAGGTGATACGCCAATATCACCTGCCTAATCCTGAAACAGATTCAGGACAGTAACTTATCTAATTTACAAATGTATGAAAAAAAAGTTCAAATGCAAGGGCTGGTATTCTGGCTTGAGAAAATGTTGTCTTATGATGAAGTTTTTCATGTTATTCATGTTGCTTACGGTACTTCAAGTGAATGCCGTGGTGAAATCGCAGGAGACATTGTTAAATGTAAACGTGGCTCGTGTTTCTTTGGTGGAGGTTTTAAAAATGATCGAATCAAAGAGTGACTATACTTGCCTTTATAGTCACGAGGATGTTGCTAAAGTAAATGACTTAACGGTTGAACTGAAAAATGTGACCGTTCAGGAAATATTGGATGTTTGTTTAAAAGGAACTAGATTGGGATATAAAATTGTGGATCAGACGATAGTGATCCGTAATTTGAGTGAAATGGAGCAAAAAAATGGAGAGGCGAAACAAAGAACTATTACGGGGCGAGTGACAGATAAGAGTGGGGTACCTCTTCCGGGAGTCACGGTGATGATTAAAGGGTTGTCAGTAGGGACGGCTACAGACGTGAATGGCGATTATAAGTTGGCAATTCCCCAAGGAGAGAAAGATTTTGTCCTTCAATTTTCTTTTGTCGGAATGAAGACACAAGAGGTGAAATATGTGGGTAAAGATACGATTAATGTGGTGTTGGAAGAGGAGGTGAATACGATGGATGAGGTTGTTATTACCGGATATCAACGTATTGATAAACGTAAAAATGCTAGTTCTGTGATCAGCGTGAAGGGATCTGAGTTACAGGAAGGTGCTGCTATTTCGATTGATAATATGTTACAGGGAAAATTGGCAGGGGTGAATATTATCAATCCGACTTCAACTCCTGGTGCAGCTCCGAAAGTGCGAATCCGGGGAGCCTCTTCTATTTCTGGAAATCGGGAACCGGTTTGGGTGGTAGATGGAATTATTTTAGAAGATCCGGTGCCTATTTCTGCTGAAGAGTTGAATAGTTTGGATAACGTGAATTTGATTGGTAATGCAATTGCCAGTATTAATCCGGAAGATATTGATCGTATTGATGTTTTGAAAGATGCATCAGCAACGGCTATATATGGAGTGAAAGCGGCTAATGGTGTGATTGTGATCACGACAAAAAAGGGTAAATATGGAAAGCCAACAGTGCATTATTCTGGTAATGTGGGAATTAGTTTGAGACCGAGTTATAATAATTTGAATCGGATGAATTCCAAAGAAAGAATTGATGTGTCTAAGGAGATTGAGGAGAGGGGATTGACGTTCGGAATAAAACCTTCTAATATCGGTTATGAGGGAGCTTTGTATGATTTGTATGCTAAACGGATTACCCAAGAACAATTTGTGGATCGGGTGTATGATCTTGAAAAAGTGAATACTGATTGGTACGATGAGCTTTTTAGAACGGACGTGTCTCATAAACATTCATTATCAATTTCGGGAGGTTCGGAGTTTGTGAATTATTATTTTTCTGCAGGATATGCAAATACAAATGCCGTGGTGAAAGGTTCTGATGTGGAGAATTATAATGCTCTTTTGAAGTTAAATTTAGAATTGAGTAAAAGATTGAATGTCGGGTTATCTTTGAGGGCTTACGCGGCAACAAAGAAATATTTGCATGGTTCTATCGATCCATATGGTTATGCTTATAATACTTCTCGTGCGATTCCCGCTTATAATAAGGATGGATCTTATTTATTCTATAATAAAACAGAAGGTTATGAAACTATCTTGAATTATAATATCCTTAATGAACGAGATAATACCGGTCGAAAGATAAAGAATCAGACAATTGATTTCATGGTGGATGTAAATTATAAAATATTGTCAGGATTGACATTCTCCGGAGTGTTTTCTCTATCAAAAGCTAATACGAAGGATTCTGAATGGGCAAACGAGAAATCATATTATATTGCGGATTTACGGGGTGTGAATTATGGTGATGAATTGCCGACCGATCGTAATTTTGTTGAAACTAGGTGCCGTTTACCTTATGGTGGGGAATTGAAAAATGATAATACATTATCATCTACATACACGGTAAGGGCTGGATTTAATTATTTCAAAAGGTTACATGAGGTGCATGAAATTGATGTGAATGTGGGGACGGAAGCTCGTTCTGTAAAATATGACGGAATATCTACTGTACAACGGGGATATTTACCGGATAGAGGTAAGAAGTTTGTTGCTATTAATGCAACAGAATGGCCTTTATATAACGAATGGTTGATGGCTAATCCGGATGTGGTGGTGGATCGTTTGACTAATGTGGTTTCTTTCTATGGGACTTTCACGTATACTTATGATGACCGTTACACGGCTAATTTTAATATCCGTACCGATGGATCCAATAAATTCGGACAGGATAAGAGTACGAAATTCTTGCCAGTATGGTCTGCCGCTGTCCGTTGGAATATTCATAACGAGGTGTTCTTTCGTAATGTCCAATGGATGAATTTATTGGCATTGAAAGGATCATACGGGGTACAAGGTAATGTACATTCGGACCAGACTCCGGATCTGATCGTGTCCATGAGTGGAATGGATGATGTTTCTAAAGAATATATGTCATCTTTAAATAAACTTCAGAATCCATATTTGAAGTGGGAAAAGACAAAATCTTATAATTTAGCTTTAGAGTTTGCATTTTTGAATAATAGGATCAGTGGTTATGCTGAATATTATTTGAAAAAAGGTGAAGATCAGATTATAACCAAACGAGTTTCAACGGTTTCCGGTAAAAGAGATGTTTCAATTAACGGGGGTGATGTGGAAAATAAGGGTTGGGAATTTACGTTAAATGGAACTCCGATAAAAACGAAGGATTTTATATGGGGACTCTCTTTGAATATGTATCAGAATTATAATAAAGTAACCAGTAAGAATCAGACGCAGACTTATGATTACAAGGATTATTTGCAAGGGAATCTGATTGTGGAGTCTAAGCCTTTGGATGGCTTTTATTCCTATAAGTTTGATGGTTTGGATGAAGAGGGGTTACCGAAATTTAAAGATATAGATGAGCCGGACGGTATCTCAAAAGAGGAAATGTTTGCTAAAGCATTTGCGTATTCCGGAAAACGGGTGGCTGATTTTAACGGAGGATTTTCGACTTATTTCAGTTTTAAAGGTTTTACATTGAACGCATTATTTGCTTTCTCTGTAGGTAAAAAAGTTCGATTGAATAATTTGTATGAATCTACAGGACAGATGTTGCCTTTGCCTCAGCAAAATATGTCTGATGAATTTGTAAATCGTTGGAGAAAAGGGATAAACGAGAATACGGATATTCCAGCGTTGTCAGATTTGAGTTTAGCTTATTCTGATATGGATCGTAAATATACAATATCCAGTAATAAGTGGGAGATGTATAATAATGCAGATTTACGGGTTGTGTCGGGTGATTTTTTGCGGATGAGAAATATTTCGTTGAGTTATAATTTGCCGGAACATCTTTATAAACACATCGGAGTGTCTGGAGTTAGTTTGCGTTTAGAGGCTGGGAATCTTTGGTTGTGGGCTAATAAGAAATTACGAGGACAGGATCCGGAACAGATGACTTTGGGATCCGGAACGGTACCTCCGACGAAGAGTTTTACTTTTGGATTAAATATTTCACTTTAAAACGAGACTGTTATGAAGAAATTGATATATATAATAGTTGTAGTACTTTTCTCTTCGTGTGGAGATTTTCTGGAAGAGAGTTCTCAAGACCTAATTATTCCTAAAACGGTAAAGGACTATAGTGAATTTTTGTTTGGGGAGGGGTATATCCGAAATAATACGTCGATTCATACGTATTTGGATATTATGACGGATGATGTTGAAGAAAAAGCGAATACATGGCCCGTTATGCAGTCAGATATTCGGGGGGATGGGTATGGTTATTTTTGTTGGCAACCGAATCCGGAGTATCGTTTTACCGGGGCGTTGAATACGGATAATGCTTGGGAAACGTATTATAGTAAGATACTTATTGCTAATAATGTCATTGATTTATTGGATGATGCGGAAGGAATTCAGAGCGATAAAGATGATTTACTGGGGGAAGCTTATTTTTTGCGTGCGTATTGTTATTTTATGCTAGTAAATTTGTACGGTGAACCTTACGAGAAAGAAACGGCTGATAAAGCTTTAGGTATTCCCTTTAATTACGAGCATAGTGTGCGGGAGCGGACATATAAACGGGAAACATTGGCACGTTCTTATGAATTGATAGAGAAAGATCTGATAAAGTCTATTCAACTTCTTGAAGCTACGGATTATACGAAAACGGTTTTTCGGATATCCAAAGGTGCTGCTTATTTGTTAGCCTCTAGATTTTATCTATACAAAAAAGACTATGAACAAGCCATTTCTTATGCGGATAAGGTTTTAACGGTAAATTCGGCTTTATATGATATTCGAACGTTAACGGAAGAAGATTATGTTTTTACGAAAGAAAATCCTGAAATTATTTGGACGTATGGTGATTATGAAGTGAATTATCTTAGTGCTGCATATCGTGGGTGTTTTCCTGTTTCAATGGCGTTTTATAATTCATTTCATGCAAATGATGCCCGAAAACGGACTTACGTGAAAGATGATTGGGGTGATTTGATTGTTGGGAAGGGTGCTGCAAATACAGGAGTATATGGTTTCGCTTTTCGTACGGCAGAGGCCTATCTGAATCGAGCAGAGGCTAATGCGGAGTTGGGGCATACGGATTTGGCTTTGGATGATATTGAACATCTGCGGAAATATCGTTATGAGGTAGAGGTTCCAATAACAGTTTCTACGAAAACAGATGTTATTCAGTTGGTTCGGCAGGAACGCCGTTTCGAGTTGTGTTTCGAGCAACATCGTTGGTTTGACCTCCGGCGTTGGGATCGTCCAAGGATAGAGCATATTTACACGACAGACATGAATAGTTCTCAAAAAGTGAAATTTGTACTTGAAGAGAATGATAAAGCGTACACGTTGCCTCTGCCTGTGGAGGTAAAAGAGTTTGACTATAATCTGGAGAATATCAATCGTCCGGAGAGAAAAGGGGTTATTGTACAATAATTAAAAGAAGAATAGGATGAGAACAAATAAATTACTATCGTTAATCATTGTATTAGGTATGGGATTTTCAGCCTGTTATGATGAGAATGACATTCATACGACGAAGGGAGATATCCCTTATGAATTGAAGGAGGGAGGGGATGCGGTCGATCAATATATTTATAAATTTTATCGAGAGAACGGATCAATTATTATGGTTGATTACGATACGATTGATTACCAGTGGAACATGAGTGGACTAGCAAAAAATGTTTATCTGACAAAACAAGAAGACCGAGTAGTTTTGATGAAGGGATTTTCTATGTTAGAAAAGACATTTTTAAGTATCTATGATATAGACTTTAAAAAGAAGTATTTTCCATTGAAATTGTTGATTGGAAAACAAGTGGGCCGGATGAATTGGGGAGTACTGGAGGATAATGCGGCCTTAGCAGGTCTTAGTTATTTGGCTTTAGGAAAAATACGGGAAGGGGTAGAGAATTTATCAGAAGAAGAGTTGAGAAGCATGCGCGAGTCAACTAACGGAGTGTTCTGGCAAGAGTATCTATTACAAAATGGTATTATTCAAGTTCCGGAGAGTTTTTATGAAGTGAGTAAAGGGTATTATCAATCGTTTTTGGAATATTTACCGGAAAATGAGGGTGTGACTGATGTGGATGTAAGAGATTATGGTTTCTGGTATAGAGATCCTTCAAATTCTTATTCATTGGTGACACCTAATAAAGAAGGTGATTTTAAAGATTTTATGGGAGTAATTCTGACGGTTCCTTATGAAGAGTTAAAACCCGTGCTAGATGCTCATAGTAAATTGAAAGATAAATATGACATCTTGGTAAATTATTTTAAGATGAAATATCAGATTGATCTTGTTGCTATTGGAAATAAACAGTTTAAATAATCAAGAATGAATGTAAGGACAGGAATACTAATCTTTGCCGGTTTATTACTGGCAAAGACTAGTGAAGCTCAGTTGTTTGGCAAAAAGTTGGGAGAGTTGAGTCCCGTGACAACCAAGCAGGATTCGGCGGTGAGTGCTAGTAATTATGCCGATATTTTAAAAGATGCGGAGGTGCATGAAGGGATGTTTAAAATATTCAAGAAAAAACAGAAAGTGTATTTTGAAATACCTCAATGTTTGTTGGATAAGGAAATGTTGCTTTCTTCACGGGTAACAGCTACAAGTAATAATACCGACGTGTCGGGAGGAGAAATGCCTCTTCATCCGTTATTGGTGAAATTTACACGGGATGATGAACAAGTGTATTTACATCGGTTGAGTCCGTTGAATCAATGCGACCCGATGTCCCCGATTTATCAATCATTGCAAAGAAATAATGTCGAGCCAATAATGGAGGCTTTTAAAATCGTGTGTGAGAATGCAGATTCTACCGGAATTGTGATTGATGTTTCTTTTTTCTTTTGTTCGGACCAGAAAGAATTAAGTCCTTTTAAACCGCGAACCCCGTTGAGTTTTATTCTTGGGGAGAATCCTTTGGAGGGGAGTTTTTCTAGTGATAAATCGACGATATTAGAAGTGAAATCATTTCCTTTAAATCTGAACATTAAAAGTCGGTTAGTGTATACCGTTGATGATTATCCTTTTACAGCTATTATGACTCGTTCGATCATTCTGTTACCGGATGAGCCTATGAGACCGCGTATATCTGATGTCCGAATCGGGTATTTCCCGTTACGAAAACATATTTATACGGAAAAGGTGGACGAGTTGAAAAAAGTAGATTATATCCAACGATGGCGAATCGAGCCTAAAGATGAGGATGTGGAGCGCTATCGTAATGGAGAACTTGTGGAACCGAAGAAGCCGATCGTGTGGTACATTGATCCCGCTATTCCGGAACGATGGAGAAAATACATTAAGTTAGGGGTTGAAGATTGGCAAGCGGCCTTTGAAGAAATTGGTTTTAAGAATGCGATAGTAGCTAAAGACTATCCGGTGGATGATCCAAATTTTGATCCGGATGATATTCGTTACTCGTGTTATCGCTATATTACGACAGAAACAGCCAATTCAATGGGTCCGGCTTGGATTGATCCTCGTTCGGGAGAAATCATACAAGCTGATGTATTATTCTACCATAACGTGATAAAGTTGTTGCATAATTGGCAATTTGTTCAATTAGCTCAGGTTGACCCTAAAGTGAGGACAAAAGTGTTTGACGAGGAAACGATGGGGCGAGCATTGCGGTATGTTGCGGCTCATGAAATTGGTCATACACTTGGGTTGATGCATAATATGGGGGCATCTTATGCTTACCCGGTAGATTCTTTGCGTTCCGTGACATTTACTCGGAAATATGGAACAACTCCTTCTATCATGGATTACGCTCGTTTTAATTATGTGGCGCAACCGGGAGACGAAGGTGTAAATTTACTTCCCCCACTTTTGGGTGTTTATGATAAATACGCCATAAAATGGGGATATGCGCCTATTGCAGTAGAGAGTCCGGAGGCAGAACGTCCGATTCTGAATCAATGGATACAAGAAAAGCAAGATGATCCGATGTATCATTATGGACCTCAGCAGTTTTCTTTGTTTTCGATTGTAGATCCGTCTGCTTTATCTGAATCTTTGGGTAATGATTGTATGAAAGCTAATCGTTACGGGATTGAAAACTTGAAATATATTACGAGCCATTTGTTAGAATGGACGTATGATGAAGGAGAGACTTTTGAGAAACCAGAAGAACTTTATCGGGAAATATTCGGTCAATACAGGAGGTATATTGAACATATTCTCGTTTATTTGGGAGGTGTTTATTTGGATGCTCCGGTTATGGGTGATCAAAAGAAAGCTTATAAATTCGTGAGCAAGGAAAAACAACAGGAAGCATTAGCTTTTATATTAGAACAATTACGGGCATTCCCAGATTGGTATTGTCAACCTGAAATAGAACGAAATTTCTCATTCGGGAATACAAAAGTGGCAGAGTATATGGGATTGGTTGTTGGTTCTTTAACGTCAAGTGGTATATTATCAAATCTTTCAGTATGGGAAAAACAGGATGGTAAAGATGCTTATACGCCAGTCGAGTATATGGACGATGTTTATAATCTGGTGATGGAACCAACGCTAAAACGTCAGGATCTTAATCATTACGAACGGGTGATGCAGTACAATTACATCTTGTCATTAATGATGGCTGAGGGAAAAGGGATTACAGGAGAGAAAGGACGACGTTCTTTGGTTGAAGGTGATCATGCTGATATATGTTCTTGTTCGACGAGCCATTTGCATGAACGTATGGCTATGAGTCCAGTCGATGGTTCTGACACGAGAATAGTGGCGAATGCTGTTTATCATTATGAGTTGGAAAAAGTTTATAAATTACTAAAACGAGTAATGAATTCTGGAGACCGGGATACACGGGCACATTATCGTAATTTGTATTTCGAGGTATCGAAGTTTTTCGAGAATTAGAATAAGGACGAGATTGATTGAAAAGTTAAATTTTTGGTCAATCTCGCTAATACAATTTTCCGTTGTCTAGTCATACCTTTGAAATTTTCTTAAAATCAAGTGTATGGGACGGTTATATGTATTAATTTTTTTGATTAAGAAGGAGCAATCAGAAAAATTAGTTTCCAATGATTTCCGAGGATTTTATTGATATTACGTGTTAACGAATTTGTCGAGGAAAAGAGATCGGTTAATATTGGCATCCAATTTATAGATAAATTTGAACAAAACATTCATTTCTGTATCAGTGTGGAGTGTTTAAAAATTAAGATTGTTAAAATTTAAGTGATTCTCATGTAAAAAGAGGGATTCGGGTGAAACATACAATATGTTTAGTCCGTATATAACACCGTAAATATTAAATATTTCACGGATTAGAGAGAAAAAGAATGAGAAGGTTATAAATTTTTATTTAAAGGGGAGATTTGATTCGTTTTTGTAAGTAAAATAATTAATTCATGTTAAATATTAAGTTAAAATCGACTTTTGAGTCACCCTTTTTGCTCCTAAAGGTGTTATATGGGTGTAAGTTCAAATTTAAGTATCAAGTATTATGTTGAAAATTGTATTAATCGTAGGTGTTTTATTATTCAATCTTGTTGGAGTGCAAGCTCACGAGAAGGAGATGGATTCATTGGATAATTTAGTGAAGAAGTTCGAGGCGAATCCTGCGGACCCCCAAACGACAATTCAACTTCTGAGAGAGTTGAAAAACCAAGGGAAGCCGAATCGTGATGTTGTGAACAGGTATTTTCAGACTCAGAAGGAGGCGGATTACTTGAAGGATTATAACTGGTCGATTATCCGGGATTACGTGGATGATGTGAATGCCCCCCAGATTAAATATTTGTTTAACAATCAGTCCAAGTTCATGCAGAACTTCTCGAAGGATGATGTGTTTCAGAAGTTGGATAACGTGTTTGTCGGTCATTTGGAACAATACTACAACAGTAACAAGATCGAGTATAACAAGTATCTGGATTTCTTGAAGAGTAGCGGTTACGAGCATTATGACGTGGTGGCTGACTATTTTTACATCAAGCAATTGCGGGCAGAGCGTAAGTCAGAAGATTATTTCTACAAGGCTAGAAAATTATTCCGTTATTTCCCCGAGAACAGGAAAATGATCAAGGAGATCACCGATGGTGCGTTGGAGATCATGAATGATGTTTCCCGTTTGAAGGTGATTCAATTGTGGGCAGGTAAGACCGTCGAGTCAAAGAAAGATTTTGATGCCCTTTATAATTATGCCTTGATCTCTAACAAATGTGGTTTCGAGGATGTTGCTAAAAGATATGCTAAGATCGCTACTTCTTTGGCAGAAGAGTCTTCTAACCAGACCATGATGGAGAAGGCAAAGAAATTGTTGCAGTTGGTAAACTAGAATTTGTAACAAAAATATAGCAGGGGGTGATCGTCATGATTACTCCCTTTTTTTGTATCTTCGCAATCTGAACAGATAAAATTGAAAATGGAAAAGAAAGGTTTGATTGTTGCCGTTGATGGCCATTCTTCTACGGGAAAAAGCACGGTATCCAAAATACTGGCTGCACGTTTGGGGTACACGTATATTGACACGGGAGCCATGTACCGGATCGTGACGTTGAAAGCAATGCGTGAAGGATTAATCCGAAACGGGAACGTGGATGATGAAAAATTGAAAGAAGTTCTTCCGACAATTATTTTCGGTTTTAAATATAACGAGGAAAAAAAACGTTATGAATCTTACATGAATGGCGAGTATGTAGAGATGGCCATTCGCGGATTAGAGGTTTCTGATAACGTGAGTTTGATAGCTGCGTTGCCTTACGTGCGGGAGTTGCTTGTTGAGAAACAACGGGAGATGGCAAAAGAGGGTGGTGTAATCATGGATGGACGGGATATTGGGAGTGTCGTGTTCCCTCATGCGGAGGTGAAGTTCTTTATGACGGCAAGTCCTGAAGTACGGGCTCAACGACGTTACAAGGAACTGATCGAGAAGGGGGAGCAGGTGACTTATGAAGAAGTGGAGGCGAATGTCCGGAAACGGGATTATATAGATGAACACCGGGAAACAAGTCCTTTGGTGAGAACGTCGGATGCTGTGTTGATTGATAATGGCGATATGACCGTGGAGGAAGAAGTGGAAGAGATGTTAAAGATCATTCGTTCGAAATATGAAAGTAGAAATTGACGAAAATTCCGGTTTCTGTTTTGGGGTTGTGAATGCGATTGCCAAGGCGGAGGAAGAGTTGCAACATGGAAGATTATATTGCATAGGAGATATTGTGCATAATAGTTTGGAGGTGGAGCGATTAAAACAACTGGGATTAAGTACGATAGATCATGATGAGTTTGCCCGGTTGAAGGCGTGTCGTGTGTTGTTCCGGGCTCATGGTGAACCACCGAGTTCATACGAACTGGCAAAGAAGAACGGGATTGAGGTGATCGATGCCTCGTGTCCCGTGGTATTGAATTTGCAGAAGAAAATACGAGAGGCATACGAGGAGGTGAGAGCGAGCGGGGGGCAGATCGTGATTTATGGAAAAAGAGGGCATGCCGAGGTGAACGGGTTGGTGGCTCAAACGAATGATGAGGCGCTGATTATCGAGCAAGAGGAAGATTTGAAATCCATTGATTTTTCTCGTCCGGTAATCCTGTTTTCCCAAACAACCAAGAGTTTGGATGGTTTCAAGCGTGTCGTGGAGTTGGTGAAGGAGAATGCGAGGGCCTCCGTGGTAGTAAACGATACAATCTGCCGCAAGGTGGCGAATCGAATCCCGCAGTTGAAAGATTTTGCAGCAAGACATGATGTGATCTTGTTTGTTAGCGGGGAAAAGAGTTCCAACGGGAAGCAACTTTTCGAGGTTTGTCGGGAGGTGAATTCCCGGACTTATTTTGTGCAGGGGGTGAAAGACCTGCGTGATGAGATGTTTGATAAAGCTGTGAGCGTTGGGATCAGTGGAGCTACTTCAACACCGAGGTGGGTGATGGAAGAGATAAAGGAGGGGTTAAAAGCTAAAAACTAAAAGTTAAAAACTAAAAGCTAAAAAAATAAATTATAGAATTGGGGGTATAGAGATTAACATTTTTAATTTCCAATTTTCAATTAAACATTGTTTTTATGGGAAAGATTAAAAAAATAGGAGTTTTAACTTCAGGAGGCGATGCTCCGGGAATGAATGCCGCGATTCGGGCGGTTGTGAGGGCCGCTATTTTTAATGGCTGCGAGGCTTATGGTATTTACGATGGATATGAGGGATTGATTGAGGGAAATATTGTGCGTATGCATTCCCATGACGTGAGTAATATTATTCAACGCGGAGGAACTATTCTGAAAACAGCCCGTAGCGAGGAATTCCGTACGCCGGAGGGACGTACGAAAGCTTACGAGAAGATGCAGGAATTGGGAATTGATGCATTGGTCGTGATTGGTGGGGATGGAACTTTTTCCGGAGCCCGGTTGTTCTGTCAAGAGCATAACGTGCATATTGTCGGGATTCCCGGTACGATAGATAATGATCTTTACGGGACGGATTACACGATTGGATATGACACGGCGGTAAACACTGTGGTGGATGCCGTGGATAAGATCCGGGATACGGCAAGCGCTCATAATCGTTTGTTCTTTATCGAGGTTATGGGACGGGATGCCGGATTTATTGCGTTACGGTCGGCCGTGGCCACGGGGGCCGAGGCTGTTCTGGTTCCGGAAATTGAGACGGATTTGAATGACTTGGATCGTTACCTGGAACATGATTATAAACCTCATAAGTCAAGTGGTATCGTGATCGTGGCAGAAGGTGATAAATCAGGTGGAGCGTATACGATTGCCGATCAGATCGCTAAGAAACATCCCGAATATGATGTGCGAGTAACTGTTCTAGGTCATATCCAAAGAGGAGGATCTCCTTCCGCTTTTGACCGCGTGACGGCTAGTACGTTGGGAGTGGCGGCAGTGGATGCTTTGTTGGATGACCAGACCAGTATCATGGTTGGGATTATGAATAAGGATATTGTTCATGTTCCTTTTAACAAGGCTATTAAGAATTCAAAACCGTTAAATCATAATTTGTTAGATATTACGGAAGTCTTGTCTATTTAAAATCTAAAATTAATTCGTTTGTTGTACGCGGATGTCATTATCCCTCTGGGAGTGGAAAGTTTTTTTACTTATTCGGTACCGGAAGAATATGAACATTCGGTAACGGTAGGTGCGCTCGTGGTCGTTTCATTTGTTAAGAATAAACGTTACACGGGTGTTGTCTATGCGTTGCATACGAATCCGCCTGTCGGATTTGAAACAAAACCGATAGAACGAGTTATCGAGGAAGGATTTGCTCTTTCTGGTTCTCATTTGAAATTTCTATTGTGGCTCAGCGAGTATTACATGACACCACCGGGAGAGGTTATGCGTGCAGCATTACCTGTTTCGATGCGCTTGGAGAGTTACACGAGTTTGAGCTTGGTGAACGGCTGGGAAGAACGGTTGGTAGATGAAAGTGAATTAAGCCGGGAAGAGAAGGAGATCATGGGAGTATTTCGAGAAAGAGGTGAGATATGTATGGCCGAAGTCGAAAAACTCTTGAAGAGAAAGGATGTCTATGTTGCAGTTCGAGCCTTATTGGAAAAAGAAATTATCGGAATCAAGGAGTCGGTAGATGATCTGTTCAAGCCTAAAATTGAACGTTTGGTGAGATGGAAACGAAAGTTCACAAGTGAGGAACTGGACGAGATTCTTGATAGCTTAAAACGGGCGAGGGCTCAATACAAAATGCTGTGTGATTGGGTGTATTATAGCGACGAGCATCGAATCGAGGGGGTGCCTAGAACGGAGTTTATTCAGAAAATCGGTAGTTCAGCCTCAGCCTTGAAAGGATTGTGTGAACGGGGCGTGTTGGAAATTGTTGTGCAGGAAGTCAGCCGTTTAGAGGTATCTAAAGAGGAAGTGGAAAATGTACACGCTTTGTCGGGGGCGCAAGAAAAGGTTTTTGGCGACATTCAAGGGTATTACAAGGAGAAGGATTGTGTCTTGTTGCAGGGCGTAACTTCTTCGGGTAAGACTGAAATATATATTCATCTGATACAAGAGACGCTAAGGCAAGGAAAACAGGTGTTGTACTTGTTGCCGGAAATTGCGTTAACGGTACAGATCGTGAAACGCCTGCGACGGGTCTTCGGGGATCAAGTCGGCGTTTATCATTCGGGCATGGCAGATAGTACCCGGGCGGAGATGTGGCGTAAACAAAATGGTACGAATCCTTATCCCGTGGTGTTGGGTGTGCGGTCATCCGTGTTCTTGCCTTATAAACAATTGGGTTTGGTTATTGTTGACGAGGAGCATGAAAGTTCTTACAAGCAAAAAGAACCGGCACCCCGCTATAACGGTCGTGATGCCGCTATAATGCTTGGAAAGATGAGTGGGGCAAAAATATTGTTAGGTTCTGCAACACCTTCTTTTGAAAGTTATCAGAATGCCCTAAGTGGGAAATATGGTTTCGTGCAACTGACAACCCGTTACGGGGAAGTAATGATGCCGGAACTGTTGTTCGTGGATATGAAGGAGTATCGTCGTAAAAAGATGATGAAAGGGAGTTTTACTCCGGTTTTGTACGAGGGAATGAAACGGGTGTTGGAGAGCGGGATGCAGGTGATTTTATTCCAGAATAGACGGGGATATTCGACTTATTTACAATGTGATCGTTGTGGTTCCATCCTGAAATGTAAACATTGCGATGTGAGTATGACTTATTATCGCTACCGGAACACGTTGAATTGTCATTATTGCGGGAGCCTGCGGGCTGTTCCGGCCGTGTGTCAGGAGTGTGGGCAGGGACATTACGTGAATCGTACTCCGGGAACGGAACGGATCGAGGAAGACGTGAAACAGTATTTTCCGGAGGCCCGGATTGCCCGAATGGACTTGGATGTGATAAGTAATAAGGCAAAGTTCAGGGCTTTAATCGATGATTTTGAAAGTGGAAATTTGGATGTGCTGATCGGCACACAGATGGTTTCGAAAGGGTTGGATTTTGAACGGGTGAAACTTGTCGGGGTGATGGATGCCGATAGTCTGATGGGATTTCCCGATTTCCGGGCAGAGGAGCGAGCTTATGATATGTTGATGCAAGTGAGTGGACGCAGTGGACGAAAAGGTGAGCGCGGAAAGGTGGTAATTCAGGTAACAGATATGCAAAGTCGAGTGTATCAGTTGGTGAGGAAGGAAAACTATAGAGAGTTTTACACTCAGTTATCCCAAGAACGGGAAATGTTTAACTATCCCCCCTTTTCCCGGTTGATTCAGGTAGAGTTGAGGCATGTGGATGAGGTGGTTTTGAGAAATGCCGCGAACGAGTTAGCTAGGTTGCTGCGGGAACGGTTGGAACGTAGGGTATGCGGCCCGGCAGAACCGGATGTGTCCCGGGTTAGAAAAATGTATCGGATACAAATTCTGATAAAGGCGGAACAAGGTCTTTCCCTGTCAAAATTGAAAGCTTTCTTAAAGCAGAAAAGTGATGAATTGGTGAAAACTCCTATTGGTAGGGGAGTGCGTATTTATTTCGATGTAGACCCGTTATAATTGGGGTGTATTTTGTCGCTAGTATCGGACGTTGAGCATGATTTATTTCTTATCTTTGTTTGGAACGAAGGCCGTTCCGACTGTTTCGTCGAAAAATAGTATAGGTTATTGTTAAGTCGTAAAACCTTGATTTTTGCTTACTTTTTGAGAGTGGTCTGTTAACAAGTGTGTCATGAGAAAAGGTGAAATGTTAAAAAATAGACCATATATTAGTAATGTTCTGCATTTTAAGAGGAGATTAGAAATTATTTGGGAAAACCTTAAAATTTGTTTTAACATTATTTAGTGTCTTTGATTTTAACATTTGGCGGAATAATCTCTATTTTTGGAAAAACAGAAAACGGTGAAGATATAGATTCTCTTTTTGAGGAGATTGAAACCGAAGTGGAATATTTACGTTAGACAAAGTAGTAATATAAATCAATATAAAAATCGATGATATGAATACGGTTGATATCAAAGCATTGAATGAGCGCATACAGCAAGAGAGTTCTTTTGTGGATATGATTAGTATGGAGATGAACAAAGTGATCGTCGGACAGAAACATCTGGTAGAAGGACTGATGATCGGTATGCTTTCTAATGGACATATTTTGTTGGAGGGAGTTCCCGGTTTGGCGAAGACCTTGGCGATAAATACGCTGGCACACATTATTAATGCTAAATTCAGTCGAATCCAGTTTACCCCGGATTTGTTACCGGCTGACGTTGTCGGTACGATGATTTATTCTCAGAAAAGAGAAGAGTTCGTGGTGAAGAAAGGACCGATTTTCGCTAACTTTATTCTGGCGGATGAGATTAACCGGGCCCCGGCGAAAGTGCAATCGGCTTTGTTGGAGGCGATGCAGGAGCGTCAGGTGACTATCGGGGATATGACTTACAAGTTGGAAGAACCATTCTTGGTAATGGCAACCCAGAATCCGATCGAGCAGGAAGGTACTTATCCTCTTCCCGAAGCTCAGGTTGACCGTTTCATGTTGAAAGTGGTTATTGATTACCCGAAAAAAGACGAAGAAAAATTGATCGTTCGTCAGAATTTGGAGAAAATTTATCCCCAGTCTAACACGATCCTACAACCGGAAGATATTCTGCGGGCTCGTGAGGTAGTGAAGGAGGTTTACTTGGACGAGAAGATCGAGAAATATATTGTTGACATCGTGTTTGCAACACGTTACCCGCAAGAGCATGGCTTGGAAAAATTCGTTTCCATGATTGCTTACGGGGCATCTCCTCGTGCTAGTATCAGTTTGGCCAAAGCAGCACAAGCGTACGCTTTCATTAAACGTCGCGGATATGTAATCCCGGAAGATGTTCGTGCTGTTTGTCATGACGTTCTGCGTCATCGTATCGGTTTGAGCTACGAGGCTGAAGCGAATAACTTGACCAGCGAGGATATTATCAGTGAAATTTTGAACACGGTAGAGGTACCTTAGTGATTGAAGACCGATTAATTTACGATTTGTGAAAACCGATTTACGATTAAAAAAGCATTGATTTGCGGTTGGAGATCATAAATCTAAAATCATAAATTAAGGGGGCTGGAATTTAAAATCTAAAATTCTTAAATCTAAAATTAACTAAGGTGGAGACTTCAGATTTATTAAAACGTGTCAGGCAGATAGAGATAAAGACTCGGGGGTTATCGAGTAATATCTTCGCCGGGGAGTATCACACGGCTTTTAAAGGTCGGGGAATGACGTTTAGCGAGGTGCGGGCCTATCAATACGGGGATGACATCCGAAGTATTGACTGGAACGTGACCGCTCGTTATAACCATCCTTACGTGAAGATATTCGAGGAGGAACGTGAGTTGACCGTGATGTTGTTGATTGATGTGAGTGCCTCGCGTAATTTCGGTACAGTGTCGAAACTGAAAAAGAATCAGATTACTGAGATTGCGGCCGTGTTGGCTTTCTCTGCCATTCAGAACAACGATAAGATTGGCGTGATCTTCTTTTCTGACCGGATCGAGAAATTTATTCCGCCGAAGAAAGGACGGACGCATATTTTGCATATCATCCGGGAACTAGTGGATTTTTATCCGGAACACAAGGAAACGAATATCTCTGTGGCGTTGCAATATCTGACAAACGCTATCAAGAAACGGTGTACTTGTTTCCTGATTTCCGATTTCATGGATGATCACGATTTCGAACACCCGTTGATTATTGCCAATAAGAAACATGACGTGGTGGCTTTGCAATTGTACGATCGTAGAGAGAAAATATTGCCTCCTGTCGGGTTGATGTACTTGACGGATGCGGAGACGGGGGAAAGTGTTTGGGTGGATACATCCGACAAGAAAGTCCGGGACGAGTTCGAAGCGTATGGCATCGAACGAGACAAGGAACTGGATCGGATATTCAAACATGCCGGTGTCGACATGGCTTCTATCAGCGCTGATGAAGATTACGTGAGGTCATTGATCACGTTATTCAAGAGAAGAGGGGCTGGATATTAATTGAACATTGAAAATGGAGAATTAAAATGAAAAATAGAATTATTCTATTCGTAATTATCCTACTAGGTTGTGTCAGTGCTTTGAAAGCACAAAATCGGGAATATAGTGCCGAGATTGACACAAACTATATCATGATCGGGGATCAGATTCATTTCCGGATGAAAGTGAAGGCTGAACCGGGTGTGAAAGTGGCATTCCCTCAATTGAAGGACACGATAGCACAAGGAATCGAGATTATATCCGGACCAGTTCGTGATTCTATCGTGGAAAAGGACGGGCGGGTACTCGTGCAGGAAAGTTACGTGATAACTTCTTTTGATTCGGGCGTGTTCGTGATCCCACCAATGCCCATCGAGATTCAACAGGAAAGTTATAATAACACGCTCAGGACCGATCCGTTGCACTTGATCGTGAATACTTTTGTGGTCGATCAGCAGAAAGGAAATTACGATATTGTGATGCCTTTGGCTGCCCCGTGGACATTTGCCGAGATATTACCTTACTTGTTATGGACATTGTTGGGAATCGTGGTGATTCTTCTGGTTGTCTGGATTATCAAAGTTCGGAAATCCCGTAAGAGTCTTTTCCATCACGAAAAACCGGCAATTCCTCCGTACGTGTTGGCCATGAAGGCTCTGGAGGAGATCAAGAAGGAGAAGTTATGGCAGAGTGGAAAGACCAAAGAGTATTACACGCAATTAACTGACACGATCCGGAATTATTTGGATGGAGAATTGGGTATCTCAGCGATGGAACAGACTTCTTTTGAGACTTTGAAGGCTTTGGAGAAATGTGAGCAGGTAGATGCAAAACAACGGGATAAGTTGGCTGATATGTTTGAAACGGCTGATTTCGTGAAGTTTGCTAAAGCGGAGCCGTTGCAGGATGAGAACGTACGAAATTTGGATATTGCCTATGATTTTGTACAGGAAACTAATGATACAATTCGAGCCGAGCATGAGAAAGAACGTCTGGAGCAGGAGTTGAAAGAGCAACAGGAGAGGGAGGCGAGAGAGAAGGCGGAAAAGGAAGGGAAGGAAAACGGAGAGGAGAAAGATAACGAAAATTAATTTATGATTTATGATTTATGATTTATGATTCGTTTGCAATCAAAACCTTAAATCAAGAAATAAAATAGGATCTAAAATAGAAGATATGTTTGGATATGAATTTGCAAATCCCGAGTACTTTTGGTTGTTGTTGGTGCTGATACCAATGATTATCTGGTACATATTCAAGGAGAAACGCTCGCATGCTGATTTGAAGTTTTCTTCAATCCGGGTGTTCAAGCAAATGAAACGGGGTAGCCGGATCTGGTTACGTCATTTGCTGTTTGCAGCTCGGGTTTTGGCCATTCTATTTTTGGTTCTGGCATTGGCTAGACCGCAATCCAGCACGAGTTGGCAGACCTATAACAGCGAGGGTATTGATATTATGCTGGCATTGGATATTTCCGGTAGTATGTTGGCACGAGATTTTACTCCTGATCGACTGGAGGCAGCCAAGGAGGTTGCAACGAAGTTTATATTGGAACGTCCTCAGGATCGTATCGGACTGGTTGTTTTTAGCGGGGAAAGTTTCACGCAAAGTCCTTTGACAACGGATCAAGCCGTGTTAGTCAACGTGATGAAGGATATTCATAGCGGGATGATTGAAGATGGAACAGCTATTGGCCTCGGGTTGGCAAATGCGGTAAATCGTTTGAAGGACAGCAAGGCGAAATCCAAGGTGATCATCCTTTTGACGGATGGAGTCAACAACCGGGGAGCGATTGCACCGATAACGGCAGCAGAATTGGCAAAAACTTTTGGAATCCGGGTATACACGATCGGTGTCGGGACTTTGGGCGAGGCTCCTTATCCCGTGCAGACGCCCTTTGGGATGCAATTACAGCGAATGCCGGTTGAGATAGATGAAGATATATTGACCCAGATTGCTGACATGACAGGCGGTAAATATTTCCGGGCAACAGATAACAAAAAACTGGAGCAAATTTATCAGGAGATTGATCAATTGGAGAAGAGTAAGGTAGAAGTCAAACATTTCAGTCGTAAGAACGAGCAGTATTTCTATTTTGCTTTGATCGGAGCTTTGTTATTAATTGTGGAGGCGTTAGGGCGATACACGTTGTTGAGGAAAATTCCATAATTGTAAGTTTTAAATCTTAGATTGTGAATTGATGCAATCCGGAATTTAAAATCTAGAATCATTAAATTTAAAATTGAAAGGGTTATGTTTAGATTTGCACATCCTGAATTATTATACTTGCTGATTATCATACCATTGTTGATTGTTTTTTACGTGGTAGCAAGGATTCGGAAGAAAAAAGCGATTGCTGAATTCGGGAGTCCCGAATTATTGTCAACACTGATGCCTTTGCAATCTTATAAGCGGGAGACATTAAAATTTATACTTGTTCTGATAGCGTTGTTTTTCGTCATTCTTGGGGTTGCAGGTCCTCAGTTCGGGTCAAAATTGCAACAGGTAAAAAAAGAGGGTGTGGAGTTGATTATCGCATTGGATGTGTCAAATTCCATGATGGCGCAGGATATAAAGCCCAGTCGGTTGGATGCGGCGAAGCAAGCCATTTCCCGGATGGTGGAAAAATTAAGTGATGATAAAGTGGGATTGATCGTGTTTGCAGGAGATGCTTACGTGCAATTGCCGATCACGACGGATTATTCTTCGGCTAAATTATTCCTATCGGGAATCAATACCGATATTGTCCCGATACAGGGTACGGCGATAGGAACGGCAATAGATTTGGCCGCGAAGTCGTTTACCCCGGACACGGAGGCATCAAAAGCGATTATCGTGATCACGGATGGTGAAAACCATCAGGACGATGCGATTGCCGCGGCTAAAGCTGCCCGGGAAAAAGGTATCTACGTACACACGATCGGGATGGGATTGGCACAAGGAGGACCGATCCCGGAGAAGGGAAATCCCGGACAATACATGAGAGACGGGAGTGGTAACCCGATTATATCCAAGTTGGACGAGGAGACATTGAAAGAGATTGCCAAGGCCGGAGAGGGAATATTCGTGCGGGCAAGTAATTCGAACGTGGGATTAAACACCTTGTTGGACGAGATTGATCGTATGGACAAGACATTGTTGGAAGAACGGGTATTCAGTGATTATGCTGAAAAATACCAGTATTTCCTGATCATGGCATTGATATTCGTGTTGCTGGATTTCATTGTATTGGGACGTAAAAACAAGAATTTCTTGAAGATCAATATATTTGGAAGTGAGACGAAAAGTGTTGAAACGAATCGGTAAATTTTAAACGAGACATTATGGTGAAGATATTGATAACGATGATAGCAGCTGTAGTTATAAGTTTACCATCGGCTGCGCAACAGGAACGAAAGTTTATCCGGGGTGGGAATGATCTGTTTAATAAACAGGATTTTGAGAAGGCTGAAGTGGAGTATCGTAAGGCTTTGGATACGGAAGTGAAATCATACGAGGGTGCGTTTAATCTGGGAGATGCGCTTTATAAACAGAAAAAGTTTGACGAGGCATTACAACAATTCCAATCGTTGGCACAGAATGAGAAAGACAAGGAAAAGTTAGGAGAGTTGTATCACAACATCGGAAATACTCTTTTGGCCATGAACAAGTTGGATGAGAGTATCGAGGCTTACAAACAGTCGTTGAGAAACCGTCCGAATTCCCAAGAGACAAAGTATAATCTAGAATTTGCCCGCAAGCAGAAACAGGATCAACAAAATCAAGATCAAAATCAAGATCAAAATAAGGACCAGAATAAGGACCAGAATAAGGACCAGCAGGATCAAAATAAAGATCAACAGAATCAAGATCAGAATAAGGACGAGAATAAAGATCAAAACAAGGACCAGCAAGATCAGAATAAGGATCAACAAGATAAAGATAAACAGGATCAAGATCAGAAAGATCAACAAAATAAAGACCAGCAAAACAAGGATCAGCAGAATAAGGATCAACAACAGCAGGACCAACAGGCCCAGCCTAAAATCTCTAAAGAGGATGCCAAACGCTTGTTAGAGGCTTTGGAGGCAGATGAAAAGAAAACACAGGAAAAGGTACAGAAAGATAAAGTTCAAGCTCAAAAGACAAAGAAGATGAAGATTGAGAAAAACTGGTAACTTTGTACGTTTTTCCATAGAGATAATAAAGAATTAAAAGATAAACAAATGAAGTCATTCATTATCATATTGCTATTATGCGTTATTGGTGGGTCTAAGTTATTTGCCCAAAAGACAGAATTTATCGCGTCCGCACCTTCCGTTGTGGAAGTCGGGGAGCAATTCCGTCTTTCCTTCGTGTTGAACAACAAGGGGGAGAACTTACAGGTTCCCACGATAAAAGGGTTTGATTTACTGGCAGGACCGTCATTGAGTACGTCTTCTAACATCACGATTATCAATGGTGATATGAAACAAAATCAAGAGTACACGTACACTTATATTTTGGAAGGACAGGAAGAAGGAGAGTTTACGATCGAGCCGGCCACGATCACCGTGGATGGTAAAGAGTATAAGTCCCAGCCCTTGAAGATAAAAGTGATTAAAGGTTCCGGGAAACCTCGAAATAATGCCCAAAGTTCCGGGGATGTTTCTGAGAACCGGGGAAGTACTTCGATTACGGATGATGATTTGTTCCTGCGAATGGACGTGAGCCGCAACACGCTTTACGTGGGTGAGAGTTTGACTGCCACGTTGAAAGTATATGCCCGGGTAAATCTGGTTGATGTGCAGGGGAAAAAGATCCCGCCTTTTGACGGGTTCCTGACAGAAGACGTGAAGATTCCCCAGATTCATTTGGAACGTGAGGAATATAACGGGAAAATATATGATCGGGTAGGCGTGTTACAAAAAACGATTCTTTTCCCGCAACATGCCGGAACGTTGACGATCGAGCCTTACGAGTTGTATTGTCTTGTCCGCCAACGGGTGGGGAGTCGTGGTGGAAGTATCTTTGATGACTTTTTCGGGAATTCCCGTGATGTCCGGGTACTCTGCAAGAGCAAACCCGTGAAAATTACCGTGAAACCTTTACCAGAGGCCGGAAAGCCTTTAGGATTTAGCGGTATGGTGGGAACTCTTGCCATGACAACCTCTATGTCAACAGATACCTTGAAAGCGAATGACGCGTTGACGTACAAGGTGGTGTTACGCGGGAATGGAAACATGAAATTGTTAGAGGCTCCGAAAATCACTTTCCCGCATGATTTTGACGTGTACGATCCGAAAGTGACTAGAGATATAAGCGGAACGTCCGGAACTGTTACTTTTGAATATCTCGTGATTCCTCGTTACGCGGGGGATTACAAGATTCCAGCCGTGCAATACTCCTATTTTGACCCGCAAGCCGGGGCTTATAAGATGTTGAAGGGAAAGGAGTATTCTGTTCGGGTTGAAAAGGGAAATGAATCCAGTCAAGGATCCGGGGAGGCAGCCTTACAGTCGTTCAAGAAAGAAGATGTCAGGATGTTGGGACAGGATATTCGTTATATCAAAACTCACAAGAACGATCTCCGTCCGAAAGGCGTGTTGTATTTCGCCACGATGGAATACTGGTTGAGTTTCTTGATTCCTTTTGTACTTTTCGTGGTCGGAATGATTCTTAATCGTCGCCGGATTAAGGCGAATGCCGATTTGGTACGGGTGAAGAGTAAAACGGCGAACAAAATGGCTCAGAAACGTTTACGGGCAGCCTCTGTCGCAATGAAAGCCGGAAACTCTGAGCTATTCTATCAAGAGACATTGAACGCTTTGTGGGGATATGTTAGTTATAAATTAAACATAGCCGCATCAGAATTGAATCGGGATAATATCAGTGATCACCTGACTCGTCGGGGGGCAGATGCGACGTTAATTCAGAGCTTTATCGAGGTGCTCGATCATTGCGAGTACGCTCGTTATGCCCCGGGTGCTAATCAAGGCGAAGAGATGGATAGCGTGTACAAGGATAGTATATCCATTATCACGAAATTGGATAAAGCGATATGAAAGCTAAAAGTTAGAAGCTAAAAACTAAGGTTAAAAACTAAAAGTTGAAAAGAATGAAAAGGATATATATAATATTGATGTTGCTCTTATCCGGTGTGATGACCTATGCTACTGATGTCAAGACGCTGGCGGAGGAGGCAACTAAAATGTATCAGGAAGGCGACTATCAGAAAGCGATTGATTTGTATAACGAGATGTTGTCCGATGACATGGAATCTGCGACCGTGTATTACAATTTGGGAAACTGTTATTACAAGCAAGGGGAGATTGCAAAAGCCATACTGAATTACGAACGTGCTTTATTGTTGCATCCGGGCGATAATGATATAAAGTATAATCTGACGATGGCGCAAAAGGCCACGGTTGACAATATCAAGGTATTACCGGAACTTTTCCTTGTACGTTGGTATAATGCTTTCGTGACCGCTTTCACGGCTGATCAATGGGCGTACGTGTCTGTCATCCTGTTTATAGGATTTCTGATCATGGCAGCGTTGTTCTTCCACGCGACATCTATATCTTTAAAGAAAAGTTGGTTCACTTTAGGGATAATCATGCTGTTGGTGTCCGTGATGACCATTTTCTTTGCTTTGAAACAATATCATCGGATGACTGACAGGGATAGCGGGATTATTATGACTCCCAGTGTAGTGGTACGAGGGGCTCCGGATAATAGCGGTACCGAATTGTTCGTGATCCACGAAGGACTGAAAGTACAGGTTATCGGAACTCTAGGAGATTGGTACAACGTGCGTTTGGCCGATGGAAACGAGGGGTGGATTGCTAAAACGGACTTGGAAAAGATATAGTAGCGGGATACATAAAATGTACAGTGAAGGGGATAGCTGCAAAAATAAGCAGTTATCCCCTTTATTATTGGGAGGTTGTATGAAATGATTAAGTGATTAAAAGAGCGTTGGGTAGAGGGTCGGAATCACTAAATCGGAAATCACTAAATCAAAAAATTAGTAAGATCTAAAGTTAACAGGATGATTAACAACCCTTTTCCCGGGGTGATCCATACCCGTTACATGACGGCAGGGTGACTGTTAGGCGACAGTTAGGCGCCATCGCCCGATTGTCGCCCGATTATCGCCCGATCATCGCCGCCATTTTAACAGATAATAAGCAAAAATAACATACTCGAATAACCCGTCAACCGGGCCAATAACAAGGCTATTCACGTTCAAGAATAATATTGCGGGCCATTATATCCCCGGTAAAGGGCTGGGAGAAGGGATGCATCTCCTGATATATTTATTTGAATAATATTGATATCGTGATAAAAGTAGCCTTGTTTTGATTATATCGAATTCACATTAAATCGTACATAGTTTCGCGTGATAAGAAAAATTATTAGGCTTTGTGGCGTGATAAATCATTTTACTTTGTAAATTTGTAATCCGGTACGATTTTTTACTCGTGCTGGGTAACAACCTGTAATAGATTATCATGGAGAATTTTATTGTTTCGGCGCGTAAATATAGACCTGCAAGTTTCGACACGGTGATCGGGCAGCACTCGATTACATCCACGTTGAGGAATGCGATTCTTAATAAACAATTGGCTCAGGCTTATTTGTTCTGTGGACCCCGTGGGGTGGGCAAAACAACCTGTGCCCGTATATTTGCCAAGACGATTAATTGCATGAATCTACAACCGAATGCCGAGCCTTGTAATGAGTGTGAGTCGTGCAAGGCGTTTAATAGCGGGCGTTCGTTGAACATTCACGAGTTGGATGCTGCCTCTAACAATAGCGTGGATGATATTCGAGGTTTGGTTGATCAGGTGCGGATATTACCGCAGGTGGGGAAATACAGCGTGTATATTATTGATGAGGTGCATATGTTGAGTGCCTCGGCTTTCAACGCTTTCTTGAAAACGTTGGAAGAGCCGCCTGCCCATGCCATTTTTATTCTGGCAACGACCGAAAAGCATAAGATATTACCGACGATTTTGTCACGTTGTCAGATTTACGATTTTAACCGGATAAAAGTACCCGACACGATCGAGCATCTGAAACGAATTGCAACTAAAGAAGGTGTACAGGCCGAGGAAGAGGCGTTGAACGTGATCGCGCAGAAGGCCGACGGGGCCATGCGTGACGCCTTGTCGATCTTCGATCAAGTGGTGAGTTTTTGCGGGAAGGATTTGACCTATGATAAGGTGATCGAGAATCTGAACGTGTTGGATTACGATTACTATTTTAAGTTGACAGATTTATTCCACGATGGTAAAGTGGCCGAAACGTTCTTGCTTTTTAACGAGATCATGGAGAAAGGTTTTGATGCCGGTAACTTGGTTTCCGGGTTGGGACGTCATTTCCGTGATTTATTGGTTGCTAAAGAAGAAATCACCGTGCAATTGCTGGAGGTGAGTGCGTCCATCAAGGAACGTTACCTGAAACAAGCGAAAACTGTAACTCCCGAATTCATATTTGATGCCTTGAAAGTGATCGAGCAATGTGAGATGCAGTATAAAATGCGTGTGGAGAAACGTTTATGCGTGGAACTCACCTTGATCAAGTTATGCCAAATTAATGAACTAAAAAAAAAAGTCTTAGCATAGAGGAATTTACCGGGCTATTAAAGATAGCTGATTTTAATGGGAAATTCCAACAAACGGACGGTGGGACAACGGCTCCGGTTTCCGGGGAAAAGCCTTCTGTGCCTGCCGGGAAAACGAATACTTATAAGGCAGAACCGCCACATTCATTTAAATTGAAAATGGCAATGGCGGAGACCCGGGAGAGCTTGCAGGTCCGGCAGGAAGAAGGAAGTGCAAAAGTTGAGGATAACCGGGTAAAAGCACAAAGCGAATTTACTGTGGCGGATGTAATTTCCGCGTTGGAAACTTACGTCGCAACTTCGCAGGAAGATACGACCGTTAAGATTGCCTTGACTTCTCACACTCCAAAAGTGCAAGGGTTTGTTATCACGCTTGAGGTTGATAATGACTTTTTATTATCCAAGGTGACGGATATACATCCTTACTTGCTCTCCTTCCTTACCAAAAGATTGAATAATGGTTTTATTACCCTGAATGTTCAAGTTTACACGGAACCGGAAAATGGCGAGGAGAAAAAACGGCTTTTCACGGCTAAGGATAAATTCGATCATTTTGTCGAGATCAATCCAGCCGTGAGTGAGTTGAAAGCCTTGTTCGGGTTGGAGATAGAATGATGTAATTTTCAATTCTCCATTTTCAATTTTCAATTATTAAATAGTTTCTCCTGCGGCGAGATGGAGCAATTTGTCTTTTTCACCGACGATCCAAACCACGTCACCGGCCTCGAAGGTTGTGTCCGGGGTGGGGTTCATGGTGGAGGTGCCGTTGCGTTCGATGCCGATGACGAGACAGGCGGCTTTATCACGGATGCCGGATTCCCGGATGGTGCGTCCCACGAGTGGTGTGTCGGCCTCAATGGTGAATTGTTCCAAGCTGACTTCCGGGGGACGCTGTTGTTCAAGTTCATGTTTCCGTTTTTCCACGCGGTTTTCGACAAACTCACGGAAGACGTTAATTTCTTTGTCCGTGGCGGCCACGATGATGTGGTCGAAAGGATACAGGCGTTCTTCCCCACCGGGAATGTTTATGCGTTCTTCTCCCCGGATGATTGTTACCACGCTGACCCCGCAGGTCTGGCGGAAATTCAATTCCTTTAGCGTTTTGCCGACGCTGGGAGAGGATTGCGACACTTCGAAGTCGGCGAGGTGGAGATCCCGGTCAAGTAAATGTTTGACAAAACGTTGCTTGATGGGAGACTTGCGTTCTTGTTCCTTTTGGCGGGCCGTGAAGTTACGCAGGAAACGGCGTTCCAGTTGTATGGAGTATTTTTTTAACCGTTTGGAATAGATGAAGAATAGGATGACCGCAGTGGCGATCACCAGCAGGAGACCGGCAGCGACGTTCACGAGGCTGGATATGACGAACATCACGATCCCGATGCAGAGCGCTACCCGTAGAACGATGAGAGATACGAGTGGTCCCCGGTTGTATTTACTATCACTCCATAATTGTTGGAATTCTTCCGAATGGTTCTTTTTCATCATGATCGCCCGTAGGAAGGGGGAGATAAGTAGCAGGATGGCAACGGCACTAACAAGGCCGCCCTGTATGCCGGGAAGTTCTTTGCGGATTAGCGGGGTCAGGTATTGTAGGAAAAGAGCTATGGTGAAGACCGACAGGATGGTGTAGGTGATCACTATGCGGCATAACGCTTTCAGTAGTTGGTGCCATGTGCTTTTATGGCGGATCGTGTTCGTTCCCGTGCTATACCTGTCGAGGAAATGAATCCAAGGGGCCGGTAGGTGTTTGGTCACGAACTGGTAGGCGGGGTCTGCCAAGCGAATCATGTAGGGGGTGAAAAAGGTGGTGATGACGGAGACGGTAACCACTATGGGGTAGAGAAATTTGTCCGTCACGTGCAGGGTCATACCTAGACTTGCGATAATAAAAGCAAATTCTCCAATCTGTGCTAACGAGAATCCCGATTGGATGGCAATCCGGAGGCTTTGCCCGGACAGGAGTATACCGGATGCGGCAAACGTGATTTGTCCAGCCATGACGACTGCGGTGATCAGTAATATCGGGAACCAGTACTCGACGAGCATGGCGGGATCGATCATCATTCCGACCGAGACGAAAAAGATCGCCCCGAAGAGATCTTTCACGGGTTTAATGAGGTGTTCGATGTTTTCGGCCTCGATGGTTTCCGCTAGGATGGACCCCATGACAAAAGCCCCCAAGGCGGAGGAAAAACCGGCTTTCACGGCAAGTAGAACCATGCCGAGACAGAGTCCGAGTGACACGACTAATAAAGTTTCCCCGTTGAGCCATTGTTTCGTTTTTTTCAGGAAGGTCGGGATGAGGAATATCCCGGTAATAGACCAGAAAACGAGGAAGGCAATGAGTTTAAGGATGCTATCGACCATTTCCATTCCTTCAAAATGTTTACTGACGGCCAGTGTGGAAAGTAATACCATGAGGACTACGGCGAAGAGATCTTCCACGACAAGAATTCCGAAGACGACTCCTGCGAAACGCTGATTACGGAGCCCCATATCGTCAAACGCTTTGAAAATGATGGTGGTGGATGACATCGAGAGCATTCCCCCGAGAAAGAGGCTATTCATGTGTCCCCATCCGAGTGACAGTCCGGTGATGTAACCCAGCATCATCATGGCGCCCACGATGGTGAGGGCGCTGATCATGGCGGTTCCCCCGATGTTCATGAGTTTCTTGAAACTAAAGTCAAGTCCCAAGGCAAACAGGAGGAAAATGACCCCGATGTCAGCCCAGATATGAATATTCTCGGCATCCATGATCATGGGGCCGCCAAACGTGTAGGGGCCCGCGATAATACCTGCCATGATATAACCCAGCACGACAGGTTGTTTTAGCCATTTAAAGAGGATGGTTATCAATCCGGCGGAAAATAAGATAATCGCCAAATCCGATATTAGGACAGGAATGTCTGACATGATGTTTATTTTTGCGGGAGCAAAGTTAATGATTTTTGATTTGGATGAATAAATATCAATTATCTTTGTGTGGATATGAGAAAAAAAATCAACATTCAAAAAGGGGCCGTGTTGGGGGCGATACTCACGACGATTGTTGCGGGAATGTTGCTTTCCGTGGTACAGGTTGTCGTGAAACCACCGTTGCTGTTGGGGGAGAGATTGTTGCCGGGCGGAGGATGGGTTCAAATTGTGCTGGCAGCTCTTTTCGGTGGATGGCTATATTTGCAGATGTTCGACCGGAAACGACGAGGCGTGTGGCGGAGACGTATCTGGCTGCTCTTCTCGATCGTGTTCTTTAGTCAGTTATTTTTGGGAATTTTCGTGGATAGTGTGTTTCTGATGTCGGGAAAACTCCATTTTCCCATACCCGGACTGATCCCGGCAGGGGTATTTTACCGGGGAGAGGTGTCATTCATGCCGTTCCTATTTCTAGTGACGATTCTATTGTCCGGGGGAGCGTGGTGTAGCCAACTCTGTTATTTCGGGGCGTGGGATAGTCTGGCAGCGGGAAAAAATGGAAAACGGGAAGTTCCTTCTTCTAAAATGAGGTCCCGAATGCGTTGGACTGTATTGTTTGTATTTATAGGTGTCGCTTCCGCGTTGAGAGGTTTCGGGGTTCCGGTGATTTATTCCACGGGGATTGCTGTTTTTGCCGGGTGCGTGGGGATCATGATTATTTGGTTCGTGTCTAAAAGGCGTCATGTTGCCATGCATTGCTCTTCCTATTGTCCGGCGGGGACGTTGGTCATGTACTTGAAATACGTGTCTCCATGGCGATTGCATCTGAACGATCGTTGCCGGCATTGCATGGCTTGTACGCGGGTGTGTCGGTATGGGGCTCTGTCGAAAGCAGACGTGCTGAAAGGGCGTCCGGCAATCAACTGTACCTTGTGTGGGGATTGCCTTGCGGGGTGCCGTCACGATGCCTTAGAGTATCATTTCTGGGGAATTTCTCCTATATTGGCGGAACGTCTTTGGTTAGGGACTACACTGGTACTTTTCACGTGTTTCCTTTCTATTGCCCGGGTTTAAATATGTGGAAAAAAAGATTGTATATTTTGTTTTTTTTAACGTACATATCCGCGTAGGGATACTACATTTGTGTGCTAATCAATAAAAAATATGAAAATAGACCGATTTCTTCAATTATTTGTGGTAAAGGAAAAAAAGTTTTACCCTTTGTATATCGAGCAAGCCGCTAATATAGAGGCTGCAGCCAAACTTTTGGTGGAGTTATTACAAGAGCAAGACCCTGAAAAACAGAAAGCGCTGTACAAGGACATCAAGGAGTACGAGCATAGTGGAGATATGATCACCGCTAAGTTGTACGAGGAATTGAACAAGACGTTTGTTACCCCTTTCGATCGCGAGGACATCAATCTGTTGAGTGGACGTATGGATACGTTCCTCGATTTTATTCACGATGCAGCGAAACGAATGTTGATGTACCGTCCGAAGAGTGTGAACCAGTTGTTGATTGCAATGGGACAATGTATAGTGGAAGATGCTCGTATCTTGAAGGATATTATGAATGGATTGGAGTATATCCAGAAAAAACCGCAGGAGATTAACGAGAAATGTGTTCGAATCAAACAGATCGAGCATGACGTGGATGATTTGTATGAACAATTTATGAGTGATGTTTTCGCGAACGAGAAGGACGCTATCGAACTCGTGAAACTGAAGAATATCGGTCAGGTGTTGGAAGATGCTACCGACCGGGCAAAGGACGTGGGGGATATTGTGCGAGGTATTATTATTAAATTTGCCTGATCGCTATGTTGACAATCGTTCTTTTAGCTATTGTGATCGCTCTTCTTTTCGACTTTTTGAACGGAATGAATGATGCGGCCAATTCGATCGCTACGATCGTGGCGACACGTGTATTTTCTCCCACGATGGCTGTTTGCTGGGCAGCATTCTGGAACTTTGCCGCTATCTTTATTTTTGGGGTGAGCGTGGCTCACACGATGGGCGAAGGAATCGTGGATCCCTCGAAAATCAATGAATATCTTATTTTGGCAGCTTTGATCGGTTCGGTGATCTGGGTTTGGTTGTGTACTCATTTCGGTATGCCGATCAGTGTGTCCCACGCTTTGATCGGGGGATTGATCGGTCCGGTATGGTTCACGTTCGGGGGCGACGCTCTGGTTGCTTCCGGGATATTCAAGATTGCCATCTTTATCGTGCTGTCCCCTTTGATCGGTATGATACTGGGATTCTTCATGATGTGTCTCACGATGCTCGTGTTTCATAAAAAACACCCGATGAAAGTGGAAGGGCTGTTTAAGGGATTGCAGTTGTTTTCTTCCGCTATATTCAGTTTGGGCCATGGTGCTAACGACGCGCAGAAAACGATGGGTATCATTGCCATCCTGTTATATAGTGTTGCAGGAAGTAATACTTTCGTGAGTGATTACTTGTACGAGAATACAGGAGAGTTTCATGTTCCCGCTTGGTTGATTGTTACTTGTTATTCGGTGATCGCTTTAGGTACGATTATCGGGGGAAAGAAGGTGATCAAGACTTTGGGTGACGGGTTGGCCCGGTTGAAACCGGTGCAGGGATTCTGCGCCGAGACGTCCGGAGCCTTGACATTGATGGGAACGGCCGTGCTGGGAATACCCGTGAGTACGACTCACACGATTACCGGCTCTATTATCGGGGTTGGAATCACGAAAGGGGTTGCTTCTGTTCGGTGGGCTACGGCCACGAATATCGTGGCTGCTTGGATTCTTACGATTCCGGCAACCATCGTGATGTCCGGTCTTGTTTACTGGGTGATGGGGTTGTTCCTGACCTTGCCGGAATAAGTATATAAAGTTTGTAAAGTCTATAAAGTTCATAAGGTTCTACTTTATGAACTTTTTTATGCATAATATCATAACTTTTTGGGGCTTTATCAAGTTTAAATAGATAGATTAACCTAAATTTTATAAGTTATGATGTTTATATGGTATATTTTGATTGGTATTCTTGCCGGGTATCTGGCAGGAAAAATTGTCCGGGGAGGTGGAATGGGTTTGTTGGTGAACCTGATTGTGGGAATCATTGGTGGCGTGTTGGGAGGCTGGCTTTTCGGCATCATGGGAATATGGACAACGGGTGTTATCGGGAGTTTGATCACGGCGACCGTGGGGGCGATTGTGTTGCTGGCGATTGTTTCGTTGTTCAGTAAAAGAAATTCGTAGATATATGAAAAAGAAGGTCCGAGGTATTTATATACTTTTATGCTTTTGCGTGTTTACGCCTTTGGTGTTGCAAGCCCAGACAGACGAGGAGAAGAGGATATTGCAGGAACGGGAGGAGATCAGCAAACAGAAAAAAGGCGGTTCCGTGGTGGTTGATGAGAGGACTGCATTGGAGTTGTTTGATAACACGCCGAGTTTTGGCATTTTCCGGGATAATTATTTCGTTACGGGGGTGCCTACGAACCGGAAGATTGACAAGCACAGTGCGGATGCCAAGTTTCAGATCAGTATCCGGCAACGTCTGACGAAAAGTATTTTGCCTTTCAAGACCTTCTTGTATTTAACTTACACGCAGCGTTCGTTTTGGGATATTTACGGGAAGTCCAGTCCATTTCTGGATAATAATTTTAATCCGGGGCTTAGTTTGAGCAAAGCGTTGATCTATCGTAATCAACTGATGGGAATAGCGGTTCTTTCTTTTGAACACGAGTCGAACGGCCGGGATTCGTTGGCCTCTCGCAGTTGGAATTACATTTCTCTTTCGGGTTCGTGGTTTATTGATTACCGTTTTTCTGCCCAGATGAAATTATGGGCTGGATGGGTCGATAAAGAAGGAAATCCCGATTTGTTGAAGTATAAAGGCTATGGATTCATGGCGTTTAACTACCAGAGTGCCGACGAGCGCCTATGGTGTTCGGCCGTGATTAATCCCCGCCGGAAGTTTATTAATATGAACACGACGTTGGAGATCAATTTCAAGCCTTCACCGAAAGCTAACGAGTATTTCTTTTTACAATACTATAACGGGTATGCGGAGAATCTTCTGGAATACGATCGTTACGTGTCAATGGTGCGAGTGGGTATTTGTATCAAGCCGGTTTTGAGAAATTACTACTAAGTTCATAAAGTCCTTACTGATTTTAGATTTCCACTCACAAGCCCACGCTTTTCCAACTTTTTCTTCCCGTTTTCGTATATTCTATTAACAATTAAATAATAAAGCGTTATGTACAAGTTAATATTGGTACGGCATGGAGAAAGTGTCTGGAACAAGGAAAACAGGTTTACCGGGTGGACGGATGTCGACTTGAGTGAACGGGGCGAAGAGGAAGCACGCCGGGCGGGAGAACTGATTAAGAAACATGATCTTTTCTTTGATGTAGCTTATTCTTCCGTGTTGAAACGTGCGATTCGCACGCAGCATATTTTGGCAGAAGTTGTCGATCGGGTGTGGGTACCCGAAGTTCATCACTGGCGTTTGAACGAGCGACATTACGGGGCATTACAGGGATTAAATAAAGCGGATACGGCAAAGAAATACGGGGAGGAGCAGGTGCATATATGGCGAAGGAGTTTTGATGTGACACCGCCATTGTTGGATCCGGATGATTCTCGTTGTGCCGTTTTCGAGGATAAGTACAGGGATGTTGATCCGGCCGTTCTTCCTTTGGGGGAATCATTGGCATTGACGATCACGCGGGTCCTCCCGTTCTGGCAGGATTATATCGCACCTTCGTTGCTTTCTGGGAAGACGGTTCTGGTAACGGCCCACGGGAATAGCCTGCGGGCGTTGATCAAATATCTGGATGATATTAGCGACGAGGAGATCGTCAAGTTGGAGATACCGACGGGTATTCCCCAATTGTATGAGCTGGACGGGCAATTGCATCCCTTGTCTCGTAAATATCTGGAATAGATTTCCACGTGTGAAGTGAACCCTAAAAGTAATACCCGGCTTTTGGGGTTCACTTCTTTTTTGTAAGTTTGAGGCAAATTGTAAAATGAATCGGTATGAAAATTATAACTTATAACGTGAACGGGTTACGGGCCGCTTTGTCAAAAGGTTTTACACAATGGCTGGAGGAAGAACAGCCGGATGTCGTGTGTTTACAGGAAACGAAGGCCCAGCCGGATCAGATACCTACACTGGAATTCGAGGCGTTAGGTTACAAGTCGTACTTTTTTTCAGCCAAGAAAAAGGGGTATAGTGGGGTTGCCATCCTGACCCGGGTGGGGCCCGACCACGTGGAGTACGGGATGGGTATTCCGGCTTATGATGACGAGGGGCGTTTTATCCGTGCCGATTACGGTGATCTTTCTGTCGTGAGCGTGTACCATCCGTCCGGGACTACCGGTGATGAACGGCAGGCATTTAAGATGAAATGGTTAGAGGATTTTCAGCATTATATCGGGGAGTTGAAAAAGGTACGGCCGAATCTGATCTTGTGCGGGGACTACAATATATGTCACCGGCCGATAGATATTCACGATCCGGTGCGGAATGCCACGAATAGCGGGTTCTTACCGGAAGAACGGGAATGGATCGGGGGATTTATTGATACCGGTTTTATCGATACGTTCCGTTACTTCCATCCCGAAGAGGCAGGGAAATATTCATGGTGGAGTTACCGGTTTAACGCCCGGGCAAATAATAAGGGATGGCGTATTGATTACTGCATGGCGAGCGAAAGTCTTAAATCCCGGCTGAAAGATGCTTATATTTTGCCGGAGGTGTATCACTCGGATCATTGTCCTTGCGTGCTGGTGATAGGGGAGGTTAAAAGTTAAAAGTTAAAAGCTAAAAACTAAAAGCTAAAAGTTTAGAGTTGGGTATGAATGAAAAAAGGGTTGATCACTGATCAACCCTTGTAAATGAATACCCTTGGTTAAGAAGGTGTATGTGAGGATCGGCGTTTGTTACAACCGAAGGGTATTCAAGGATAGCCCTTTCATTTTTTAGAAGAATGCCCCCGGTTAGAAGGTGTATGTGAGGATCGGCGTTTGTTACAACCGGGGGGCATTCAAGGATAGCCCTTTCATTTTTTTTAAGAATGCCCCGGTTAAGAAGGTGTATGTGAGGATCGGCGTTTGTTACAACCGGGGACATTCAAGGATAGCCTTTTCATTTTTTAGAAGAATGCCCCCGGTAAGAGGTGTATGTGGGGATCGGCGTTTGTTATACCGGAGGGCATTCAGGAATTATTTTTAGTCTGGTTTAGTCATAGTTTTAATTTCTTTATTTAATCACCTTGTACGTGATCTTGTAATCCACTCGTCTCAATTCCGGGAAGAAATGTTTCATCATGTACCTATATGGTTTTCCGTTGTTCAAATCCATGAGGCGTTTCTCTCTTCCCTCGAACACGCTGTAGTTTTCCATAATCGAGAGTACTTGCTCTTCATTTGGCATCCCGTACAGGAGAATCAATCTTTTTAATCCGATCCAGTCTTCCCCTCGCCAATCCACGTGGTAAAGGTTTTCGGGGAATGAATACCTGCGGAGCAAGTAATTCCTCAGCGCTCTCGTGCGATCTCTGGATAACACCTCGTTCTGCGCATATGATCCCTCTGGTGACGCGTAGCCGGTAAGGTAAATTCCCGTGATCTCGTAGTCGGGATTGCTCGTGATAGAATCTAGCGTTACCCTGATTTTGTCCAACTCCTTCTGGTTTCTTCTGAAATCGGGGAGAATGTAAGTTTGGTTTAGTGGAAAATCCAAGTATGCTGAACCTTCCTTATAATATATGTTTTTCTCGTCTTCTTCCTTTTCGATAGAAACTATCTTCACGGTTGTTTCCTCTTGGTTTTCCAGCTTGATAGTTTGCGCCAGCATCTTGATGGAAATCAGACGTTTTTCCCCACCACATTCACAGAAGTTCTCCCGTAAATTCAGTTTAGCGTCCTTCATCCACGTCTCGTAAGGAACAACCACGTTATAGGCAATTCTCTCCCGGCTCCATTGATTAACGATAACCGTCATGTAAATCGGGAAAGGGGGTTGCCCGTGATTGAAAGCCAATGACCGTTGATAGGCTTTTTCCCGTCTTTTCCCGTTAATCACGATTGACGGGAGTTCCTCGGACGCTTTTTCCGTTTCAACCACCGGGGTCAGGATGAAAGATTGGTTTTTATGCACGGGTAAACCGTTTAAGTTCACGTTCATCTCGATATAAACGCTGTCTCCCCGTTGCTCGAAACGGTTTTGTATAATTTTCACCTCTCCCAAATATACTTCCTGAGCCTTGAGTTCCGTGAAGAACAACCCGACAGTCAACAAGAATATAGTATATATAAACGCTCTTTTCATCACCTTACTTATTTTATAATATATATAAAATTGATCCCTACTTTCGTGGGGCCGATATAATCTTTCGTACCCTTTTTAATATATGGTCCACAGGTTTGGTATTTATACTTGTCGTATTCGATACGTGCATAGCCTACCCCGATCGTGGCTTCTAAGTTCCATCGTTTCCCGAGAATCCATTGGTGGCCGTACGCGATTCCGGCCCCGTAGAGAGTCCCTTCGTAACGGTATTTTCTCAGTCCCAGCATCTTGATTCCGCCCATGTTGAACTCGCCGTAAAAAGCGTGTAGTCCCCAAAAATGGCCGTTGAAGCGTTCGCAGGTCCAGTAGCGAAACTCCGGTTGTATCAGCCAATGCTTTACTTTTTTATTATCTCCAAAACTCCAAGGATTGTAAGTCCCTAGTAAATCCACCGTCGTTTTTCGCCCCAGCCCGATTTCTGCCCCGACGTTAATGGTCGTCGTCAACCAGTAAAGGGCATTTGTTTTCACTCCGACTAGAGGAGCGTCGTAAAACTTTTTTTCTTGTCCGTGAGATCTGCCTATCACCATAAATAGAATCAGACCTGCTACGATTATTACTTTCCTCATCATATCCCTGCTTACTTTGTTTTTTGTTATTACAAAAGTATCTGATGAAACGTTTGGATTGGTGACCATAAAGGTGTATTTTAGAAGTAAATCTTTTCTAATGAAGGAATTACATTTTTATTTTGACTTGTTTTCCGAGATTTTTATTAAATTTGTAAGATATTTATTTCGTATTTCGCAACAGAAATAAATACAGACTCGTATAATAAATCAAATAGTTGTATTAATCAAAACTCAAATCATGACAACTTATAATTACAATAGCGAGTTAATCAAAGCTATGAATGAAAAATTACCGAATGGTACTAATTTGGCGAATACGCTAATAGATATGTTATATTTAGGTAAAGAGGCCGTGTATCGTAGATTACGAGGGGAAGTACCCTTCACGTTGGCAGAGGCTGCCGCGATCTCCCAGAAAATGGGAGTGTCGCTGGATAAGCTGGCCGGGACGAACGTGGATTCGAATGCTATATTTGATCTGAATATTATACGTCAGACCGATCCGTTGGAGACCTATTACTCTATCGTGGATAATTACGTGAAAATTTTCCGGGACTTGAACCATGACCCCGCCTCGGAGCTTTGTACTTCCTCGAATATGATTCCTCAGACTTTTTATTTAAAATATGAACTCTTGTCTAAATTCCGGATGTTTAAATGGATATATCAATTTGAAAAGATTGATATAGAGAAACATTTCGAGGATATAGAGATCGTCGACAAATTGTTGGAAAAGCAGCGGGAGTTCGTGCGGGAATCTCAGGAGTTTCAGCACACGGAGTATATATGGGATAGTAAATTATTCATTTACCTGATCAATGATATCAAGTATTTTGCCAGTGTGCATTTGATCTCTCAGGAATATGTTCAGAAATTGAAAAAGGAATTACTCCAGTTGCTCGATGAGCTGGAAGAGATTGCCACGAGAGGGACGTTCAGGACGGGACAGGAGGTATGTATATATATATCTAATATAAACTTCGAGGCTACCTATAGTTATATAGCGTCTCCTGCCTACCATATCAGTTTGGTTCGGGTTTTCGCGATCAACTCTTTCGCGACGCGTGACGAACAAGTTTTTAACAGTGTGAAAGAATGGATTCATTCGTTGAAGAAATTTTCTACCTTGATATCCCAGAGTGGGGAAATGCAACGTATCAAATTCTTTAAAATGCAGCGGGAAATCGTCGAGGGATTGTGTGTTTAGGCTGGTTCAATTTTTGAAAGTGTATTTTTGTCTCCGTTTCGATTAGTGAAATGATGATCGGGGATTAGAATTGTTTATTGCACAAAATAAATTAAAATGTAAAACATAGTACGATATTAGAAAATTAGTATATCGTTGATACCCTGAATGTAGCACAGAATTGTGAAGAATATACTTCATATTTGTACTGTTGAGTGAGCGAGATGCCACTTGTATGGTATGAATTTTAAACGTGCGAATCAATGGGACAAAAATACAATTATAATTCGAACCGCGTCGGGTGAGTAATCACCGGACGCGGTTTCGTGATATGTGGCAATAAACTCTATTTATTAATTAAAAACCATTTACAATGAACAAACGAGAATTAATTGAAAAAGTGGCCGAGAAAAACGGAACCAGTAAAGTAGAAGCAGCTAAGGCTGTAAACGCTGTAATCGGAACCATGGCTGAGACGTTAAAAAAAGGTGAAAAAATATCCTTGTTAGAATTAGGATCTTTCGCTATCAGAGAACGTAAAGAACGTAACGGTTACAACCCGAATAGCAAGGAAAACATGGTGATTCCGGCTAAGAAAGTAGTTAAATTTTCTATAGGTAAATACTTTTTTGATTAAGGAATAATACCCCTATGAAGAATGCCGTGGTAAATGAATTAATCAGCACGATGCGCGAGGTTACCCCTAAAGAGGGTAATCTTGCTAATGTCCTCATGGATATATTGTGCATGAGTAAGGAGGCGATTTACCGGAGATTAAGGGGGGAGGTTGCTTTTACGTTCAGTGAAGTTGCGATCATCGCCGGTCAATTGGGCATATCGTTAGATAAGATTATCGGTAACAGTATGTCCAGTGGGGCGATGTTCGATCTGAACGTGCTTAATCTGGCGGATCCCATGGATACCTATTACGAGATTCTGGTGCGTTACCAGAGGCTTTTTCGTTATGTGAAGACGGATCCGACGACGGAGGTAGTGACCGCGTCGAACACGATTCCTTATACATTTTACGCCCCTTACGAACATTTGTCAAAGTTCCGGATTGGCAGATGGTTATATCAGAACGAACGCTTGAGAACTCCCGCATCCTTGTCCGATATCGTTCTTCCGGAAAAATTGTTGAAAGTTCAGAAAGAATTGCTTGAGGATGTAAGGCTTGTCAGGAAGACTTGCTTTATTCTGGATGAGAATCTTTTCAGTTCATTCGTGAAAGAGATCAAGTATTTCTCGGAATTGGGACTGGTTTCGACAACAGACGTGGAGGACATGAAGAAGGAGTTACACCAGCTTTTACGCGAGTTGGAAGTATTGTCTGAAAAAGGGTCATTCCACAATGGAAACGGCTTGTCGGTTTATCTTTCTAACGTGAATTTTGAAGCGACATACAGTTACGTGGAAAAGGCCGGATTCCAGATATGTTTTTTGCGGGTTTATTCGATCAACTCGATGGATTCGCGAGACAGTAAAATATGTGATTACCAGAAGAAATGGATTCATTCGTTGAAGAGACATTCTACGCTGATTTCGCAAAGTGGCGAGATCCAACGGATGATGTTTTTTAATGAGCAAAAGAAAATAGTAGACGCGTTATAGTGTGAACGTGTAAATTTTAGGATGGAATCCGGGGTGACTCCCGGGTTCTTTTTTTGTTCCTCGTTTTTCGGATAAAAATGTATCTTTGTGTAGGAAAATGAAAGATTAAATTATGAGTAAGAGTAGGATCGTTCGGGTTTGGATTGCTGTCGCGTGTTTATCGCTAGTAATCTCCGCTTGTTCTTCTTCCCCTAAAAAACAGGGAAAAGAGGAACCTAAAAATACAGAAATCAAATCATTTCAGGCACCGGAAATTCCACCTGTTTACACCGACCAGCGGGAGCGGGCGAAATACTTGGTGACTCATTACTGGGATAAGTTTAATTTTGCCGATACTTCCTTGATCCGGATGCCAGAGATCACGGAACAGGCTTTCGTGGACTTCTTGCAGGTGTTGCCTTATGTCTCGTATACCGATGCCGAGAAAGAGATTTCCGGGATGTTGGATAAGGCATTTTCGGCTGATACGCTGATGTTTGCTTATTTTACGGTGTTGTATGATAAATATCTTTATAACCCGAATTCCCCGATGTTGAACGAGGAATTTTATATTCCCGTGCTGAAATATATTGTGAATTCCGAACGGGTGGGAGAGATAGATAAAATGCGTCCCGCTTTTCGGCTGGAGATGGCGCTAAAGAATCGGGTGGGGAATCCGGCAACCGATTTCACCTATACATTACCTTCCGGGAAGAAAGGGAAGTTGTCGGGCATAAACGCGGATTACACGATTCTCTTCTTCAATAATCCCGATTGTAATGCCTGCCGGGCCATTAAGGCCGAGGTGGAGGCATCCGGGGTGGTGAAGAACTTGTTGAATGTCAAAGTACAGGGAAACCGGAAGAAACTGGTATTCTTATCTGTTTTCCCTGATCCCGAGCTGGAAGTATGGCGGCGAATGTTGCCGGAACAACCGAAAGAATGGATGTGTACTTATGATGACGGTCAAGTGATCACGAAGGAACGCCTCTATGATTTGCGGGCGATCCCGACATTCTATTTGTTGGATCGAGAGAAACGGGTTTTGTTGAAGGATGCTCCCTTTCGGGTAATTGAGGCCTATTTGGAGGAGAGGTTGTAAAGTTCGTAAGGTTTATAAAGTTTATAAAGTTTATAAAGTGTCGGGTGTCCTTCGGACAAGTTTAATGGCAGCTTAAGCTGCCATAGACAAAGCGCCTGCAGGGTCCATAGACCTTATAGACTTTATGGACTTTATAAACCTTATAAACTTTTTATTCCTTCAGCGCCGCAATCACTTCCGGCATCATGGTCCAGATCGTGTTTTCCGTTTGAGCGGTATAGAAATTGCCGTCGATCTCGGATTTCTCGTCGGTGGCTTTTGCATGTTGGATGGCCGGTTTGGCGAGGGGGTGAACGGCGACTTTCTTTCCGGTGGCGATGCCCACGGAGTCGAACATCATGGCGGCGGCGCAGTGGCCGATCATGATTTTACCCTTTTCCCCGAAAGCTTTGATCACGGTCAACATATCTTGGTTGTAAGGCTTTCCGGCGTTTTCCCCGAATTTAGGTACAGCGTCACCACAGCCGAACACAAGAGCGTCGAACTCGTCCTCGTGTCCTTTCAAGTGAGCAATCACGTCATCTGCCACGAGGGCAATGCCGGAATTCGTCTTGATTTCTTTCGTTTCTGCCACTGCAAATACTTTATAGGAAATGCCATTTTCGAAAAATGTTTCCAGATACTGGAACAAACCGAACCCGTTTACCGGGTTAACTGCCAATACGGCTACTTTTTTTGCCATGGGTAAATTTTTTTAGTTAAACAATAGTTCTTTAAAGTAGGTTTATTACTTTTGTTTAGCAAATGTAAGCTATTTGATTTGCATAAACAAGAACGAACTTATAGATAAGATAGTTACACGGAGATAACTATTGTTGATACTAAACCATATATAGGGAAGAAAAAAATGGAAAATTTTTACACGAACGATAATTGTCCCATTCGTGATGTTTTGAGTCGCTTGGGTGACAAATGGTCAATGCTCGTCCTCGTGACGTTGAATGCGAACGGAACCATGCGATTCTGTGATGTTCATAAAGCGATTGCCGACATTTCCCAGCGTATGCTGACGGTCACCCTGCGGACGTTGGAGGCCGACGGGCTAATTTCGCGGAAGGTATATGCCGAGGTACCGCCGCGGGTGGAATATCGGCTCACGGAGCTGGGTGAAAGCTTGATGCCGCGGGTGCAGATGCTGGTGGATTGGGCATTGGAACATATGGGTGAAATCATGAAACATCGGGAAGTGATGGTAAAATAATCAACTATGGAGTGTCAGCTCGAATGAACGCGCATGGGATGATCTTGGGATCATGTTCATGTGCGTTCTGTTTTTTGCAATTTAGTTGCACGAAATGAATCGTAATTTTACGGAAAATTAAAACAGTAGAATGATGAAAAAATATAGTGCAGAATTGATTTCTTTCGGGTTGCTGGTTTGCGGAATCGGTTTATCTTGGGGGAATGTCGCTTGGTTTCAGACGGAAATCGTGCGATTTGTATGGTATTTGGTCGCTTTTATTCCGGTAGGGTTTCCCGTGTTGAAAGAGGCCGTGGAGTGCTTGCGGGAAAAGGAGTACTTTAACGAATTCATGTTGATGTCACTGGCAGCCATCGGGGCCTTTTATATCGGGGAGTACCCGGAAGGCGTGGCCGTGATGTTATTTTATTCCATCGGTGAGAAATTCCAAGATAGTGCGGTGAGCCGGGCCCGGTCGAATATCCGGGCTTTACTTGATGTACGTCCGGAGCAGGCGACGGTTATTCGTGACGGGCAAGAAAAGATCGAGAAACCGGAACAAGTTCGTGTCGGGGAGATCATCGAGATCAAGGTAGGGGAACGGGTACCCTTGGACGGGATCATGCTGGGTGACGTGGCGGCTTTTAACACGGCGGCTTTGACCGGGGAGAGCGTGCCTCGGAACATCCGCACGGGAGAGGATGTGCTGGCGGGAATGATCGTGACCGACCGGGTTGTGCGGGTGAAGGTGACGAAGCCCTATGATCAGAGTGCTCTGGCCCGGATTCTGGAAATGGTACAGAACGCCTCCGAGCGTAAAGCTCCTGCGGAACTTTTTATCCGGAAGTTTGCCCGGATCTACACGCCCGTGGTCACGGGGTTGGCCGTGTTGATCGTGCTGGTTCCTTGGATCGTGTCGTGGGTACAACCGGACTTCTCTTTCGTGCTGAATGATTGGTTGTACCGGGCGCTCGTGTTTCTGGTAATATCCTGCCCGTGTGCGCTGGTGGTCAGTATCCCGCTGGGGTATTTCGGGGGAATCGGGGCGGCATCCCGGCAGGGAATTCTCTTTAAAGGGGGAAACTACTTGGATGCAATCACGAAGATTAACACGGTTGTATTCGATAAGACCGGGACGTTGACGAAGGGAGTGTTCGAGGTGCAGCAAGTACACGTCCGGGAGGGTTTTACCGAAGAGGAGGTTGTGCGAACAATTGCCTCTGTCGAGAGCCGGAGCAATCACCCGATAGCCAAGGCGGTCGAGCAGTATGCTAAATCCCGGCAAATCTCCATCCGGCGTGACGTGGAGGTCTCCGAGCTGGCAGGCTACGGATTGAAGACACTCGTTGATGGGCAGGAGGTACTGGTAGGAAATACTCGTTTGTTGGAGAAGTACGGGATCTCGTTCCCGTCCGAGCTGACCGGGGTTCCCGAAACGCTTGTCGTGTGTGCGGTAAATGGCGAGTACGTCGGTCACTTGTTGCTGGCGGACACCGTGAAAGAAGATGCTAAAGAAGCCGTTGCAGCATTAAAAAAATTAAATATTGATAATATTCAGATATTATCGGGAGATAAACAAACAATTGTTTCTAAATTAGCAGGGTATTTGGGCGTGGACGAGGCCTACGGGGATTTGTTGCCCGAGGACAAAGTGGCGCACGTGGAGGCATTGAAGAGCGATCCGGGAAGGCGTGTTGCTTTCGTGGGTGACGGGATTAATGATGCCCCGGTGCTTGCCCTGAGCGACGTGGGAGTTGCCATGGGGGGCTTGGGAAGTGACGCTGCGATTGAGATTGCGGATGTGGTTCTCCAGACGGATCAGCCCGGTCGGTTGGCCATGGCGATCCGGATCGGGAAAGAGACCCGCCGGATCATCTGGCAGAACATCACGCTGGCTTTCGGGGTGAAATTGATCGTGTTGGTACTGGGTGCCGGGGGACTCGCCACCATGTGGGAGGCCGTGTTTGCCGATGTCGGGGTAGCCTTGTTGGCAATTTTGAATGCGATAAGAATACAGAAACGAGCAAGATAGAGAGTTATGGACGAGAAGGTATATTTGGAAAAACTGGAAAAGCGGGAGATCAAGCCGACGGCCATGCGGCTGTTGATTCTGAAAGCGATGACTCGCTTTACCCGGGCGTTTAGCCTACTGGACCTAGAGACGGAATTGGATACCGTGGATAAATCGACGATATTCCGGACGATTAATCTGTTTTTGGATCATCACTTGATTCACGTGATTGATGACGGTTCCGGTTCGTTGAAATATTCGGTATGCAGTAATGAATGTACCTGTTCTATCGATGATCTTCACGCTCATTTCTATTGCCGGAATTGCCATAAGACCTTTTGTTTAAGAAAAATTCACGTGCCCACGGTGGCCTTGCCCGGCGATTTTACGTTAGAAAGTATAAACTACGTGTTGAAGGGGTTATGTGCCGAATGTTCTTCACGGGTGGAATCGTAATTAAAAACAAGAAGGATATGAAAACAAGTAAATTCAAAACCACCGCCAAATGTGGCGGATGCGTTGCCAAGATCGGTGAAACGCTGGATAAAGTAGTCGCTCGTGACCAATGGAATATCGATCTCTCCACTCCCGACCGGGTGTTGACGATTACTTCCGATTTGTCAGATGACCGGGTAATCGAGCTGGTAAAAGAGGCCGGGTTTAAGGCTGAGAAATTGGGATAAGACGTTGTAATTTTTGATTTATGATTCAGTGATTTTAGATAAGGTAATGTAGAATCACTGAATCATTTGTTATAATCCGAAATAGTTGCAAAGGGAAGGAGAATCCCTTTCGAGATACTCCTTCTTGCGATTTATTCTCCCTTGTTTTTCGGTGTTTGGAGACATTGGGAATTAGATGCCTGATCTCCTCTCCGGCTCGTGGCAAACGTGTAGATTGCTAGCTGGTCAAGATCGTATCTCTCCGGTAGAGAAACACTGGTCACCCCGTTTTCTTTCCGTTGGCGAAGTTCACGAATAATGCATGCTTCGATTTTAGTTTCATAAATCACGGCATAAATACGATCATTCTCTTCGTTTTTGGTTCCTTCTAGGAAGTTCTCCGTTTGCGTGAACGTGAGCATTCGAGATTCCTTATCGATGGCAACCGTCACGTCCGGCCCTTCCAGTTCCCCGTTTGCAACGAGCAGACGATCGAAATGAATCTCTGCGTGGAATTCTTCGGATGCTTTTTTGTTCTTACTTACTGGCGCATCCGGATCGTTTTGAATGCCTTCGGCAACTCCGTTTTTTAAATTGATCCGGATAAAAAGGGTAGCCCCTTTCTCACGGATAATGTTGGGCGGAAATCCCAGCCGGATAGCTTTAATCATTTTTCGGCTGAGATGTCCGATACTTCCGAATGCGACGGCGTGGGGTTTACGTTCCGCATCGAGTTTTATCGTCCGGGCACTGACGGCTCTGGCAACGATGATACCGGACTTCGTGGGATGGGTCCAGAAAATTTCGTTTCCACGTCTCCCGCTTTTGCCGGTTGCTGCCGGCTCTAGTTCTTTACTCATGATTTTTGGTTTTAAGGTTATTAATCAAGGGAGATTTCTCGAACACTCATCGAGAGTCGCTCCCTGTGTTAGTAAAATATAAGAGCGTGGGAAAATTCCCATACATTCTTCAGATTTGTGAATAATTAACAATTACGATTGGTTGAAATCTTGAATAAAACGTTGGTATTTATAAGTTTATGAATGTTTGATGTTGAATTTCTTAAAGTTGAACGTGGTAACTTGTCGAAAAAGCAATCCGATCCTGTCTGGAAAAAAACAAATACAAATGGATAGGTTCTGAAATTTCCAGACCGGGATTAGGAATACTGAACGTTGCTTGGCAATCTTCCCGTTTGGCTACCACGTCGGGTAGTAACCTCGGTGAAAATGGATAGGAGCCGTAGAAATATCCTACCCGTAACCAGTCTGATGGCAGTGATAGTTTGCGGTTTTCCCGGTTTTCCCATATCATCGTGATTTCCCATCCCTTCCGTGTTGCCCGGACATTGACGGGGCGAAACAACTGGCCGATACTGAATTTGAAAGCCGCGTAATTCGCCACGCCCCGTTCGTCACAAGCTTCCGAGTTTACCTTATGAAATTTAGACAGCCGTGTTTGTCCTGCTTCCCCGGGAGCCAGGTCCCAGATCGGGAGATCTTTGATTTGCTTAAAATAATAATGTTTGAGTGCGATAATATTTTTAAAAACCTTTCTGGCTTTTATTTGCTCCGGACTTGGTTGTAACGGGGTCCCGTCTTTTTTCTTGCCATTTCGTAAACGGGGGCGCTTGCTACGGCACTGGCATAATTTGCCTGCTTGGTAATAGAACGTGAGTCCGTTAGTATGCCATTTTTCTCTTTTGTTTTCAATTGCTGAAGTTTTCATGTTTTTGTTTTTAATTTCTGTAAATTAGTCTCAGTGATCTCCGGTTACTCTTTCCTTATACTCTCTTTGGTGACTCGTGGAGAAGTCCTTTCTATTATAATGTGAAATCTGCAAAAAATTCTCACACCGTATCGTTAACCTTTCGTTGACCTTTCGTTAACCTATCGTTGACCTACCCTTGAGACTACGGCACGATTATACTGTAAGATGCCTGTATCTACGCCATCGATTTACATGAATCGGGGTACTTGTGTGTGTATAGTAATTAAAACTTTCTAACGTGTAGATATTTTTGATTGATGGCAATTAAGGTGTTCGTGAATGTTAGATATGTTATTGTGGTTATTAAGCGCTACAGGATGATCTCTGATGAATTGAAAATGAAAGTAGCAATTTTCGGAAGGGAAGAAGGTTGTTTGTTGTATTTTATGTTAATTAATTATAAAAATGTCGTTTAATATCCTATTTCGTGATAAAAGCTGAGCCGTTTTATATTTTAGATAAAAGGGACAATCTAAATGAATATCATGGAAGGTAATGAATTATTAAATTTTATTGATAGTAGGTATTTCCATTGGTTGGAATATGCTATCTACAAAAGTAAGCAATATCATATTGAAGATGAGGCCGAGGATATTTTATATAAAGTCATTTGTGAACTTTTAGAAAAGAAAAATGATTCCCGGTTGATTGATTTCATGCACGAAAAGAAAAAGAATGGAACGACGCTTGACTTTTATGTTCTTGGTGCCATAAAATATAAAGTGCTTCAATGGCAGACTTTTCACCAGCTGAAGTCTTCCCGTAAAAAGATTGGATTTGTGCTTTGCGAGTCTTTGCCCGTCGATTGCATGAGTTATGATCCGCAAGAAAAGTCTTTAAGTCAACAATTGCAGGATTTCCATGATTGGGTCATTGACCTTCTGAATCGGTTGGATATACCTTCGAATTATCGGCAACTTTTCATATTTTATTACATGGAGTGCTGTCCTGTAAAGGATTGGGAGGGACCGGAATCTATAGCTACGCGTTATCGAATACTGGAGAGAGTGCTCGATCTCGTTCGGCAAGAATTAAAAAAAGCCATGAAAATGTGAGAATATTTTGGTAATCCGGCATTTTAATGGAAAGCGAACCGGTGAATTATTCACTGACAGGGGATAGATAATCGGAACGATTTTTAGTAAACATTTTTAATAACCATTAATTTTAAAAATTATGTCAGAAAGAAGTATTGCAATTGGAGTTGCTTCCATCGGTTACGGGGAAGCGGTTAACGGGGTGGTACCGGCATCATACACCCGGTTGCGAGATATTTACAAAGGTTCCGTGGCGTTTAATTTTGCCGATGCGAATCAAGTGAAGATCGAGGTGGAAGGGCGAGAAGATCCCCTAGCGATCATCAACCGCAAGGGGGATGCCGACAGTATCGAGTTTTCTATTCCTTCACCGACTACTGACGAGCTGGTCACTTTTTGTGGCGGGACAAAAAACGGTGATAAATGGGAGGCTCCCAACAGTGTCGAGACGATCAATAAAGCATTCTGTATCGCCACCCAGCCTTACGAGGGGAAATACGTGGAGTACACCATTGTCAACGGGGCTGTTTCGGCCAAGATCAGCCAGGCACCGGGCAGCGAACAAACCGATCTGTTGTTGGTGAAAGTGACCCGTCAATCGGCCATTGCCGCTGATGGAAGCTTGAAACCGTCCTTTATCCGTGAGGTGAAGACTGTGAACCCACAAGCCTAAACCGGTAAAAGGATGCCAAAAGTAGCGATACCGGGGCATCCTTTTTTAATTCACGATTCGTGATTTTAGATTAGGAGATTCCGGCTGCGCAAGGCCAACGCTTTTTTAATCTAAAATCTTAAATTTAAAATTTAAGATCTAAAATTAGTACATGGGCATAAAACAGATTATCGCGTTAGAGAGCGACACCGTTAGTGAGAGTACAATTCGTATTCCTTTCGAGTTCGCGTGTCTCGATTCCGTGCCGGAAGGAAAACGGGTGGACAAATATATCACGATTACGCCGCTTACCGTGCGTTCGTGGTTCCGGTTGAAACCTTTGTTGTTGGCTATTGATCCGGAGGATTTGGAGGTGATCGTGGGAAACGGGGATGGGACGTTTGATCCGAGGGTGCCGGAAGTTATGGGAAAATATGATGAGCTTATTCTTTCCGTCATTTGTATTGGGTTGCACAATAAGAAAAGCGATCCTCCTGCATGGTTCCGGGAAGTGCTGAAGGATAATTGCACGTGGGAGGACACCCGTATCTTGTTGAATGCCGTTCTGTTTCGGGTCGGCTACAACCCTTTTTACAAATCTATCATGACACTAAAGAACATGAGCCCGTTGAACGAGGCGGAGATCATAGCCGCCCGAAAAAATCTAAAAAGCTGGATAATCCAGTAAGTAGTTTCATGTTTCTCGTGAACGTGAGGGAAGCTTTCGGTTACACGCACGAGCAGACATTAAACAGTAGTTATGCCTTGATCATGGGTATGTTACAGGAATATACTTATATGTGTAACGAGCGTAACCGGATTCTATACGGGGACGAAGATGAAGATGAGGGATACGAGTGGGTGGAACTTGTGGATTTCACTACCGGGGAACCTCGACGTTACAGGAAATATATGGATGCGAAAAGCCGGATATAACTATTTAAATGTACAGAATATAAAGATTTGTTGCGAAGTTACACAACTTTTTTTTTACAGCCGAATGAAATTTTATTATCATCATTCGGTTGTATTATTTCTTCAATTTGCCGTTGAGACGTTCTTGCTCATAGTTTGTAATCTTTATTGAGAGCAGTTCTTTAATACGACTTCTAATCTTGGATTCATTCCTGCATTATGTTCACGTTTCCTTCTTAGAATGCCTGCACATCCAGCTTGGGAAATATAAAGTTTTTCATCTGGGTTAGTATCTACAATGTCAAGCATATTGGTTAGAACAAAATCATAGCACGAAGTAGATGCATTTAGATATTGTCCTCCAACATATGTGAATTCGTCAAGCAAGTATAGAGTGTAATTTTCATTTATAATACTTGGAGTTGGTAATTCAATATGAGCTATATGGTTATTATCATTTACCTCTGCCAGTAATCTGTTCATTATCCATCTGATTACAGGTACAGCCCAAGAATTTCCTGTTGCTTGATATCTATTGGTTAAACGAGGGCTAGCAATGGCTGTATAATCATCAGGAAAACCCATAAGTCTTTCACACTCAATAGGAGTAAGGCGTCTTAGTCGACCATTTTGAGAAATAAACAAAGAGCCATTGAAGGCAGCCGCATTGCCATTCCATTTTGTACCGTATGCTGCATATAAGCAGTCAGAGTAACATCTGAAAACTTCAATGTCATGACCATTTATTTCTCTACGAAGTTCACGAATTACATCCTGATTTATCTCTGGTTCTTGTTCGCCAAATAAATTCATTACTACTTGTTGGCGAGGTTCTCGCAATTTGTAAGGGTCTTGAAATTGATGTCCTATTTCGAATAGGACATTTTCGGGATGAAAGTCAAGACCGCCACCTAATACATAAACCCTTTTACGTTGTTGTGGTACGCCAAAATACTTGGCATCAAGAACTCTCCAAGCTATATTTCTAATAGGACCATGAAGAATGCCTGATGATTTAAATTTTGACACTTTTACAGGCTCGTCAAGGCCTGCCAATCCGGCTAAAAAGCATCCAAATGCGTTGGTTTTATCCGTTAATGCACCTTCCACGTTTTCCCAGAAAAAGACGGCACGTCCTTCTCCACATTCCTCTCGTTTTTCATCTATAGCATCAATTATATCAATGTATTTAAGAGTAAGTTGACCTCTTTCGTCATTGACCCCATTCCGCCATCCAGCAAGAGAAAAGGCTTGACAAGGGGTTCCGCCTACCAATAAGTCCGGAGTCGGGATTTGGGCATTTTGAATCATCTCGGGGATATTGGTCATATCTCCAAGATTTGGATGTTCCGGGTATTGTAGCTCTAAAAATCTCTTCGGGTATTCTGCTATTTCAGATAGCCACAAGGGATTTACTCCTAAAGGTGTAAGAGTAAAACTTGCAGCTTCAATACCAGAACAAACACTTCCAAAATTATGTATGGGCATACTTACACTTTCTTATTAATCATTTTACGCCATAATTCAATATCATACCAAGGACAACCTTTACAACCTTTTTCAGCAGCTTTACCTACAGTCGGTATTTGGGAATTCCATCGTTCTGTTCCTTCATAAAAATAATTAATACCATATATGGTACCTCTTATACCTTTCTGGAAACAATTTCTACAGACCTCACGTTTTTGTTGATTTCTTTGATTGTCCAAGAGTTGGAATTTTTCTATTATTTGCGCATCTGTCATTTCCATAGAATTTTCAGCTTTGGTTTCTTTGTCCCATCTTACTTCTGAAAATTTATGGTCTGGTATTAAGGATTTTGCTGATGTTTCTCTTGCTTCAAAAGCATTTCTTTGTTTTAATAGACGGATGACTCTTGCCTTAAACTGTTTGGTAAAGGTTTCATACCCCATTTCTTTATATTTAGGGAAAGGCAACAACGTACTTGTTGTTTTTTCTCTACCATACTGTACGATAGCTATGGTGTAACCACTATCCTTCAAAGATTGCAATCTCCTTTGCAGATTAGGGTTTGGAGGCAACTCTGTTTTATTATTACATTCCTTCAAGCTAAAAAGAGGAAGCAACACGTACGGGGTAACTATCTCACTCGCTTTTTTCCCACGTGCTTCTTTGTCTGCATTTTGCTTTTTTTTAGCCTCTATGTCTGCAAGACACTCTTTTTTTTCTTTTTTTACCCAAGAATCCATCCAATCCTTTGTAAAGTATTTTTTGACAGACCTCAAATAATCTGCAATATCCTTTTCGTTCTTTAACTCGAGTCCAGTCCTTCTATAAATATATGGCACAATTGTTGTCCAAGAAAAATCATCATCTTGAATAAATTGTGTACGAATATAGAATTCACTTGCTTTCGTATTGTCTAAAAAAACGAATACGTTTATATTAGACCCTTCTAAATAATGCCGGATTTCCTCTAGGCTTAATTCTATATGATTGACGCTCATTATTTACTCTTTTTTGAAATTATGTCTAAAATATCACTTTTGTTGATTGGATATAAAATCCCATCATACTTTGCATAAATCTCAACTTCATCCTTTTCACGAAAAAGTTCAACCACATCCACGTTCAAATTCGTGGCGATTTTCTTTAGAGTGTCTAAAGTCGGTGAGATATTTCCATTGAGATAATTGCTCAAATTTGACTGGCTAATACCAGAACTTTGAGCGAACTCTTTTAGTGTAATTCCTCTTTGGGCAAGTATTTCCTTTAATCTCAAATCCATTTTTTAGTGAATTAGGATACAAAGTTAATAATTATATTGCTAGAAATACTAATTTTTAATTTGCAATATATTAAATGTAAGATAAAGTTTTGTTTTAATTATCTTATTTAGTAATTTTGATGCCTAAAATTATTAAATATAGCAAGCATGAAATTAAGTAATTCAATTCGTCAAGCACTATTGACATTATTAAACCAAAACATAATAGTGGCCTCGTGGGGGCTATCAAACATTTGTATCAAAGAGTCCTATATTTGTTTTTCTGTTGAAGGTTTTAAGTATAAAGGAAGTGTTGTTATATCTGAATTCAATGATGGATATAAGGTAATAATGAACAAGCATACTTTATTCTGTAAACTTGATTCTCTTGTTATCAATCTTGATGAGTTTATAGAGAAGACAACAAATTACGAAAATCGAATAGATGCTTTGTTGGATATTTAGCTAAATCAAATTCAGGTTAGTGAAATAATACCCACAGAAACTGATGGCATTTGTCCAAGCGAGTTAAAAATCAATAAAATTTGAATCTTTATTTTTTAGAATGTACCATTAAAGGTTGATTATGACCATATTTCTGATTTATTATTTGCAAAATTTTGGATACTACCGTTCCGGATTAGAATTACTATTCTTGATGTTGCTTTATGACTTTTTCAAGTTCTTTCATGATTTTCTTTTGCCTTTTCTCCTTGTATTTTTGTTGTTTCTCAGCGTTGGCAAGATATATCCTGTATTTAAAATCGTATTTTTTTAGTTCACCATTGACTTCAATCGGGATGATTAAACGGATGTAATAATCTTCACCTGTTATTTTTATGATTTTAGGGTTAATGAGGCTTGTTACTTTATTATGAGCAAAATATGTTTCACTAAATATTGATTCGGGAGCAATTTTTTCTTTGTAAGGTGGATAATATTTAAGAGAAAGATCTTTTTTATTGACAAATAGAATACTTCCACTTATTTTACAAGCTACGAACGAACAATCTCGCCAGTAAACAATCATATCATTTTTTGTCTTGTTTTCAATGGAAATTGTCCAAATGGAATAATGATCTGGAATGATTTCGAATTTGATATCCTTATCTTCATAGTCTAAATCGTCAGCCTCTTCACGTTCAATATAACAATCCCGTACGATATATTTATATACAGCTTTATTCTTTGCTAGTTGAGCTTCAGACTTCAAGGATGTAACCGAGAATAAGATTAGAAATATAAAAAATGATTTCATGTTATGCCCCTTTTGTTTTATTTATACAAAGGTAGTGAATATTTTAATTTGATATGTGTAATTATGAAATAATAAATTGATAATAATGCAAAATAGTAATATTGTCGATTTGTTGTAGTAATGCAGTTAAAAGATTTGCATTTCTTTTTGAAAATATGAGAAAAAATGGTGTATCTCATATTTTAATAGAAAAGAATAACGATAACAATGGTATAATATGGGAATTATAGACAAAGAAAGTGCCATGAACTTGGCGTTAGGAGTAACCACCACAAATTCTTCTGAGGAGGAACGTGTTTCGCTTATGCCGTTAGGAGATATTGAAGATAGTAAAAAAGAGTTGGAACGTCTTCGGGGTATCTACCAAAAGTTTGCGGATGATTTGAAGGCGATTCATGATAAGGCGAACCGGGAGATTATGGAATTGCAAGCTGCTCAACTTCGAGCGTCAGCGGAGGGTGAAATTACACGTATTCAGGAATGGACTTACTGTGTTTGACGTTTTTTTATGATTTTTGTAATTGTTTTCATGATTTTCTTTTGCCTTTTCTCCTTGTATTTTTGCTGTTTCTCTGCATTGGCAAGATATATCCTGTATTTAAAATCATATTTTTTTAGTTCACCATTCACTTCAATCGGGATTATTAAACGAATGTAATAATCTTCACCCGTTTTTTTTATGATTTTAGGGTCAATGATGTATTCTCGTTTATTATGAGTAAAATACGTTTCACCCAATATTGATTCGGGAGCAATTTTTTCTTCGTAAGGTGGATAATATTCAAGAGAAAAATCTTTCGAGCTAACGAATAAGATACTTCCACTTATTTTATTGACCACGAATGAACAATCCCGCCAGTAAACAATCATATCATTTTTTGTCTTATTTTCAATGGAAATTGTCCACTTGGAGTAAGTGCTAGAAATAATTTTGAACTTGATGTCCTGATCTTCGTGATTAAACGTCTCTGCATTTATCCGTTCAATGTAACAATCTGTTTCCCTATAAGTTGCTTTTTTATTATTTACTAGTTGTGCTTCAGTTGTTAAGGATGTAACCGAGAATAAAATTAGAAATATAAAAAATGATTTCATGTTATGTTCCTTTTGTTTTATTTATGCAAAGGTAGTGAATATTCCAATTTGAAATCTGTAATTTATGAATTAATAAATTGATTGTATTGCAAAATAGTGGTATTGTTGATTTGTTGTGATCGTGTGACTAAAATATTTGCATTTCTCTTAGGAAAAATGAGAAAAAATGGAGGATCTCATATTTTAATAGAAAAGAGTAACGATAATAATGGAACAATATGGGAATTATAGACAAAGAAAGTGCCATGAACTTGGTCATGGGAGTATCTACAACAAATTCTTCTGACGAGGAAAGTGTTTCGCTTATGCCGTTAGGGGATATTGAAGATAGTAAAAAAGAGTTGGAACGTCTTCGGGGTATTTACCAGAAGTTCGCAGATGATTTGAAGGCGATTCACGATAAGGCAAACCGGGAGATTATGGAATTGCAAGCCGCTCAACTTCGAGCGTCAGCGGGGACGAAATATACGTTTTGGATTAGAATTACTATTCTTGATGTTGCTTTATGACTTTTTCAAGTTCTTTCATGATTTTCTTTTGCCTTTTCTCCTTGTATTTTTGCTGTTTCTTTGCGTTGATGAGGGATACTCTATATTTAAAGTCGTATTTTTTCACTTCACCATTCACTTCAATCGGAATTATTAAGCGGATATAATAATCCTCTCCTGTTTTTTTGATGATGCGATTATCAAGAATAAAGCGTCCTCTTAATGTCGTGTTAGTACATTCTTTCTCAATATAGGAATGTGGTGCGATGATTTCTTCTGAAGACAGGAAAGATATGCAATCTAAATTAAGATAATACATAAAGCTTGCACTTTGCTCGTTAACGACAAATAAAGCTTTATCCCATAAAATTGTCATTTCTTGATGAGTCTTATTTTCTATTTTAATTTCACACCATGTTAACTCTGGTCGTATATTAAATTTTATGTTATTGTCTTCATAATTAAAATTTTCTGCATTTTCACGTTTAATGCAGCACCCATAAGTCATGTATATTGCTTTTTGATCCTTTACAGGTTGTGCCTCTGATCTTGTAAATGTGAATATAAAGAAGACTAAAAATAAAAGAATTGATTTCATGTTACTTCTCTTTTTATTATAACAAAGGTAGTTAATATTTCAATTTGATGTCTATAATTATGGAATAATAAATTGATTATATTGCAAAATAGTGATATTGTTGATTTGTTGTAATCCTGTAACTAAAATATTTGCATTTCTCTTTGGAAAAATGAGAAAAAATGGAGGATCTCATATTTTAATAGAAAAGAATAATGCTAAATATAGAATCTTATGGGAATTATAGACAAAGAAAGTGCCATGAACTTGGCATTGGGTGTATCTACAACAAATCCTTCTGATGAAGAAAGCGTTTTGCTTATGTCATTAGGAGGTATAGAAGACAATAAAAAAGAGTTGGAGCGTCTTCGGGTTATCTATCAAAAGTTTGCTGATGATCTAAAGGCGATTCAAGATAAGGCAAACCGGGAGATTATGGAATTGCAAGTTACTCAACTTCGGACATCAGTGGAGGGTGAGATTGTACGTATTCGAGAATCAATGACGATCGTCCGGAATGAAGAGACGGCCAGTATTGAGGCTTTGCGGGATAAGATGTTGAAATTACCTCAGGGATGGGAGGTAATTTGGGCGGTTGTAGGTCAGTTAACGACAAAAAATACTGAGGATTTGATTACGACTTTGAAAAAAGAAGTAGAGCAGTTGGCTTTAGCAGGGAAACTGACTGCAGATACAAAAAAGGAGTTATTGGAAAAATTGAATAAAGTTGTTTTACCAGTAGAAGATGAGGGACCTTTTAAAAGATTGAAAGATTCAATGTCGGATTTGTTTAGAAGTATGGGGAGTGGGGTTGAAATGACTAAAGGTAAATGGGAGAAACTGGGAAAATCCCTTGGCGAATGCTCCGCCATTGCTACTCAAGCTTTATCTGGTATTAGTCAAATAGGAGGGGCTTTTGGGATGAGTAAGGAGGCGCAGGCAACTTTCGATCAGGTTAGCGGGATGGTTTCCGGGATGGGGAATATGGCGAAAGGGTTGGTGTCAGGTGATGTTTCGTGTATAATTAGCGGGGGAGTGGGGATGATCACGAGTGCCACGAAATTGTTCGATTTCAAAACGAAGAAAGCGGATAAAGAGATCAAAAAGCACGCGGAGAACCTGAAGAAATTAAAGACGGAATATGATGGGTTGGCCCGGGCTGCAAGTCAAGCATTGGGTACGGAAGAGTACGAAACGAAGGTGGATCAGATTGCTAATTTGGAAAAGCAGAAAATTGAAGTCGAGGGGCAGTTAAGGGCGGAGGATAGTAAGAAGAGGAAGAAAAAAGATAAGGGGAAAATAGAGGAGTATAAAAAGGCGATCACTAGCTTGGAGAATCAGATCGCGGATTCGAAACAAAATATTATCGATGAATTGATGACGACTGATTTGAAGTCATTTGCTTCCCAGTTGGGTTCAACTCTGGTGGATGCCTTCTCGCAGGGAACCGAAGGTATTGACGCTATCATGCAGGGCAAGGTTGATACCTTGATTAAGAATATGCTTGCAAAACAATTGTCGATGAAGTTAATTCAAAAATCGTTACAACCTGTGTTCGATGCGGCGGAGAGGTTTACAGCCGAGGAATCGGAGGAAGGAGTTAATTTCAGTACCGGGGAGATCCGGCAAATCAAGGGACTTTTAGAGTCGAGTATGTCCTCGATCAGTGCCCAGAGCAAAGAGTGGGTGCAGATGATGACCGATATGGGGCTGGTGGTGAACAAGGATATGTCGAGTCGGGTGCAGGAGGTGACCGGGCAATTGCAGGCGGCTATGACGGAAGGTACGGCGAGTCAGCTCGTGGGACTTTGGAACATGACGGCCTCGGACGTGCGGGCCATCCGGGATTGGTTGTTGACGGGGACTGTGACCGTACCGGAATCTCCTTTTAACATGACGCAAATGATCGAGTTACAGAACGAGATCGCGGTGAATACCCGAGTAACCGCCCAAAGCACGACAGCCACGATGCACGAACTTGGACGGGTGAACCAGCACTTGGAATCAATCGACCGGAACACGAGGGGGTATGCGGGGAGGGGGAGATGAAAGATAAAAACTAAAAGATAAAGACTAAAAGATGAAAGATAAAGGAAATTTAGAATGAAAAAGATTCCGTGATTGCCGATTCGATGATTGGGTGATTAAAATCACTTAATCGAAAATCATTAAATCACTTAATCGATAGGATCTAAAATTTAAAATCTAAAATTTAAAATTAATATGGTGTTTTTAAAGGAAGAATTGTTGGCGGGAGCCGGGTTGGTACAGGGATGTGCTGACGGGATGGCGCAACTGGCGGCGGCGGGGGATAAGGAGGAGATGTTGCAGTGCTATTGGGATCGGATAGATTTTTGTCTGGCGAAGAATTTCCCGACAAAGGAGTATTTGAAGGAGCATTTTGACGGGATGTTACACGAGAGAGGAATTTATATTGACGAACGGGTGGAGATTGCGGGGGGAAATGCCGTGTTGCTGGGGACGTGCGAGGCGGAGTGTGGCGTGGAGAAGTACGCGGTGAGCCGCCTGTACGTGAAGCATGATTCGCGGGTGGTGATTCGGGCGAGGGATCATGCTTTCGTGATGGTGGATGCGCTGGATGATGCGGCGGTAGAGGTGCATTGCGAGGGCGAGTCGAAAGTGGTGGTGAACCTGTACGCCCGGGCCACGGCGGTGGCGGACGGGGACGGTTACGCGAAGGTGGTACATAAAAACAAGGAAACGTATGATTTATAAGTTTGATACGATTGATGTGACCGCTTACGGCGTGTTGCCCATGCGGGGTGATGGTGGCGTGGCGGTGAGCGGGTTGTTCGATTTCCCGAAGCGCAAGGGGGAGATCGAGCGGAACTGGGGCGACGGGGTGGAACCTTATCTTGACGGGAAGGACTTGGAATATGACGGGCGGACGATCGGGTTGAAGTTCGTGATGGCGGATGCGGCGAACATGGAGCGTTTCCGGGAGGCGGCAGTGGCTTGTCGGCGATTGGGGACGGAGTTGGGGAATTTCGACGTGGTGATGGCGGATGAGGTTGGCGTGGAACGGGTGGACGACAAGTTGCTGAAACTCGATCTGAAGTTTCGGGAGCCGCACGTGGAGTTCGAGGAGTTGACCCTTGCGGGAAGCGGGGACGGGAATATCAGGGTGGACGACTTCAATCTGGCCCGGGATTTCGGAATAACGGTGACGGCGGTGAAAGGCGACCTGAAAGTCCCGAAACGGATAGAGGTAAGCACGACGGCCCCTTACCTGAACACGGCTTTCCGGGAAAATCCGGCGCTCTCGCTAGAGTGCGTGATGCGGGCAGGGAATTTGAAGGAAGTTGGGGCGAGGATGAGGCAGTTCCATGCCTTGTGGCGGCTGCCCGGGGTTCGGGTGTTGCGTTTGGCGAACGGACGGGAGCGAGGCGTGTTCGTGAAGGACGGTTTTAGCGTGAGTATCGTGAGTGACGGGGTGGTGAAATTTACTTTAAACGTGATAGAATATGATCGAAATTTATCGGAAGATCAATAAGGAAGAGACGCTCGTGGCGAGTGTCCCGGATGACAACGCCACGTTGGAAAGAACGTTGATGGGGGCGGACGAGGTGACGTTGAGCGTGACCGTGAGCGAGCCGCTCGATCTTCGGGTGGGCGATTATGCCCGCTTGGAGGGTAGTAGTTACACGATCAACCGGGCGCCCGACCTCGTGAAGGCCTCGGCGGTGGAGTTCCGGTATGACTTGGTGTTGGAAAGTCCCCTGTACAATTTGCTGGACAAGATTTATATCTCGGACGTGCAGGGACTGAGCCGCTTCTCGTTGTCGGGGACGTTGAACGATTTCGTGGAGCTTTTGCTGATGAATATTAACCGGGACGATTTCGACCCGGGGTGGACGTGGGCCACGGACAAGGGCGATCACCCGGTGACGGTGGTGACGGAGCGGAAGAATCTCAGTTTCGACAACACGACGTGCCGGGATGTGCTGAACCGCTTGGCGGACGAGTTCGGGGTGGAATACGTGGTTCGTGACCGGACGATCGCGTTCTACGAACGGGTGGAAAACGCCACGAGCCTCGTGTTCGAGCAGGGACGGGGGAAAGGGCTTTACACGTTGCAACGGCAGAACGTGGATACCGACAACACGGTGACCCGGGCATACGTTTACGGTAGCACGGAAAATCTACCGGTTGGCTACCGGAAAGGACTGGTGGAGCGTCTCTGTCCCCGGGAACGGGATTCGGATAAATATATCCCTTATTTCGAGAACCGGGAGGAGTACCCGAAACTGGTGGAACGGGAGGTCTATTTCGACGACGTGAAACCCTCGTTCACGGGGAGCGTGGACACGATCGGGGAGGACGGGTTGACATTGACCTGTAATGCCATTGATTTCAGCTTGAAAGAGGTGGTCATCGGCAAGGAGGGACGGGTGAACTTCCTGTCGGGTGACCTGACGGGGAAGGCGTTCTCTTTCACGTGTGACGGTGGGTTGGTGCGGACGTTGAAGCTGATCCCGCAGGAGGACGAGATGGCCCCTGCGGGGGACGATGGGAAACGATCGATGATCCCCAACGCCACGTGGCGGGTGCAGGTGGGCGACAAGTTCACGTTCACGGGGATCACGTTGCCGGAGGCGTATGTCCGCACGGCGGAGGCGTTGCTGGCGGAGAAAGGACGCAAGTGGATACGGGCGCATTCGAGTTTGCGGGTGAAGTATAACCTAGATGTAGATTACCGCTACGTGCGGGAGAAGGGGATCGTGTTCAACCCGGGGGATGTCGTGGGGATTGTTGTTCCCGGGATGGAGACGGTGCAGCGATTGCGGCTGACCTCGGTGAAAAAGCAGTTGCACACGGGTAAGCTGACGTGCGAGGTGTCGAATTACCTAGAGGTGAGCCTAGAGGATGCCTTGACGGCGAAGATCCAAGAGGTGAAGAGCAGTATAGAACTGGACCGGAGCGAGGTGTTGAATGCCGTTAACGCCACGCGGGAGTGGACGACCCGTAATTTCGGACGGTTGGCCGACGAGATGACCGACGGGGAGGCCATCGTGTGGGATGCGGACGGGTGGCAGATCAAGACGGTGGCCCAAGTGCCTGATGCCGCAAGATGGAACACGCATACGTTCGACGACTATATGGATCAAGCCGTGAAGACGGGGAGTGACGTGGTGTTCAAGAACCTGGAAGTCGGGACATTCATCCCCGGGATGATCGGCGGCAGCGGGGTGAGGATGGACGAGAACGGGTACGCCGAGATGACGGGATTGACGTTGCGGGAGTTCCTTGAAGTGCCGGAATTGCGGTTTAACCGGGTGGATGTGGTCAGCGGGGAGTTGTGGAACTCCATCGCCTACGGCACGGTGGAGAGCGTGGACACGGCAAACCGGGTGGTGACCCTGAAATTAGAAGAAGGGGAATTGGCGGGGCTGCACGTGAATGATATTTGCCGGGGAATATTCCATAACCTCACAGGGAATGCTGACGGGAACCGGGTGGACTGTTGCGGGTTCCTGACGATGGCCGGGTTTTCGACGGTTTATTTCACGCCGACGGAGATCGTGGGGAACGGGAAGTTCCGCTACGAGTTGAAACCCGGCACGAGCGTGCATCCCTGCCCGGCGATGAAGTTTGCCGTGTACGGGAATTTCACGGACAAGACCCGGCGGGCTTCGGCCTATTCAACAAGGACGTACAAGCGTTACCTGACGGGAGTGGCCACGTGGGAGGTCGATCCCGAACGGAACATTGCCATGCAGTTCGGGGATTTGTCGGGACTGCACGTCGGGGGTGTTTCGATGGAGGGCTACTCGGCTTACCTGAATAATATTTACATGAAGGGACACCTAGAGTTCACGGACGGGCAACGGGAGGAATTGAAAGGGGAGAACGGTTACACGGTGTTGTTGACGACTTACGACGCGGTAGTGGCGGTGGACAGTGAGGGGAAGATTGATTCGTCGCTTTATGACATCGTGAACGTGGTGGATGGGGAGGAGCTGGTGAAGGCGGGGAATGATACGGTGGTGGTTTCCCGGTTTAAGATTCAGACCCGGATTCAGGCGTATAAGGCCGGGGCATTGACTTACGCGGAGACGCCCGGAGAGGGTGAGTATGCGGTGGCGTTGACGGCGAAGGGGTGCGAGTATGTTTTCGCGGATGGCGTGTTGACGATCACGAAGATCATGGTGGACAAGGCCACCGTGGAGATCGAGGTGAATTGCGAGGGAAAAGAGGTCTTCTTGAAGTTGTTTACCCTGACGAGATTGTACGGGGGATCGGATGCAGTGTACATGGACCTGACGAACGAGAATGCCTCGGTGACTTGTGACACGGAGGGTGTCGTGACGGGGAGTATTCCGGGATCAACGGCTAAAGTGTACGTGGGGACTGCGCTGGACGGGGCTTGGAGTTTCTCGGGCAGTTTTTCCGGTTGTACAGGATCGGTGAATGCTTCCACGGGGGCGATCACGGTGACCGGGTTGACGGAAGATAGCGGGTCGGTGACGGTGACAGCGACGAAAAGGGGGTACGCCTCGTTGACGGCCGTGTACAGCCTGTCGAAAGCCTACCCGGGACCAAACGGGGAACCCGCCGTGGTTTACAGCGTGCGCCCTTCTGCGGACGTGATCGTTAAGGATAAAACGGGAACATTCACTCCCGCCTCGATCAGTTGCGAGAAGTTGAAGCAGATCGGCAATTCCGCCCCGTACGTCACCACGGAGAAAACATTGAAGTACCAGCTATCGGACGGCAACCTGACCGACTACACGGGTGCGGTAAGCGTGGGCAGTGCCACTTGGATCGAATTCACGCTCTACGAGGGTAGCACGGTGCTGGATCGGGAACGGGTGCCGGTGATTGCGGACGGGAAGGATGGGATTGATGCGAATTTGTTGGATTGGATTGAGGAGTGGAACGGGAACAAAACCGATGTCGGGAGAGAATTAATCATTTCTCCCCGGATGGTTGCCGGGAAAAAAGAGAGTAGTGGCAAATTTACCGGGGTGATGTTTGGCCGGGATATGATAGAGGTTAATGGAGTGATGCAGACGGGATTATTCGGAATGAAGAATGGTGATTTAACCTTTTCCATAGATGCTCAAACGGGAGATGCTTTTTTCGGTGGAACTGTCCTTGTTCGAAAAGATGCTAAGAATTATGTGACAATGAATTACAAGGATGCGAACGATTGGGGATTGAAAGGAGTTGTTAATGGTAACGAGGATAAGCCTGTTTTTCAACTTGGGAGTACGAATCAAATTGGGGAATTTATGATTGAAGGCGGCTTCCTCAGGGGAAAATGTGTGCTACTTACCAATTCAAATATCAGGTTTGACCGGGATGATGGTGCGGTGGTGAATATTGGAGCTCTTCCCGGAGAGGGTTTAGGAGGAGCGCCTGTTCTAGGCTATTTAAAGGACGGGAAGGGTTCTGCCCCTGAATTTGATGCTACGAACTCCGTGGCGTTGTTTCTCGGAAGTCAATATTATAAACCTTACGGGAGTCTTGACAGTTATGCGAAGTACGCCTTGTATGCTCAAGGGATGAGTATGTTGCATAGTGTATCTACACGAGTTATTGACGGAACGTTCGATGGTGGTATGTCAGATTGGAATTGGCGAGTGTTTTTACATCATAATTCAAAATTTATTGACACGACGTTGGATGCAAGTAAAGGCTATAGCGGGCAGTTAATCACGGTGGTAAATAGCAATTACGATAACCAAAACTTGATTGTGAGAGGCTTTTATCAGTTCCGGAACGATGGTAGCGTAATTGATGATGCGGTGGAGATTACAGATGGTGGGGCGGAGGTGAGTTTTGTGAAATATAAGGGAAAGTGGTTTTTCCTCGGAAGGTCTGGGAATGTTAAGTTTTAAGGAGCGCAGTTTGAAATAAAATAAAAAAAGTGTGAAATGATAATGGAGTTTTTAAAAACGGGAGATTTTTCAATGATCTTGACAAGGGTGTACGTTATCCTTGCGATGTGGGCGATCATGTGTATCGGGGTTTGTATGGACTTGTGGGCGGGGGTGAATAGTGCTAGGGCTAGGGGAGAAGTGATAAACTCGGGTGGGTTCCGGCGGACGATCGGGAAACTGGGGGATTATTGGCGGATACAGGTGATGGCGTTGATTTTTGACGTGATCGGGAGTTGTATCCCGTGGTATGAATATCCTTATGCCTCGATGATCGTGACGGCGGCGATCGTGCTGATCGAGGGACGGAGCGTGTGGGAGAACGAGCGGGCGAAAAAGGGAAACGTGGCGAAGTTGCCGGCAGCGATCCGGGATATTATCAATTGCACGACGGCGAAGAGTGCCGAGGAGTTGTTGAAAAAGATAAAAGAACTGGATGATGGACAAAAGGCAACTTAGGAACTTGATTCGACGAGTACTGATCGGGATCGGGGGGTACTCGGAGGAGGCGGAAAACTTGCTGATGGGGACGGCAGCCCAAGAGTCGGCATTGGGTGAATATATCCGTCAGTTGGGGAACGGTCCGGCCTTGGGGATTTTCCAGATGGAACCGGAGACTTTTGATGACATCGTGCGGAACTATTTGTCGTATCGGCCGGATTTGTGCCGGAAAGTGCTGATCGTATCCGGCGTGATCAATTTGAAAAGTGAATACTTGGAATATAATCTGGCACTGGCAATCAGCATGACCCGGATGCACTACGCCCGGGTTCGGGAAAAGATTCCCTCGGACCTGACGGGATGGGCGGGGTACTGGAAACGGTTTTACAATACCCCGCAAGGCAAAGGTACGGAAGAGGAATTCGTGTATAATTATAAACAATACGTGTTATAGATATGGGAACATTAGATATAAAGAATTTTCCGGCTCATGGCGTGTCGGATGAAGATACTTTTTTGATGACGGATGCGAAGAACGGGTTTGTGGCGGGGAGCATGACGTTGAAGGATATGAAAGAGAAGGTTATTACCCCGTTACTCAAGGCCTTATCACTGGATTACGAGTTGTTGACTCAAGCGGAATATGACGCTATCGGGAAAAAGAAAGAAGGGACATTGTATGCTATCGAGGAAGACGGGAAACTGGTAAGGACATATATCGGCTCGTTGCCCCTGACGGTGGGAGGCACGCTGGGAAGTTTGGATAACGTGGACGAGGAGGCGGATCATGCCGGAAGCGAGGACGTGGTGCTGATGCGGGCGAAAGGAAGCGGGACGTGGACACTGAAACGCCTGTCGGAAATCGGCGGCGGGGGTGGGGGAACCGGGGTGCAACGTAATGTCCGGATCGTGAATAATTTGGATAGCAAGAATATTTCGGCCAGCAAGGGAGAGCCTTGCTGGTTGAATTTCACCTTCGTAAGTCAAGAACGGTACGCAGATTCCGAGCCGTACGAGGACACCGGGGAGCGGGGACTACTGCAAATATCGGTGAGGAACGGGGATCATTCGGATTATTTGGTCGTGAAACAGGTATACGTGAATAGTGCTTCCCCGGTGGCCCTTGACGTGGCCGAGTTTTTGAGTTCGGGAGCCAATAACGTGATGATCAAGGTGACGGGGGAGGTTACGGAAATCACGACACCCGCTTTTGTTTATACCGTTCAACTGACGGCGTTGTCTATTTTTGCCGATAATTTCCGGTGGTGGACAGCTTACTCGGGGGCAATTATCTTGCCGTTGAATATCGGGGGAAATATCGCGAAGACGTTGCACGTTTCAATGTCGGGAAAAGATTATAACGAGTCGTACGAGGTGGCGATCGGGACGAACGTGTATATCGAGACAGCCTATAATTACACGATTCCTCACCCGGGGAAGACGGGGGTGTTCCGGGTGTCGGCATACGTGGCGAATTCGGACGAGAGTATCAAGACGAAGACGGTTGCTTTCAACATTATTTGTGCTGTTGCCGAGGAGCGGGTGAAACTGATTGCCATTAATAACGTGTTGGAGAAGGCCACGAACTGGGTGGAGAACACGTTGTTCGATTACGCCATGTACGACGGGGATAGCGTGAGTACGTTTGCCCGGTTCGTGATCATGAAGGAGGGGCAACAAGTGTTTTCCTCGAATGAAAACAGCATTGCCGTGTCGACCAAGCACACGTTCTCTCTTCCCCTAGAAATAGACACGTTGGACAACAGCGAGTTTTCCATCCAAGTGGAGGTGCTTGACGAGTCGGTTGCACTGACGTCACCACTCGTTTTCCCCGTGAACAACTCGCTGGGATATTCCGCCGTTGCGGGGGCGACCTTGTACGTCAACCCGCGTACTCGCAATAACCGGCAGGAGAATTACCGGGAGGTGGTGAACGAGATGAATGGGACGGCGATTGCTGCCGGGTGGAAGAATATGAACTGGGGAAACGACGGGTGGGTACCGGATTCGGACGGGAACCGGGTGTTGCGGCTGATGGCGGGTTCCTCGCTGACGATGGCTTATTATCCCTTCGCGAGGGAATGCGCCCGGGTCGGAAAGACACTGGAGATTGATTACCGGGTGGATCACGTGACGGATTACTCGAAACCGATCGTGACGATTTCCATGCCCGACGGGGTGTCGTTCACGGGGCTGAACATTTACGCGGATCAGATCGTGATGCACTCGCAGTCGCTCCGGGAGGACAGCGTGCAGAGCCTCCACACGTTCGAGGGAAAGCGGACCCGGTTCACGCTGACGATTCTCCCGATGGCGTACGGGAATCCGGATTTTAATCTCTGTATCCTGTATATCAACGGGGTTAAGAACCGGGAGTTCGCTTACGAGGATAATGATTATTTTGCCCAGAGAGGGGGCATCGTGATCGGCTCGGACTGCGCAGATGTGGATATATACGGAATCCGGGAATACGATTCCGGCCTGACATCGCAGGGTGTGTTGACGAATTATATCAACTGGTTATCCGATTCGGCAGAAAAGGCCCGTGTCCGGCTGTATAACGATATTCTGGACGGGAACGGTTCGGAGGTGGATTTCGACAACACGAGGGATCAGTTTAATTGTCTCGTGTTTGACAACACGATTCCCTCGATGGCCGACCAGACAGCACGGGTGGGTAATTTGGACGTGCTGTTCACGGACCACCCGGAATGGAACGTTTCGATTTCCGGAGTCACGGCGAAAGGACAGGGTACGTCCTCGATGAAGTACTGGATATGGAATACCCGCTACCAACTGGACAAGGCAAAATCGGTGATCACTCATGCCGACGGGACGACAAGCACGAAGAAGTGGCAGATGGTGCCGTGGATTCCGGCAGGACAGAAGTTTACGGCGAAGAAGAATTTTGCCTCCTCGATGCAGTCGCACAAGATCGGGTCGGTGAATGCTTATAACGATTTGTACCGGGAAGTCGGGTTGAGGAACGAGGCGATGGAAACGGAGCAATACGCGGATGCCCGCGTGGCGGTGTACCAGATGCCTTTCGTGTGTTTCGAGAAGTCTGTGAACGAGGAGGGACGCACGGTGTACACGTTCCGGGGATTGTACACGTTCGGGCCTGACAAGGGGGACAAGTACACGTTCGGTTTCGACACGGATTTGTTCCCGAACCTAATCAGTATCGAGGGATCGGATAACTCGCCATTATGTACGCTGTTTCGGGTGCCTTGGAATAAAAACGTGTTGTATAATAGTGATGAAGAGGCTTTCCAGTATAACGGGGCGAATAGCTGGGATGCCGGAGAGGGTAAGGTGGAGAGTATATCGAAGTTTATCCCGGCATATAATATCGTGTATGAATGTTCTCCCCGTTTGTTGCCTTTTGACGGGACCCCGGAAGAGTTGAACGAGCAGGCCGCCGCGATGAGAACTCGGCCATGCGAATTCTGGATTGCCAAGGCGGGAGACGGGAGCCGATTTGACGTGTATTATTTCGAGGCGTCGTTGAATCGTTTTATCCCCTCGGACATGGGGAAGGGGGAGATTAATCTGGTCACGCAACTGGTGGATAAAGGGTACGGGCTGTCGGCTGCCGACCTGTCGGGAAAGACGAACGACGAGTTGAACACGTTATTTGTGAATGCCCGGATTGCCAAGTTCAGGGCGGAGGCTCCGTTGTACTGGGACGTGGATGACACGTTGTTTTTCATGAATAACGTGGAGTTTAACGCGGGAACGGATGAGCGGGCGAAGAACACGTATCCTTACTCGTTCGGGACAGGGACGAGTCGTTTCCGCTGGCGGGTGGACGATGCGGACACCCGGTTTGACACGACGAACCGGGGATTGCCGGACAAGGAGTATAGCGTGGAGACGCATGACACGGATGAAACCGGGGCCTCGATCTGGAACGGGGAAACGAATAATTTCTTTAACCTGATGGAGTTGGCTTTCCCGGAGGAGAAGGTGGCCAGTATGCGACGGATGATGACGGCCATGCAGGCGTTGGGCGGTTTGAAGTCGGGGAATGATCTGGAAAAGATTTACGCTTTCTACCAGAAGTATTTCTTTGACGAGGCACAGGAGTATTTCCCGGCAAATTCATACAATGCCGATGCCAGATATTGTTACGAGAACGGGAAACTGGCTTATAGTGCCGGAATTTATTCGAACGACACGGACCCGATCACGCAGTCGCTTGGCGACCACTATCAAGCGGAGCAGCGATGGATCACGAAACGTATCCTGTATATGATGTCAAAGTATAGTTTCGGTTTGTTCTCGGCCGCGGGAACGGACACGATCACGGTACGTGCCGCCGGAAACACGATCACGTACGATCTGACCCCGGCGATGGACATGTATCCGGCAATTGCCAACGGTACATCGATTATCCGGGGCGAACGGACCCGGGCAGGGGAGACTTGTTCCATGGAGATTGAACTTTCCGGAACGGGCGACCAGCAGAATGCGATACAGGGTGCCTCTTATTTACAGAACATCGGGGATTGGTATGACAAGAACGTGCAAGGGTCCATGGTGATACAGGGACGGATGCTCCGGGAGATTCGCCTGGGGAGCAAGACGGGGCATATCGTGATCTCGATCACGTCGTTGACAATTTCGAATTGCACGTCGTTGCAAAAACTCGTGTTGTCGAATATTGCTACGTTGAGTGGTACGTTGAACCTAACTTCCTGCACGCACTTGCAAGAGGTGTATGCTGACGGAACCTCCCTTTCGCAGATGAAACTTCCGACGGGTGGTAGTATGCGGGTGATCGAGTTTAGTCCCCGCAATCAGTACCTGTCACTGTCGAACTACCCGTTGCTCCCGACGGAGGGAGTCAGGATGGATCAATGTAAGCATATTATCACGGACTTTTTCGTGGAGGATTGTCCGTTACTTCACCCGGTGAAGTTGCTGGTAGAGATGATGGAGGCCCAGAAAGAACAGGGGACGGAACACGCTTTGAAACGGGTGCGGCTCGTGGGATTTAACGAGACGTACGATAGTTCGGATATACTTGATAAGTTGGCAAGTTTGGCAGATGGGAGTTACGAGGGATTGAGCAGTGAAGGAATTGCCGGGGAAGACCCGGTTCCGGTGCTGGACGGGACGTTGAATATTCATGCGGATGTTTACGAGGAGTCGATCAATGCTTTACGGAGTAAATTTAATAGGTTGGTGTTGAATATCACAGGAAATTATTATGTCCGGTTTAAAGACCCGGAATTCCACCGGCTGGTAGTGAAGAGATGGAGTACGGACGGGGTGGGTGTGACTCGTAAACAGTTGGCAGCCGTGACAGATTTTCCTAATGATTATTTTAAGGATAATAAGGAAATAACAGACCTGTCTGATTTTGCAGAGAATTTTGTGAATGTCAATTTGTTTAAGCAAAGAACATTTGAAAATTGTACCGGATTAAAGACAATAAGTTTGCCTAATGAAAAGATAGATACGTCAGCAATAGCTATATTTGGTCATACTTCTTTGGATGAAAATGGTATAGATTTATCTTGTTTAACAACATTAGGGTTTGGTATATTTAAAAATTGTAAGTTTGTTCATATTTTTATTCCCAATACATTACTTCTGGATATGGATTATTCTCAACAATGGCAAGATAATTTGAGATTACTTACCATGGAATTGGAAGAAGGTCTTTCGGTTGTTCCGAATTCGTTATGTTCTGGATGTAGTTCATTGATGACCATTACTTTTCCTTCCACTATTACAACAATCGGGAGTAGTGTCGTACATGGATGTAATAATTTGAAAAGTTTTATATGTAAACCAATAACACCTCCTGCATTAGTGAGCGATTTGGGTTATATATATGCTGATTTCAATATCTATGTTCCGGATGAGTCCGTGGAAACATATAAAATAGCTTGGACAAAATATGAGAGTAAAATAAAACCGATGAGTCAGAAACCGGAGAACGTGTAAAAGATTGGATTGATATGAAGACTCTGATTATATGCGGCGTGATTTGTTTGTTGTTGGGATTCTTTGTCGGGAGGTTCACGATGAAGGAGGGGGAAAGAACAACCTACGTGAAGGGTGAGACGATTCGAGATACTATAACGTGCTTTATTCCGGACACGGTTCGCTTGTCCGGAGAAGTACGTTATAAGTACAGGTACAAAACAGATACGGTTTACCGGGATGTTCCGACCGTGGACCGGGAAGGAACGCTAAAGAGTACGATAGAGGATTGGAATTTAATTCGGGATTACAAGAGGACCTTGTTCGATAATGAATCCGGGAAATTAGCTGTGGAGCTTTCCGTGCAGTACAATGAACTGAAACATCTTACTTATGCTTATACTCCCGTGCGGGAACGGGTTATGATTGTAAAAAAGAGTGTGTGGGTGCCGTTTGTTTCGGCATCCTTCTACACGGAAGGTCATGATTTGTCTTTTGGTGGGGGATGTTTTTATCACGACTTGGGATTCCGCATTGAATACAAATTTGACGGTTTTAACGTGGGGCTGATGTATAAGTTTTGATGAAAAAACACTTATACTACCTGCACGCTTTGTCCCAAAGCGGTGATGATTTCTCCTTTGGTGATTTTAGCCCGTTTGCGGAATTCGGGTTCTCCATTGCGGGTAACCTCTCCATTTTCCACGAGAATCTTGGCCATGGCACCGCTGTCAGCGATGCGGGTGGCCTTTAGCAGCTTGATTAATTCAATGTATTCGGTGTCTATTTCAAACGTGATCATGGTGTCTGTATTTTGGACGCAAAGGTAACCAATTTTTGTTGCATACCGTAAAGTAGAAACAACTTAAGGAGTTGAATGTTATTTTTGCGCCTTAAAATTTAGAAAATAATGATTAGATTGTTTTAATGATTTGATCGTTAAGTAATAATGTAAAAAAGATTCTATGAAGAGATTAGTCATTGTAGTATTGGCTTCTATTTTGAGCATGACGGTTTTTGCCGAAGGATACCAAGTCAATTTGTTAAGCACGAAACAGACCGGAATGGGACACGTGGGGACCGGGATGAAATTGGGTGCGGAGAGTATGCATTTTAACCCGGCAGGATTGGTGTTTTTGCGTACCAATATGGATTTTTCACTAGGTATATCAGCTATCATGGCCAAGGCTAAATATAGTTACGACGGGTATTCGGCCAAGACGGATAACCCGGTAGGAACGCCGTTATACGCTTACGCCGGGTTCAAGATTTACGATAATTTGGCTGCCGGAATCAGCTTGACCACTCCTTACGGGAACTCCTTGAAGTGGCCGAAGAACTGGGCCGGGGCAGGGTTGATTCAGGATATTAGCCTGAAATCATACGTGATTCAACCAACGCTTTCTTACAAGATCACGGATCGTTTGAGTATCGGTGTCGGTTTGCAACTGGCTTGGGGAAACGTGAATCTTTCTAGGGCATTGATGGGGGCGAGCGATTTGCAGGGAATAGGAACGAAATTCGAGAGTTTACTGCCTAAGTTGGCAGGTGTTCCTTCGAGTATAATCCCGGATGAGGATAAAAAAGCCATGCAGGAAATGGTTGCATTGATGAAAGGGACAGAGGTTCCACCGGCTTATGCTCGTTTGGAAGGAAATGCTCACATGAGAGTGGGTTTTAACGTGGGAATCATGTACGATATTTGTGACAAAGTGACCGTTGGTTTGTCTTATCGTTCCAAGATCAAGATGCGGGTGAAAGAAGGTGAGGCTTCGTTGACTTACGCTAATCGTCGTATTGAAGACTTGTTCGCTAACATGGAGGCATTACTTGCAAAATACGGGCCGGTGGTAGGACAAATGGGAATAACGATCCCGAATATCTCTATCCCGAAGTATGATCAGGGAACATTCCATGCAGAATTGCCTTTACCTTCCAACACGACGTTGGGCGTGAGCTATCGTCCCACGGATCGTTGGGAGTTGGCGTTGGATTTGCAATACGTGGGATGGAATGCTTACGATTCTTTGAACGTGTATTTTAACGAGGCGGAATTGGGAATCGCACCGATTAAAGCGGAGAAAGATTATAAGAATTCAATGACTTACCGTATCGGGGCAAGCTACAAGACAACCGATCGTTTGGTGTTACGTGCCGGAGTATATTATGACCAAAGCCCGATTCGTAAGAAGTTGTACAACCCGGAAACTCCGGGAATGGACAAATTAGGGCTTTCTGCCGGATTGACTTTTGAGCCTTACAAGGGATTGCAATTTGACGTGGCTTTCCTTTACATTCAAGGGTTCAGCCAACACGGAAAGTACCCGTACAAGAACGTGGTCACGGGAGCGGATGAAATGTTCGAGGGAAAATATAAATCCACGGCATTCTCGCCATCAATAGGTATTTCTTACCGATTTTAATATAAGGGGCTGTTAAAAAGTCAATTTTAAACAACTACCCCCACTAACTCCCCCTTACACAGGGGGAGTTAGTGGGGGTAGTTGGCAAATACAGGCAGGACTTTTTGGACAACCCCTTTGTTTATAAACCTTATCGACTTTATAAACTTTTATTTTTAACCGGGAACGGAACGATTCAATGAAATATCACGTATAACTGAAGATAAAAGTTATTACGTGTATGGAAACAATGAGCAATATTCCTAGTAAAGGAACCAAAAAACGAGTTGTTATTGTGGGTGGTGGCTTTGGAGGGTTGAAATTGGCTCGTCGGTTGAATGACCGGGATTTTCAAGTTATATTATTAGATCGAAATAATTATCACCTTTTCCAGCCTTTGCTGTATCAGGTGGCAACATCGGGAATTGAGCCGAGTGCGATCTCTTTTCCTTTCCGAAAGATTTTCAAGAGACGACATGATTTTCATGTGCGGATATGCACGGCAGAGAGGGTGATCCCGCAGGAGAACCGTTTGGAGACTTCCATCGGGGATGTTTCTTATGATTATTTGGTAATTGCCACAGGGGCAGGAACGAACTATTTCGGGGATCAGACGTTGGCACAACGGACGATGCAATTGAAAACGACGTCGGACGCTTTGTTTAACCGGAACCGGATGATCGAGAGTTTCGAGCGGGCGCTGAACACGTCGAATGCAGAGGAACGGAGACATTGGCTGACGTTCGTGATTGTGGGAGGTGGGGCCACGGGGATCGAGTTGGCAGGGGCTTTGGCAGAAATGAGGAAGTTCGTGTTACCGAAGGATTACCCGGAACTGGATTGGAACGAGATGCGGATTCTCTTGGTAGACGGGGGAGAACGGTTGCTGAACGCTTTTTCACAGAAATCTTCGGAGGACGTTATTCGGAATTTGAAGGATATGAAGGTAGAGGTGCTGTTGAAAAAGTTCGTGAAAGAGTATGACGGAAAAAAATTGACGTTCGTGGATGGTGAACAGGTTGTTACGAACAACGTGTTCTGGGTAGCTGGGGTGAAGGCGAGCAGTCTGGAAGGGTTACCTCAAGATATCTACGGTCGGGGAAATCGTCTTCTCGTGGACGAGTTCAACCGGATACAGGGGATGGCGGATATATTCGCGTTGGGGGATACCGCCTTGATGGTGGCGGAGAACTACCCGAACGGTCACCCGCAAGTTGTGCAGCCTTCCATACAGCAGGCAAGTTTGTTGGCGAAGAATTTACGACACATGATCAAGGGGAAACCCTTGCGTCCTTTTAAATACATGAACAAGGGGTCCATGGCCACGATCGGGAGGAATGATGCCGTGGCAGAGATTTCCGGTATTCGTTTCAGTGGATTTTTTGCATGGTTATTGTGGCTGTTGGTTCACTTGATGAGTATCGTGGGGGTGAAGAACCGGTTGTTTATATTTATCAACTGGATGTGGAGTTACGTGACGTACGATCAGTCATTGCGGTTGTTGATAAAACCCGAGGTGAAAAAAAGCGACCCGTTTTGAGTCGCTTTCTTAATCATTTATTCTCCCGCGGGAGCGGTTCCCACGGCCACGCTTTTACTGCGTTCAACAGATTGCAGGGCCAAGTAATTGGCTCCGAATTTCTCCAAGTTGTCCAGTTCTGTTTCATACTGATCTTGGTGAACTTCTTCTTCGGCAACAAGCGTTTCGAATAGTTTCTTGGATACGGCATCCGCATTGGCAGCACATTCTTGAGCCCAAGCGTTATAGTCGTTTACACTACCTTCTTCCATGGCCGTGGCCAATTCCAGCATTTCTTTCGGTTCGTGGATTTTCTGAACATCCCCGGAGGTTTTCATTTCCACTTCTCCTTTCAAGAACAAGATACGTTCTGAAAGCTGTTCCACGTGCATCATCTCTTGGATGGCGGTACGTTTGAATAACCCGGACAACAGGTCGTAACCCATATCGTCACAACGGAAATGAAAATACATGTACTGGTGTACGGCAAGCAATTCGTCGGCAACTGCTTTGTTTAATAATTCAATGCTTTTTTCCTTTCTACTCATAATAGCTAAATGTTAGTAGTTTTACGATTCGCTAAATTAAGAAATAAAAGTGGCATATCCTAAATTTTGTCTTGGAATTAAAAAAGTGTACATTTGTTTAATCATAAATTCAAGATAATGAATGTTTCCCCTAAGGTGTTGCTGGTGACACCACCGTTTACGCAGTTGAATACACCTTACCCGGCGATGATGTATTTGAAAGGTTTTTTGAACACGAAAGGAGTTGATTCCGTGCAGGTTGATTTGAGCTTGGAAGTGATTCTGGAAATATTTTCATCCCGGGGGCTGCATGAGCTTTTTCAACAGGTGGCAGCCCGGGAAATCCGCTTGTCGGACAATGCCCGACGTGTTTTTGCTTTGCAAGAGGAGTATGAGCGCACAATTGATGCGGTCATGGCTTTTCTGCAAGGAAGGAACCGGACGCTGGCTTACTCGATTTGTGAATCCTATTTCCTACCCCGGGCAAGTCGTTTCGAACAGGAGGAAGATACGGAATGGGCCTTCGGGGTGATGGGGTTGGAGGATAAAGCCCGTTACCTTTCTACCTTGTACTTGGAAGATTTGTCCGATTTCTTGCAAGAGACGGTGGATGAGCATTTCGGATTTAGTCGCTACGCGGAGCATCTGGGGCGTTCGGCCTCTTCTTTTGATGAGTTGAACGCGGAGCTGGCAAAGCCTTTGACTTTCACGGATCATTACCTGATACGGCTACTTGCGGGCCGGATGAAAGAGTATCGTCCGGAGGTGGTGGCTATCACTGTCCCGTTCCCCGGGAATCTTTATAGTGCTTTGCGTTGTGGGGAGTGGATCAAGGTTAATTACCCGGAAGTCACGGTGGTGATGGGTGGGGGATTTGCCAACACGGAATTGCGATCGTTGACTGACGTGCGTTTCTTCCGCTTTACCGACTACTTGCTGTTGGATGACGGCGAGTTACCGTTATGGCGTTTGTTTGAACACGTGACGGGGCAGATCGGGGATTCCGATTTGGTACGCACATTTTGCTTACGAGGCGGGAAGGTCAAGTTTTTGAATGATGAGTCGGCCGTGATTATTCCGCAGAAAGAAGTCGGCGTACCCGATTATTCCGGATTGTTATTAGACAGGTATGTTTCGGTGATCGAGATCGTAAACCCGATGCATAAGTTGTGGAGTGACGGACGATGGAATAAACTGACTCTGGCTCACGGGTGTTATTGGGGAAAGTGTAGTTTTTGTGACGGGAGTTTGGACTATATCCGGCGTTATGAACCGAATGAGGTGAAAACGCTTGTTGACCGTATGGAACAAGTGATGGCACAGACGGGGGAAGGTGGTTTCCATTTTGTTGATGAGGCTGCGCCTCCCGCTTTATTGAAAGAGCTGGCTCTGGAAATATTGCGCCGACGACTGACGGTTGTCTGGTGGGGGAATATCCGTTTTGAACGGGCTTATACACGAGACCTGTGCCGTTTACTGAAGGCATCCGGCTGCATTGCCGTGTCGGGCGGGGTAGAGGTGGCGTCTGACCGGGTGTTGGGCTTGATCAATAAAGGGGTCACTCTGGAGCAACTGACCCGTTCGGCCAATCATTTCACGGGGACGGGAATCATGGTTCACGCTTACTTGATGTATGGTTTCCCGACGGAGACAACACAGGAAACTGTTGATTCGCTTGAAGTGGTGCGCCAGTTATTCGAGCTGGGATATATCCATTCCGGTTTTTGGCATCGTTTTGCCATGACGGCACATAGTCCGGTGGGTTTGTGTCCCGAACGATTCGGAACCCGGGTAACTGAACCGCCTTTCGGGGGCTTTGCCCGGAATGACGTGGCGTTCGAGGATTTACAAGGTGGTGATCATGACGAACTGGGGGATGGATTAAGTCGTTCACTATATAATTATATGCGGGGAGTGGGGTTTGATTTGCCTTTACAAAAGTGGTTTGACTGCAAGATTCCGGCAACCACGATTCCGCCTCGCTTTGTCGCACACATGGCGGAAGAACAGGAACCCGTGGAAAAATTACATTCCCGGCGCCTATACTGGTTAGGAGGTCGGGTGGAGTTGGGGCCGGAGAGCGTGAAAAAAGGAAAATATTCGATCGTTTTATTGCTACATACGAATAGCCGGGAGATGGCGATCAAAATGAGAGGTGACTGGGCTCATTTTATCCACGAGTCGCTGATGCAGGTGGGAGTGGATGCCGTGAATCCTTATCTGCTGGAAGACTTTAGTCGGAATTACGAGATCCTGTTTAACGATGACTTCCTGCCTTTCTGGTATAGCAAAGAGATGCAGGCGATCCGGGATCATGGTTTGTTACTGCTTTAACCACATCCCCATGAATAGGGGTTGGCGGGGGTAAATTTAATCATATATAGGGATTTACCGGTATTGTCGGGTGCGCTATCTTTGTCATGTACAAAATAAAATAATACATCGAGATGAAGAAAGTTGGAATATTTTATGGCTCCACGACGGGAGCAACCGAAGGAGTGGCTGAAACGATTGCGGCTCGTTTGGGTGTTGCAAGTGAAGATATACATAACGTGGGAACTACAAAAGTGGACGAGGTCGACAAGTACGATGTTTTGTTGCTGGGTAGTTCTACATGGGGAATCGGAGAGTTGCAGGATGATTGGAACGATTTCTTGGATAAGCTGAAAGCGAAGAATTTGTCGGGTAAGACCGTGGCAATCTTCGGATGCGGGGATTCTGCCTCTTTTGGCGGGTCTTTCTGCGATGCTATCGGAATAATTTATAACGAGCTACAAGGAAGTGGGTGTCAATTTGCCGGTTCGGTGGATACCGATGGGTATAGTTACGACTCTTCCGAGGCTTGTGTGGATGGTCAGTTCGTGGGACTTCCCTTGGATGAATCCAATGAATCTGACCAGACTGATAAGAGAATAGATGCTTGGATTAGTGGTTTAAAGCAAGTGATCTGTTGAGTCTAGTTGTTGTTTTTGATTTAAGAAAGCGTGTTAAAAGGCATTTTAACACGCTTTCTGCTTGTAAAGTCTATACTCTCCCTCTCTTTTCCTCCTCGTATAGCAACCGGATGATCCCGTCAGATAATCCGAGTTTTGGGACGATGATTTCATTTATCTTGCATATTTTTCCCACGGTGAGGAATATTTTCATGGCGGGTATGATCACGTCGGCCCGGTAGGTGTTCAGTTTCATGATCCGTTCCCGTTCTTCGAGGTTGAAGGATTTCATGTATTCGTAAAGAATATCCAGTTCCTGATATGTGATTCGTTCCCGTTCCTTTTTATTCAGTAATTTATGAATCTTGTTGATATTTCCGCCCGACCCGATAATGGCATCCGGGGTATATTTTTCCGTGATGTTTTTCAACCATTTTTTGAAGTGTTTCATCTCCTCTTTGTCCACGGCGTCATTTAACATACGCACGGTTCCTAGCGGAAAAGAGCAAGCCTCGACCTTGACGGATTTGCTATAAACAATTACCTCGGTGCTACCGCCACCGACATCCACGTATAAGTAGGTTTTGTCATCATCCACCACCTCGTTCATGCCTCCGGCGAAAATGGTTTCTGCCTCTTTGGTCCCGCTGATGATTTCAATGTTCAGGTCACACTCTTTTTGTATCTGTTCGGCCACGGATTTACCGTTTCGAGCCTCTCGCATGGCACAGGTCGCGTATGCCTTGTAGCTTTCCACGTTGAATGCAGACATGATATACGAGAATCCCTGCATGGTTTCGCATAGGCGTTTTCTTTTCTGTTGCCCTATTTCTCCTGTTGTGAATACGTCTTCTCCTAACCGGATGGGTACTCGCAGAAAGGCTATTTTTTTGAACAGGGTTTCCGTGGGGTATTCTTCCACGTTGGATATGAAAAGTCGGATTGCATTCGTGCCGATATCGATAGCGGCCAGTGTTTTCGTGTTTATGGTCATTTTTGTGTCTCGTTTTGTGATGCGTAAAAATTGTATAGTGCCACTTGTGAGCGAGTTTGCAGGTCTGTTTCATCCGGTGAGGAAGGTGACACCCGCTGATTTATGACCTCTAAATTCAGGTTCCGGGCTTTTACCTTGTCTTTCCACTGGATGGAAAATGTATTTTTTAGCGTGTTCAGTATGGTTTTATCTTGAATCGGGATACCGACTTCCACTCTGCGGCTTAGGTTGCGGGTCATCCAGTCTGCGCTGAGAATAAATGCCTTTTCTTTTCCCCCGTTGTAAAACAAGATCAGGCGGGCGTGTTCAAGGTATTTATCCACAATACTGATAGCCCTGATGTTGTCGCTTAGGCCTTTTACTTCGGGCATCAAGCAACAGGCACCTCGCACGATTAAGCGTACACGTACCCCGGCTTTACTGGCCTTGTAGAGTAGTCCGATCATCCGTTCGTCCGTGAGGCTGTTACATTTTACGTAAATGTAAGCCTTTTTTCCGTCTTTAGCGTTTTTGATTTCGTTGTCGATCAAGGATTCGAAACGTTCCCGCATGTTGTAGGGGGAGACCAGTAGCAGGTCTGTATCGAGTTGTTTGTAATTATTTTGTAGGAACTCGAAGACACGTTCCGCATCTTCCGCCACGGTCCGGTTGGCGGTGAACAGGCTGAAATCACTGTATATTTTGGCGGTGTCCTCATTGAAATTTCCGGTTCCCACGTGTACATATCCCTTTAATTGAGAGCCTTCCCGACGTTTGACCAAGGCGAGTTTGCAATGGACTTTCAGTCCCGGTATCCCGTAAATTACTTTTACCCCGGCTTGTCTTAATGCCTCGGCATTGTCGATATTTCTGGCTTCGTCGAATCGGGCCAGTAATTCCAGTAACACGACGACCTTTTTCCCGTTCTTGGCGGCATTGATTAGCGTGTTGATGATTTTTGACCTTTCGGCCGTGCGGTATAGCGTGATGTAAATTGAATCCGTGTGCGGGTCCATGGCGGCTTCCCGCATAAAGTCGATGAAATGGTTGAACGTGTGATAGGGATAATTTAACAAAATGTCCTGTTTCCGGATCACGTCGATCACGCTGGAAAAAGGTTTAAAGGCTGGATGGCGTAACGGGGAAACCTCTTCGTATTCTAATTTTGGATTAATTTTAGGAAATTTCATCAGATCTCGCATCAGATGATAGCGCCCGCCGGGGGTAAGATTACCACTTTTACTTAGTCCTAACTTGTCGGTGAGGATGTTGAGCAGATCTCCGGGCATCGCTTCGTCGTAGACGAGACGAACGGGACGACCGTAAAGTCTTTTATTCAATCCCTGCTCCATTTTTTCAACAAGGCTTTTCGATACGTCGTCATCTAGTGTCAGCTCTGCATCCCGCATGAATTTGAAAGTGTAGGCCGAGATCTCGTCATACGAGAACATGAAAAATATATCATCCAGACAAAGACGGATGATGTCATCAATGAAGATGATCCGGGTATTGTCGTTTGGGGAAGGCAGTACGATGAACCGGGGTGAGAGGCTGTTGTGTGGTATTTCGATGATGGCGTATCGGTTGTTCTTGGTAGAATTCTTGTTGACCATTTTAACGGCATGATAGATGCGCTCGTCTTGCAGGTAGGGGAGCCGGACGCTTTTTCTTAACATCAGCGGAACGAGTAACGGACTGATTTTCTCCGAGAAGTATTGTCTGCAGAATTGTTTTTCGTTTTCATCTAGAGCATTTTCATGAACCACGTAAATATGATGGCTGACCATTTCGTCCAGAATTTGCGTGTAGGTGTTCTCGAATTCTTTTTGGGATTCACAGACTTTTTCCGACACTTTGCGTTGTAGTTCCAGCGAGGTTAGGTTTCCGGAGAGTTTTTTATCCTTTTCTTTCTTTTTCTTGTCCAGCCGTTCTAGGTTGGCAACTCTCACCTTGAAAAATTCATCTTGATTGTTGGAATAGATTCCGAGGAAACGGAGGCGTTGTATAAGCGGGACGCTCTTATCCTGGGCTTCCTGCATGACACGTTCGTTAAACGAAAGCCAACTTAATTCTCTATTGTATAACATACTTCATCTGGTATAACATACTGTTTTTTACGAGTACAAAGTAGGTGTAGAATTGTTACATTCGAATGAAAATAATGTTGCAATAAAGTTACTTTTGCTTGGATGGGGCCGTGTCGGGTGTTTCCGGGTGGATCTCGATGATTTTTCCCTTCTCCCGGATATATTCGTACAAGGCCTTGTAAAACGGATGGGAGGTGAGTGTGGTGGCGTCTCCCAGAATGATGAGTTTCATGCGGGCTCGGGTGATGGCCACGTTCATGCGGCGCAGGTCATTCAGGAATCCAATGTTTCCCTCGCTGTTGGCCCGTACGAGACTGATTAGGATAACATCCCGTTCTTGGCCTTGGAACCCGTCCACGGTGTGAATCGTGATGAGTTTCCGCAAGGGGATAAAGAAGCGGTTCCGTTTGATAATTTGCCGGATATATTGTACTTGCACCCGGTAAGGGGATATCAACCCGAAATCGATTCTTTCATCCAGCACTCGTTCGATTCCGATTTTCTCAATATATTCCTGTAATTGTTTTACCAACAATTCGGCTTCAGGCTTGTTGATTCGTCCATACGTTTCGTTAACACAATCTTCCGAGAACTCGCAGAGAGCCGTGTCGAACCATTCGATGGGAGTGTCGTATTCGAGAATATTACGGTGGCGTACTTCCGGAGATGCCTGCAAACGGCCTTTGTAGAACCATTTCGAGGGAAAGTACATGATGTCTTCGTGCATCCGGTACTGTGTTTCGAGCATGGAAACAGTTTCGGGTTTACGCTGGATAATCTTTTGGAGTAGCGTGCGATCCAACCCACCTTTCGCTGCTTCGTAACATTTGATGGTGGGAGGTAACTGGCAGTGATCCCCGGCAAGTATTACCCGGTAGGCCTTGGATATGGCAATCCAGCAAGCAGCCTCTAAAGCTTGTGCGGCCTCGTCGATAAACAAGGTGGAGAACATTTTCCCGTTTAATTGTTTATTGGCGGAACCGACCAGCGTGCAGGCAATCACGCGGGCCTCCCCGAAGAGTTGGGCATCAATCTTGATTTCCAATTTGATGGCTTGGTCCCGTAAATCATGCAGCATCCGGCGGGCGGATTCCCGTTTGGCTCCTTTCAAGCGTTTCAGGCGTCCGGAGAGTTCCCGGATGGATGCTCTCGCGGCTCGCAACGTGGGGTAGGCAGGATGGGATTCGAATTTGCGTTCGTACGTGAATGACAGCATCTTGTCGTTTACCCGTGTGGGATTCCCGATTCGTAGTACATTGACTCCCCGGTCCAGTAGTTTTTCTGCGATCCAGTCAACGGCAGTATTGCTTTGGGCGCAAACCATTACTTGATTCTCCCGTCGCAGTGTTTCGTAGACGGCCTCGACGAGCGTGGTTGTTTTTCCGGTTCCGGGAGGGCCGTGAACAACTGCAACCTCTTTGGCTGCCAGTACCCGGTTTACCGCTTGTTCCTGTGAATGGTTCAGCCACATCAAGTGAATCGGTTGAAGTTTCCGTTGTTCCACCATCTCGTTTCCCAGTATGGCTTCCCGTAAGCGGGCAAGGCGGTTATTCTTGGCCTCCATGACTTCCGTTAGGGCGGAAAACATGGTTTTATAGGAGGTCCCGTCAAAATAGAGTTGTACGCCCAGATCCGGGCATCCTTGAATATCCAGAAGGCTGTTGGAGTTAGGCAACACGACAAGCATCGTGTTTTCATGAACGTAACTGATGGTTGCCGCGAAACTGAAATAACGCAGATCCCCCGTTTGGTCAAAACGGAAAAAGCAAACCGGACGACCGTATTCGAAATTATGATCCGTGTCATCATTCTCATCCCGTTTGATCTCGATGATGAGCTGGTTTAACGAGTTGTAGTAACTTTTATTCGCTGACACGGGATACCAACAAACGCCTTGCTGAATCCGTTTAGGGATTCCTGCACGTTGTGTTTGTTGGTAGAATGTCTCTTTTTCAAACTCGAATTCCTCTTGCAATAGTTTGTATTGCCGCAGGAGATCAACCAAGGGGGAAGGTATTTGTTCGCTAGCCATGTTAAACGGGTTACCAGGTTAATATTTCGTTCCCGGTTTCCGTGATTAATATGGTGTTTTCCCATTGAGCGGAAGGTTGTTCGTCTTCGGTAATAACCGTCCAATCATTATCTTCATCGATGAATATATCCCGTTCTCCCATGTTAATCATCGGTTCGATCGTGAAGATCATGCCCGGAACGAGCAGCATTCCCGTACCCCGTCTTCCCACGTGTTCTACTTCCGGAATCTCGTGGAATTTCAAGCCGACCCCGTGTCCGCAGAATTCCCGGACAACCGAGTACCCGTTACTTTCTGCATGTTCTTGAATAACAGCGCCTACGTCTCCGAGAAAACGCCAAGGTTGTGCGGCCTCGATGCCTTTTTCCAGACATTCTTTCGTGACACGCACCAGTTTTTGGCGATCTTCCGCAACTTCCCCGATCATGAACATACGGGATGCATCTGAAAAGTAACCGTTGTATATAGTGGAAACATCAACATTGATAATGTCTCCACTTCTTAAAATGATATTCTTGTCCGGTATTCCGTGACATACCTCTTCGTTAATGGAAGTACATACACTTTTGGGGAAGCCCTCGTAATTCAACGGTGCGGGGATAGCCCCGTGTGCCAAGGTAAAATCATATACCAACGTGTTAATATCCTCGGTTGACATTCCTTCCCGGATGTTAGCCGCCACGTGATCCAACACGGCCGTGTTTATTTTTGCACTTTCACGGATGCCTTCTATCTGTTCCGCGTTCTTGATAATCTTTCGGGGGGGAACAATGTGACCCTGACGACGATAGAGTTTTATTTTTTCCTCGATGGAGGATGCCGGTTTGTTTTCGTTTTTACTGAATAGCATATTGCTGTCTCCTTATTGTAATAAGGCACTAAGGTAGTGTTTTTAGAGACAGGTTATTCCGTTATTTTGAAAATTGATAGTTACCGAGTTTGTCCACGGAGATATTTAACTCCTTTAAATCCTTGATAAATAGATTATACCCTGTTTCAAGATTCTTCCAAAAATCTAATATGTTAGGATAGGCACGATAGGTTTCGCTGTAATTTTTATTCTTTTCGTCCGAGAATTTAAAAGGAAAGATGTACACGGGTATCTTTTCCTGACCGGATTGACGGGCTTGTATGGCATAGATGTATATTTCCTTGATCTTGTCGTCTGTCATGGGAAGACAGCCTACCGTTACGCAATTTCCATGAATGCAGATATTGCCTCCGAGGTGGGAGGCTTTGCTTTTCAGCTTATCTGAATGGTTTGGGTAGTTAATCATCAAAGAGAGATGATAGTTACTTGTGGGATTAAAGTGGTTGATGTGGTAGAAACCTTCCGGGATTTGTAAGTCTCCTTGATGACGTTTGGGGCCGAGAGAGCCGGAACGGGCACATATCTTATACGTTGTAATCTTTTTATACACCTTGTCTTCCCGTTTCTTGGCATAGATGTCCATGACACATTCTGTTTTATACGCCATGATAAGAATATTCAGGTTGTCCAACGAAAGGTTGTGTTCTTTTAATCTTCGGGTCAGTAATGCCTCTTTTTCGTGGTAGGCGTTTCGTACCCGGGGATATTTCTTTTGCTGGCTGACGAAGTCCGGTTCATTGCTAGCGATAACACATAACAAGGTGAGCAAGGCTATTTTCATGAGTCCGTGTAATTAGGTTATTACAAATAACGGTAAAATAAAGGGAAAAAACAAACGGGCATGAAAAAAGGCGTCCGGGAGGACCCCGAACACCTTACCTGTGTGTGTTGTGTGTATATGAGTGTGTGAATCTAAGGCTACTCGTTGATCATCACTACCAAGTACTTCGTTTGTTTCCAGAATGCACTCGGGTTGTTAATCTTCAAAGTCTGCATACCGTCATCCCCGGTTTCCAGTGCGTATGATTCGCTAGGGTGAACAGAAAGTATTTTGGCTTTTTTAGTGTTTAACGGGATGGATGTCAATTCACGCATATCGGCATCCACGAATTTTGCGTTTTGAGCTTGAGAGGAAACGATCGGCGGGCAGAAGATTCCTTGTCTTGAAATCACGTTAGCCTCTTTTAAACTCTTTCTGGAACCTAACAAGTAGTGGATCGTGTTGAGTGATTTGTCTTGACTGGAAATCGTTTCCTTTTGGGAAGTTGATTCCTCTTGTAAATTACTCACGTTTTGGTTAAGTTCTGCTATTTGTTGAGTCTTGATACCTAGTTCCTTTTCTTTGGCTGCTAAAATCTGGTTGATTTCGTTGATCTTTTGATCTCTGATGGCTAACTCTTCGTTTAATCCGGCAATTAATTTCTTGAATTCAGCGGATTGTCTTTTGTTAGTCCCTTCCAGTTTAGCAATTTTTTCTTTGTAACCGGCGATAGCGTCAGAAAGCGCTTGCACGTCATTTTTTAAAGCGGTAATCTGGCTTTTACTCTTGCTGTTTTTCGTGTCACTCTGTGATTCGATGGCCAGAATGTGTTCGGCCTCGCGGATAGATTGCATTCCGGCGGAAATGTCATTCAGATCTGCTAAAAGTTTATCCATTTCGTTACTTTGTCCGTTGCTAACGGCTTGTAGAGAATCTGCTTTTGCTTGTAAAGCTTTATATTTTTGTGAACTTTCCACGCAACTTCCGAGGAAGGCGATGAAAAACAAACTGACTGCTAAAAAAATAAACGTTCTCATAGTTTTTTGTTTTGATGTTTTATTCTATGCCTAAATAAAGGCAATGCCCGTGCCATTCGTGTTGTAAAATGATAACGTGTTGAAAAACAGTTTGTACGTGTGTTTATCTGAATTCCACGATTGGGGAAAATTTTGCCCCAGTTGTGGAATTTCTCCCCAAGTTACCTGTGGAAGGGACTTTTCTCCAAATGATGCCTGTGTTGGAGATGGTATGGTCGTCCCGGATTTTTTTAGTAGCTTTGCCTTGATACCAATAATTGAACCCATGTACCAAGAATATCCCCCTCATCCCGTGTTATCTCCTTATATAGACAAATATTGGGAGGTGAAAGGTTCACCGGAAATGGGCGAGAAGATGAAAATTTTGCCTGATGGTTGTACCGATTTCATTTTTAACTTGGATGATGCGCGTAACCTAGAGGATAAAAATCGGTTTGGCGTTGATCCTTTACACGGTTATTTCGTGGGAGCGATGAAGACTTACTCGGAGTTGTCGGTTTGTGCCGGATCACTACACATGATCGGGGTCAGATTTACTCCCTGCGGGTTGACTATTTTCACGAAAAAGCCTTTAGGGGAGCTGAGTGGGCAGAGACTTCATTTGAGGGACGTGGGATTTCTTTTTCATGAAGAGTTCGCCTCTCTTTTAAGGGAGAAAAGTACGCTGGCGGAAAGGTTGCAAGTGATCGAAACTTTTCTGATATCCCGGTTAAAATATGCCGAAGAGGTTGACAAGCAAATCGTGTGGACAACCGGGGTGATCCGTCAGGCCGGGGGATTGTTGCCTGTTCGGGAGTTGATGAGTCGGGTGTGTATATGTCAACGTCATTTTGAACGTCGTTTTAAACATGCCACGGGTTACACGCCAAAAGAGTATAGCCGGGTCGTGAAATTTCGTCGGGCAATGGATGTACTTCGTCAGGTTTCCGGGAATAACCTCTTTTCCGTGGCGGTCGATTGTGGGTATTATGATTCTTCTCACTTGGTGAAAGAGTTCAAGAAATTATCGGGTAGTTCGCCGATGGTTTTCACGTCCTTGCCGGCAGATACTCCGATCACTTATTTGGGGGAATAAAAGTCGATTTTTTACAAAAGATTCTTTTCCCGGAACTCTACTTTTGTATTTATAATTAAATAAGATGGATATATGGAAGAATTGAAACGAAAAGCGGAATTATTATTGGAGCAATGCGAAAGTGTGGTACTGACTTCTATTGATGAAAACGGTTTTCCCCGTCCTGTGCCGATGTCAAAGGTGAAAACGGAAGGGATAACTACTATCTGGTTTGCTACCGGAACGTATTCCGAGAAAACGGAACACTTTCGGGTGAATCCTAAAGCGGGAGTGTGTTTCCAGAAGGAGATTAACAGTGTCGTGTTGACCGGGTACATCGAGATTGTTACCGACGAGGCGGAAAAGAAAGCCTTGTGGCAGGATTGGTTTATCGAGCATTTCCCGGGCGGGGTGAACGACCCGACTTATTGTGTTTTGAAATTCACGGCAAAGCGGGCAACTTACTGGCTGGACTTTCAATTTGTGAAGGGGGAGGTGTAGAGAACCTTACAAACTAATTTAGCAAGATCGGAAAAGTCTCTCCCAATTCAGGGTCTTACCTTTGTCTCGAAATACAAAAGAATATGGAACAGAAATTGACAACGAAAGAAGAGTACTTGAAAAGGATCAACGTGATCGTGGAATATATCAACAATCATCTGGATGAGAATATCGATCTCGGGATGTTAGCCGAGATGTCTGGTTTCTCTCCTTGGCATTTCCACCGGATCGTGCGGGCCTTTCTGGGAGAGCCTGTCGGGGCTTTCATCACCCGGGTACGTGTCGAGACTGCAGCTCGCTTGTTACGCTATTCCGATTTGCCCGTGCAGGACATTGCTTATCGGGTCGGGTATGACGTGCCTTCTTCTTTGTCGAAAAGTTTCAAGCAATTCTATGGTATTTCGCCGAATGGATACCGTAATAATAAAAATTACACGATTATGAAACCAGTAGAAGTAAGACCCGATTTGAAACTAGAATTTGAAGAACAGGTGTTGGCCCCGAAACAAGTGATTTACGTTTGGCTGACAGGTGCATATAACCAGTTGGATTATTGTGCCGCATGGCAAAAACTGTGGAATTACGTGCGGGAAGAAAATCTTTTTGCCCCGGACGTGGAGCATATCTGTGTTTACCATGATGATCCGAAGGTAACGGAGCAGGATAAATTGCGCACGTCCGTGTGCCTCGTGTTACCCCGTGTCGGGAAACCGAAAGGAGAGGTGGGAGTAAAAGAAATTCCCGGCGGGAAATATGCGATCTTCCGCTACCAAGGACCGTATGAAAACCTTCATGCCGTCTACGATACGATTTATGCAAAATGGATTCCCGAAAAAGGGTATAAGCTGGGAGATACCCCCGGTTTCGAAAAGTACTTGAATCATCCGGACCATACTACACCGGAAAATTTGATCACTGAAATTTGTATTCCGGTACAATGATTGGGGGGACAAGGAATGTAATTTCCTGAAATTGGTTTATAGTAAACTTTTTTCAGGACAATACAATTTTTTAAATATGGAATGATAATGTATTCATTGAAAGATGGTTTCTGAAGAAAAGTGGCACAAATGTCTGGCCTAATGTATGGAGGGTTTTACGAACTTTGATTTTTACAACTATATTTTTGCAGATAATATTGGAATCGATATATTTGTGAGATTTAAGAGAGTTGTGATGGAATACAGGCAATTTTTAGATGGGGTTAATCGTAAAGAGGATAAAGCTTGGGTTGAGCTATATGATTATTTTTATGCTCCACTATGTTGCTATGCGGCAAAAATTATGGGGAATGATCAAATGGTGGAGGATGTGGTGCAGGGATGTTTCGTGAAATTGTGGCTTTCAACTGTCTGTTTTGAAGATATAAAAGTGATAACTGCTTATCTGTACCGTGCCGTGTACAATGCTGCGCTTAATTTTGTTCGAGATCAGAAGAGAAGTAAGAAGGCACATGAGGTGTGGATGGGACAAGTCATTAGTGATGAATGTGATGCTGTAGAAATGGCTTTGGAGGAAGAAGCCATTACCCGTTTTTACACCGTGATTATCCGTTTGCCTGAACAACAGCGAGATATTTTATTACGAAGTATGAAAGGGGAAAAGGTGAAGGATATGGCCGAAAAGTTGGGAGTTTCTGAAAATACTATAAAAACACAAAAAAAGAGGGCTTATGCTTTTGTACGTGAGCAATTAGGGGATGTCTGGATGGTAATTGCCGGATTATTTTTCGTGTAGGATAACTAATTTTTTTTATTTTTTTGTCACCCGTTTTTTCATATTGAGTGTCTGTTGTCAAAATAAAGGCAGAAATAATATGAAATGGGAAGAGATATATGATCGGTCACGTATGGTTGTAGATAAAGCGATGGGACATCTGTTGGCAGAGGTGAAGGACGTGGAGGAGGATAAAGATGGTATCGTGGAGAAGTTACTGGATGCGGAGTATGTGAGCGAGAAGTTAGAAAAACGGAAATATTATTCAGGAAAAGATGCTTTTTTACGGATGAAACGTCAGGTGGAGAGGAAAAAGCGTGTGCGGATGATTATGTGGGTGGCTAGTGCAGCGTGTGTAGCTATTGTTTGTATCATATTGTTACAGTGGAAACAAGTCGAAGTATTATTACCGGGAACGAATATGATCGCAAAGCAGGAAAACATTCTTCCGGCAGAGATGAAAGCGATATTAGTGAGAGCGGATGGGGAACAAGTCGTGTTGGGGAAAGGGCATTGTAGTTTGGAAGAGGCCGGGAATGTATTGATTGCTGCAGACTCAACAGGATTGGAATATAATCGTTTGAAACGGACAATGCCAGATACCACTGTTTTTAATCAATTGATAGTTCCTCGGGGTGGTTTATATTTGTTAGTATTGTCAGACGGTACACGAGTATGGATGAATTCGGATTCACATTTGAAATATCCGATTATGTTTGCCGGTGATAAGCGGGAAGTCATTTTAAGTGGTGAAGCGTATTTTGACGTGGTGAAAGATGAGTCTGCTCCTTTTATCGTAAAAACGGAATCTGGAAAGATTGAGGTATTAGGAACAGAATTTAATATAAAATGTTATTCGGATGAGTCTGCTTTGGTCACAACCTTGGTGAACGGTAAAGTGAAATTTGATGATGGGATGAATCCATCAGTAATTTTGAAACCGGAAGAACAGTTGATATTTGAAAAAGAAAATTGCCAGTCGATAGTTCGGAAAATAAATGTAAACCATTATATCGGTTGGAAAGATAACCGATTATCCTTCCAAGGAGAGAGGTTAGACATGATTATGAAAACATTATCACGATGGTATAATGTAGAGGTCGTATTTGAAGATAGTACATTGAAGGCATTAGAGTTTTCTGGAAATCTGGATAAATTCACCAATATACAGGAATTTCTTTCTCTTTTTGAACTTGGCGTGAATGTGAAGTTTGAAATAAAGGATCGAACGGTATATATACGGAAAGGAAATTAATAAAAGAGGGTATAGCAAGCTACCAACTATTTATACCCTCTAGTTTTCATATTATTCATTTAATACAAATAAAATGTTTGACAAATTTATGAAGAAAAAACGATTGGATGATTATACATCGTCCCTTTGTTGGAGAAAAAAATTCTTAGTTATGCGTTTAGCTTATATCCTGATGGTTGGGCTGGTTGTTTTAGTTCCAACCTCGGTAAGTGCGCAAGGCAAAATGGTTTCTTTGGACATCAGGTCGGAGACGCTAAGTGGCGTGTTGATGAAGATCAAAGATCAGACAGGGGTAAATATCCTTTATAATGAAAATGTACTGAGAGATGTTCCTTGTAAGGATATGAAGTTGGAAAAAGTTACGGTGGAAGATGCGCTGAATCGAATTTTTGAAGGAACACGTTTCAGTTATGAGGTAAGTCGGGGTGTAATTGTGGTAAGAGAGCGGAAAGCTAATGAATCCCAACAAAAATCCGTGAAGATGTCCGGGGTGGTCACTGATGAAAAAGGAGAGCCTTTACCGGGTGTGACCGTGTTGATAAAAGGAACTTCTATTGGTGCCGCGACAGATATCGATGGGAAATTCTCCTTTTCAATTCCGGCAGGGAAACACACGTTGCAGTTTTCCATGGTTGGAATGGAATCTAAAGAAATTATGGTTGATGGTAACAAAGAGATGGCAAAACTTACAGTTGTGTTAAAACCTGCTGAGAATGAGTTGGAAGATGTTGTCGTGACTGGTATTTTTAAAAAATCACGGGAAAGTTTTACGGGTGCGGTTTCAACAATTACAGAAAAAGAACTAAAATCATTTAGAGGACGTAATTTGTTATCAACGCTGAAGAATATTGATCCGACATTTAATATCATTGAGGACAATACGTATGGGTCGGACCCGAATCATTTACCGGAAGTGCAAATTCGTGGAACGTCAAGTTTGCCTACCGTAGAAGACTTAAAAAACGAAACGAAGACAAGTAGTTTGAACACACCTTTAATCATTTTGGATGGTTTTGAAATCTCGTTACAGCGAATGCTGGATTTGAATGATGAGGATATTAGTTCAGTGACGTTATTAAAGGATGGATCCGCAACGGCTATTTATGGTTCCCGTGGAGCCAATGGGGTTGTTGTGATTGAATCTAAGCGTCCAGAAGTCGGAAAATTGCGTTTGTCTTATCGGGGAAGTCTGAACGTGGAGATCCCGGATCTGACAGATTATGATTTGCTGGATGCACGGGAAAAATTACAATTGGAGGTAGATGCAGGACTTTATGAAGGAAATTTTTCTAACGAGACGATGCGTTTACAAGAACGTTATACGAAAGTGAAAGAGGCCGTGGAGAGCGGGGTTGATACCTACTGGTTATCCAAGCCTTTGCGTACAGGAGTTGGTCACAAACACAATCTTCGTTTAGAAGGAGGTGGGGAAGGTGGTTTCCGTTATTCCGCATCTGTACAGTATAATGATGTTAAGGGTGTAATGAAAGGCTCTAACCGTGAAACTTTCAACGGGAATGTAGATTTGGTTTATGAATTGGGATCTTTATTATTCCGAAATAGTCTGGAGGTAGGATTAAGTGAATCCAATGAATCTTCTTATGGTTCATTTGACCAATACGTGAAATTAAATCCTTACTGGACGGGGGTAGACGAAAACGGGAAAGTTGTAAAAGAATTGGAAGAGACAAACGATTTGTTCAATCCTGGACCGGCTAATCCCTTGTACGATGCAACATTGGATTTGGTAAATCAAACAACGACAACAACGATTACAGATAACTTTGCTATTGAGTGGAGACCGTTGAAAAATATGACGTTACGTTCACGAATCGGATTGACCAAAACATTAAGTAACGGGGATAATTTCAAACCGGCGGAGCATTCTGATTTTAAAGATTACACGGATGATCAGATTTTCAGAAAAGGAAAGTACATCTATTCTTCTGATAAAGGATTTAGTTATGATTGGGATATAACGTTGAGTTATTCAAAAACTTTTGGCGATAAACATGAGTTGTATGCCGGGTTGAACTATAATCTAGCTCAGTCAGAATCAAAATCTTATACTTTCACGATGGAAGGATTTCCACAGGCAAATCTGAAAATGTTGTCAATGGCCTTACAGTATGAAAAGGATGGAAAACCATCGGGGTCAGAATCTGTAAAAAGGCGTCTTGGGGTTACTGGAAACGTGAACTACATCTATGATAAACGTTATTTTGCTGATATTTCTTATCGTGTTGACGGGGCTTCGGATTTTGGTAGTGATAAACGGTTTGCTCCTTTTTATTCCTTTGGTTTAGGTTGGAATATTAATCAAGAGAAATTTATGGAAGGGATTGCTTGGTTGGACCGTTTAAAATTACGTGCATCCTATGCTGTGACGGGAGCTGTAAATTTTAGTGCTTATCAGGCATTAGCCAGTTATGAGTATTTTACGGGTGATCGCTATCGGTATTGGTTTGGTAGTGAATTGATGGGATTGGCAAATGAGGATTTGACATGGCAGCAAACTGACAAATGGAATGTGGGACTTGAATTGGCTTTCTTGAATAACCGTTTGAGAGTAACGGCTGATTATTATCGAAATACAACAGATAATTTGTTGTCAGAGATGTATCTCCCGTTAGCGAATGGATTCTCTAGTTATACCGCAAATATTGGTGAAGTGAGAAATACCGGGGTGGAATTGTCAGCATCGGGATTCTTGATTCGGAATACGGAGAAAAATATAATTTGGTCCTTATCTGCTAGCATGATTCATGAAAAGAATGAAATCGTGAAGATTTCGGATGCTTTGAAGGCAGAAAACGAAGAATTGGAAGCAGCTGGAGGTTCAAATCCGAACTTCCTTTATCGGGAAGGGGAGGCATTACGTACGCTATATGTGGTTCCTTCGTTGGGAATCGACCCGAGTACGGGTAAAGAATTGTATGTGAATCGTTTTGGCGAATTGACTTATGTATGGGATGCTCGTGATAAACAGGCCTGTGGGGTGCAGGATCCCAAATTCCGGGGAAATATCAATACCATGTTTACTTGGAAGGATCTTAGCGTGAATCTTTCGTTTGCTTACCGTTTTGGTGGATATGCTTATAATTCGACATTAATTGATCGGGTTGAAAATGCAGATGTAAAATATAATGTTGATCGTAGGGTATATAAGGATCGTTGGAGAGAACCGGGAGACCATACCTTTTTCAAGGACGTGAAAGATAAGACTGCGACACAAATGACTTCTCGTTTTGTACAGAAAGAAAATACGTTGGAATGCCAAAGTGCGCAAGTAAAATATGATTTTTCTCAGAATTGGATAAAACAATATTTGGGAATGCAGCATTTTTCAGTTGCATTTAATATGGATAATTTATTCCGGATATCAACAATCAAACAAGAACGTGGTATTGCATATCCGTTTTCCCGTAGATTTAGTTTTTCTCTTTCTGCAATTTTTTAATGGAATAGTAATATGAAAAGAATTATATATTATATACTTAGTGGTTGTCTCCTGTTGGGAACGGGATGCAGTAACTGGTTGGATGTGAAACCGTCGACCCGGGTGGAACAGGAAGAAATGTTTTCTACTGAAGATGGTTTTAAAAATACATTGACAGGGGTTTATATCAAGCTGAAGAGTAATTCTCTTTACGGGAAAACTTTGACCATGGAGTTGACCGAATATCTGGCACAACATTGGAAATCGAATGCTTCGGAATTATCCGGGTATATCAGTGCTTACGATTATGAAAATAGTAACGTCCAATCCATAATTGATGGGGTGTATACAGATTTTTATAATGCAATTGTTAATGTCAATAACCTTTTGGATTTTGTTGATAATGGTGTCTTGTCGGAAGATATGTATAAACTGATCAAGGGAGAGGCATTAGGATTAAGAGCTTTTTGTCATTTGGATTTGTTGCGGTTGTATGGTCCGATTCCGGGAAAACAGACAGATAAGAAGATCTTGTCTTATGCGAGAGAGGTATCCCGGCAGAATATGCCCGTGAATACATGGGCAGAGTATATCGCTTTTTTGGAAAAAGATTTAAATGAGGCAGAGACCTTATTAGAAGAGGTAGAGAAAAAAGGGATAGATGATGATTATTTTACTTATCGTCAGAATCGGATGAATTACTGGGCTGTCATGGCAGTGAAGGCACGTTTTTATTTGTGGATTCAAAACAAAGAGAAAGCGGCAGAATATGCGAAGAAAGTGATTGACGGGGTAGGAGAGCAGTTTAAGTTAAGTCAGCCTGAGAATTTTACAAACAAGGACTATATTGCTAGCTCTGAACACTTGTTTTCTGTGCATGTATACGATTTGGAAGATATTACAGAAACATTTATTTATCGTTCCGGGGGTGTTGAACAGACAAAAAGTTTAATTGCAGAATTATTTGAGGGAGATGTTACGGACGTTCGGGGTGATGGGAAATTGTGGCAGCAGTTACAGGGAGTAACTACCGGAAACCGTTACGTCTTGATGAAATACAAACAGAGTGAGGCTCAGGTTGCTACACGGGAGCAGATACCTCTTGTCAGATTATATGAAATGTATCTGATTGCTATTGAATGTAGTGATAATTCTGCGGTTTATCAACCATTGATTAATCAGTTATTAACAGCACGAAGTATATCTTTGGATATGGATAATGCTGGGGTAGATCAAAAGAATCAGTTTGTTTCCATGGAGTATCACAAAGAGTTCTACGGGGAAGGGCAAGCGTTCTATCAATATAAACGTCGGAATGATGAAATGATCATGTGGTCAAACACGCCGGGAAGTACAAGCGTGTACGTGTTGCCAGTGCCTAAGAGTGAAATTAAATATGAAGAATAATTACAAAATGTAAGTTCAATGAAACTAAGATATTTATTAGGAATAACACTTGCCGTGGGATTGTGCGGTGGTTGTTCATCAGATTATATGAATTTCAAAGGAGGAAATTTTGTCCAGTTTTCTTCGTCATTAGATGAGGTGTATACCTTTGCTTACTTTTCAAGTGATAAAGAAATCGACACGTTGAATATTGGAATCATGTCTGTTGGAGAAGTTGTGGATTATCCGCGGACGATTCGTTTTGAGCAGGTGACAAAAGAGTGGGAATATACTTACGATACAGAAGATCCCAGTAAGGTGGTAGACTCTGTTTATGTGGATATGAAGTATCCGGCAAAGGAAGGAGTGCATTTTGAGGCCTTTGGTGGGGAAAATCATGAGTTGGTTTTACCGGCTAACCAGAATGGAGTCACCGTGAAGATTGTTGTGAAGCGTGAGGATGAAAGTTTGCAGGAGAATGCTCGTAAATTGGAGTTGCGTTTGTTGCCTTCTGATGATTTCGAGACCGGAGTACCTAAATACGTTGTAAAAAAGATCACGATTTCCGATAAATTGGAGCGTCCGACAGTTTGGAAAGACACTGATTATGATTGTGCAACTTATTTAGGAAATTGGTCGGAGGTAAAACATCGTTTTATGATCAATGCCACGGGTGAAAAATGGGATAATGATTGTATAAAGCTTTATATTAAAGCGGGACCAACGGCTGAAGGTTTATATCTTTTGAAAAAGATAAAAAAAGAATTAGAAAAGTATAATGCAGACCCGGCTAACAATCCTCCTTTGATGGATGAAAATGGTCATGAAGTGGTATTCCCTTAAATAATATGGTTATGAGAAATTTATATTTATTTTTATTGATATTACTTCCCTTGTTTTGTATTTCTTGTTATGACGACAAGGGGAATTATGACTATCATGCTTTAAATCAAGCTGAAGTAGCGGGTATTGATAGTATGTACACGGCTATTTTTATGGAAAAGTTGGTTATTACTCCGACGATTCAATCTGAGGATAAAGAACGGGTATACGATTATATATGGATGTGTTATGATAAGAATGATTTCAGGAAAAGTATAGATACTTTGTCTTTAGAGAAAGATTTGGATTATACGGTTTCGTTGTCATTGTCTTCCTATCAGTTGATTTTTGCGTACCGTGACCGGGAAACTGAAATAACGAAGTATGTATATTCTAGTTTGAGCGTGGAATCGCAAAATTCCAGAGGTTGGTATGTATTGAAGGAGAAAGAAGGGGGTACTGATCTTGATTTCTTCTGGAAAGGAAAAGAGAATACGGATTTGTTACAACAAACACAGGGAAAAATGTTGACAGGAAAGCCTCGATCTTTGGGATTTGTGGGTAATTATACATGGGCGAATGAAGAGGAGGATAAAGTAGAAACAGGTAATCAATGCCTTTTATTGGCTTCGGAAGGAGATGTTTCATTGGTGCGGATTTCGGATATGAAACAGCTGGGTGATTTTAATTCACTATTCTTTGAAAATGCGCCAACTGTTGCTCCACAGAAATGGTATGAGGGATCGGAAGAAAGTGGCTTTATCAATGATGGATATCTATATACCTATTCAGGATATGATGATGCTTTTGGTCTGAATAAATTGTCGTACCCGAAAGAGGGAGATTATAAATTATCGAGTGTCTTTACGAAAAATGGTACAATGTCTCCTTTGCTATTTGACTTGAAATCAGGACAATTTTGTACATCGGCAAGGAATGTTACTTCTCTTTCTTATTTTAAAAATGATGAAAATTCTGCCTATTCTCTTGCTTATCCGGATATGGAACCTATTTATGCCGGATTTTTGGATGAAGGAATGTGGGAAGGAGGTAAAGGGTATGTGGTGATGAATAATAAAAAGGATGGTAGCCGTGCTATATTTTATTTTGATCTGAAATGTTTGGTTAATTTCGAAAATGATTACTTGAAAAATAGAATCACAGATATACAGACTGTAGAGGCTGGAAGTAAATTAGCTGCGGCAAGCTGTTTCGGGATGCATCGTAAAGATCAAATGCTTTATTTTGGAGTAAATGATAAGTTATATTATTATGATTTAGTCAATAAAAAAGAACAGGAGGTTGTACGGGATAACGGTTCCTTGGCTATTCCAAGTGGAGAAAATATAGTGTTGATAAAACACTGGATATTTGATTATACTGATTATATGGATGAGACAATTACTGATAAAATAAATAAATTGGCAGTAGCTACCAGTGATGGGAATAATTACAAATTGTATTTATTTGAAATTACAGCAAATAAATTGAAAGATAACCCAGAAGTGTATAATGGAACAGGAATTCCATCCGAAGTAATGTACATGAGTCCATATATGAATAATGTTTATATGTGTTATTAATATGATCAGATTATTATATTTTCTCTTTTGTATTTTGCAGGTGGGAAGCCTTCAGGCTGAAGGTTTTGCCACAGTAAAAGGACGTGTATCGGGAGAGCAGCAACCTTTGAATATACAATTGATGAGAGTAGAAAATGGAGTACCGGTAGAATATGCCGGTACTTCCATTGCTTCCGGGGGAAGTTTTGCTTTCATGTTGGAGCCGGAAGAAAATCAACCTTATTATTATTTGTATGATGGGAAGGGGTATTGTCGGCTTTATCTGCAGGCTGGTGTGGAAACAGAGGTTGTGTGGGAAGATCAGAATTTTCGTGTAATACAATCCGGGAATGAAGAAAACCGTTTATTGGAAACGTGGCGGGAGATGGAGAGAGAGTTAAAAGGGGATCAGAAGAGTGATACTTATGGTGCATTTTTCCCCCGTTTTGAGTCTGTCAGAAAGAATGTGAACAACTGGTTGAGTGAGGTGGAGCGGATACTTCCGAATTATGTTACGGAATTGAAGGAAATCGTGGAGCTGGATTTGCTGAATCATTTTGTCATGTATGTCGCTAAAAGACAACAGAATTATGAGTCAGAAGAGCAAGAGAGTGCCTACTACCAGCAGATCATGAAAAGTTTTCCTGAAAAGGATAGTCGATCATTGAAACAACCTTATGGCATGGAGTTGTTGAATAATTACTTTACTTATAAGCAGACATTCATTTTCCGCGATCGGGAGTATACTATGGAGGAACGTTTGGCAGAATTGAATGTTCCGGAATTGAAGGCTGAGTATATATTGGCAAAAATACCGACAACCGATTATCGTCGTTATTGCGAATATGAGCGTTATTATATGCCGTTATTGCCGGAAAGCTATCGGCAGCGTATGCGTCATTTACAAGAACGTCCGGTTTCAATTCTCCAGCCGGGAGAATTGGCTCCTAATCTGATGTATCCCGATACAAACGGGCAATTGCATTCTATGGCTGATTTCAAGGGCAAGTACAAGTACATCGATATTTGGGCCACGTGGTGTGTTCCCTGTAAAAAAGAAATTCCTTCTCTACAAAGTCTGGAAAAGGAACTTGAGGGGCAGGATATTGTATTTATCAGCATTTCTATTGATAAAAACCGGAAAGCTTGGAAAGATTTTGTTCGAGTGAGACAATTAGGTGGAACCCAGTTGTGGGCGGGTGATTGGACCGAATTACCTCATGAATTGAAATTAGGTTCTGTCCCACGGTTTATGCTGATAGATCCAGAGGGACGATGGGTGGATGTAAATGCGTCTCGTCCGTCTGATCCTAAATTAAAAGAAATATTGAAGAAATTACTGGGTAAATAATGAACATTAGACAACTGGTTATTGTTTTCCTGATGGGCCTCTGCTTGTTGGGAAAAGGAGGAGAATTGTGTGCAACAGAAAAAGAGGACAGAAATTACCATGAGTTTGAGATCTGGCATAAACTTTTGGAGTATGATCTCTCTCCTGATGGTGAGTGGGGAATGTGGCGTATCCAGTATGCCATGGGGATCGATTCTTTGCATATCTGTCATCTCCGTTCAGGTAAAGAGTATAAATATGCTTCGGCTTCAATGGCTGTATTTGCAGCGAATTCTCGTTGGATAGCGTTTTCAATGCCGGGGAATCATGATGTCTCTGCCGGGGTAGCTTATCAGACCTGTTTGCTTGATTTAGGATCAGGAACGGAAAAAATATTTAAGGGTGCAGAAAGTTTTTCCTTTACGAAAGATAGTCATTATCTTGTATTGAAAGGTCGTGCTGAAAAAGCAATGGAGTTGAATCTTTATCATTTAGAGAAAAAGTTCATCAAAACAATTGCAAATATTAATTCTTACGTGTTAGATCCCACGCATCAATATTTGGCTTATTTGTGTCGAAGTGCAGGAAGTGATGAAAGTCATTTAGAAATTATAAATCTTTCGGATTTCTGCACGATATTCCCAGAGATAGAACAAGCTACATACGAGAATTTGAAATGGGATACATGGGGACTGACATTGGTAAGAGTATGTGCTGATAGTATTCCTGCACATCGTAATAGGGACATTAAAGTGCTTCGGAATATTGGAGGTAAATTGCGCCATTATTCATTGTCAGAAGATATGAAAAATAACTTGCCGGAGAATATGAAGGTAAGCGAGTTTTATACTCCACGTTGGTCTGCGGATGGAAAAGTACTGTTTTTTGGTTTGACTTCCAAGGCTCAAATCAAGTCTGCTGGTCCCAAGGTGGCTGTCGACATTTGGCATTGGCGAGATGGCGAGGTACAATCCAGGCAGAAAGACCGTTATTATGAAAATCGAATGAAAGCATTCCTATGTGCTTGGTGGCCGGAAGAAAAACGTTGGAAACAAGTTATTGACACTACCTTTTCTGGTGTGGCAGCCATTGCACCTAATGGAGATTATGTATTGGCTGTAGATGACAAGCCCTATCGACCTCATTATCGGGAGGCACATCGTGATTGGTACTTGGTACATACCGTTACGGGGCAACGTATTCTTTTGTTAGAGAATACCATATTGTCGTTATCTTTTTCTCGTGAAGGGAAATATGTTTATTATTTCAAGGATAAAAATTGGTGGGCATATCATATTGCACGGGGAAAATTAATTAATTTGACGGATCAGCTTCCAGAAGAGTTGAGTGATGCATATTATGATGGTCCTATTGATATTGCACCTTCTTTCGGGGTAGCCGGATGGCTTACGGGAGATAAAGAATTCTGGTGCTATGATGAGTATGATATCTGGAGTATTGATCCCGTCACGTTAAAGACAAAACGACTTACGCAAGGACGTGAGCAAGGTATTGTTTTTCGGTCCATGCAGCGGGGAAATCCGACGATTGATAAGGAGTTTTTATTGCGGGTTAAAGGTCGTGACGGACAAACGGGTGTATTTCGTTATGATCCGAAAGGACAACATCAACAATTATTGTATGGACCTTATAGCTATTCTCGTTTAGTAAAGGCTGGGGCTAAAGGAGGTTACCTGTTTGCTCGGGAAGATAATATTACTTCTTCAGAATTGTTTTATACAGATAAGGAGTTCCGTGTGGTACGATCTGTAGTTTCAACCCAAAGGCAAAGTGATTCACTACGTTTTAGAAAAAGTGAGTTGATTCATTATCGGAATTCTCGAGGTCAGGAATTGCAAGGTGCTTTGTATTATCCCGTGAATTATCAGGAAGGACAACAGTATCCGATGATCGTTCATCTTTATGAATTGTTATCTCATCGTCTGAATGTTTTCACGCATCCTTCCGCCCGGGAGACTTATAATATGATGAATTTCGTGTTGCAGGGTTATTTCGTCTTCCAACCGGACATTCGTTATGAGATAAATCATCCCGGAGAATCTGCGGCTGATTGTGTCATTGCTGCTGTTCAGGAGGTATTGAAACGTGGGGATATAGATTCGATGCGTTTAGGATTGCTTGGACATAGTTGGGGGGCTTATCAGACCGCTTATATTATTTCTCAGACTCCGATGTTTGCTGCAGCCGTGGCTGGTGCTCCTCTTACGAATATGGTTAGTATGTACAATAGTATATACTGGGAAAATGGGCGTTCGAATCAGGAGATGTTTGAAACTGGACAGGCTCGTTTTCGTTTGCCTTGGTGGGAAATAGGGGAGGAGTATGTTAAAAATTCCCCGATATTTCAAGCACAAAGTATTCAGACTCCTTTGTTAATGTCATTTGGTACGGATGATCGGGCTGTTGATTGGCGTCAAGGGTTGGAATTATATATCACGATGCGTCGCTTGGGAAAACCGTGTATATTGTTGGCTTATAAAGGAGAGGGACATACCATTGGCTTGCTCGAGAATATGTTGGATCAAACGTCTCGTGTGATGGATTATTTTAACTACTATTTGAAAGGCGAACGACCGAAGAGTTGGATCTTGGAAGGTAAAAAATATTCCTTGGAAAACTAGGGGTGTTATGTGCAGTTACTTGAATTTCTAGTTGAGGAAAATTATATCGAAGGTGGGATAACGTCCAGTTCTCAAATCGGGAACTGGACGTTATGATTGAAGAAGATTTGGATTTACTTGATGCAGGTAAAAAATGACTGAAACCATTTTTAATATGATACAGTTAAAAATTGTAATAGTTTCGGTAAAAAACGCCTACTCTTCCTAGAAATTTCATCTTAAAAGGTTTATGGTAAACAGAATTAACTTTTGTTGAAATTGAATCATACCTGAAGTTCAGCTTTCCAGTTTATGTAGAGAACCAAGTGTAATCTAACCGTGAAGTAATCGAGAAGCTACCTCTCGTTCGTTGCTTATTCAGAGCTTAACCGGGGCTTATTCTATCCGGGCTGCATGAGCCACGAGTAAGCTCTGGATCAGTTTCGAAAAAGAGGTACCTTCTCTCTTCATTCTCGGTAGGATTACCATTACTTCTTTTATTTTAACGCGCACACGGGGAGCCGGATAATGATTTGGTTTACATCTTGGTTTACACGGGGGATTTTGCTTACATCATTGCTTACATGAGGGGGTAAAAACCATGAAAATGGCCTGAAATGAAAAAAGCACCTACAATCGTAAGTGCTTTAAAATGAGAGCGGAAAACGGGACTCAAACCCGCGACCCCCAGCTTGGAAGGCTAGTGCTCTATCGACTGAGCTATTTCCGCAATCTATTTATTTATAATCACTTACAACTTGGTAAATGTCTTTTTATTTCTGTGGTTTACCTGTTGGTTTACCTCAATGTAAAATCAGAAATGAAGTAATTTGTTTTGCAAATATTTAAATATCAATATATTATTGTTGATGTTTTCATTCCCAATTTTGATGAAAATCATGAATTTTTTTTATGATTTTACCTAGTTGGTAATAAAAATTTCTCATAAAATTCATAAGATAATGAGTAAAAATGATGTTCTACTGATTATCTCATCCTCTACACTTCAATAGTATTTATATCTTATATATTACAGATTGAAGTGTTGGTGGTTGGTATTTAGCTAGTGTTGCTCATAGGTCATTATTTTTAAAGTTATCAACTATCCTTTTATAGATGTGTGGTTGAATAGGAACTTAAATAAAATGCTTATGATTCACATTTAGTTTCTTCCATTAATCTCATTCCATATTATCTTCTTTCAATTGTTTTTGGAGTATTTTTAAGGGTATAGATGCAGCTATATAACATGAATCTATCTCTTGTATATATTCATATATAAGCATAACATCTCTTTCTAGGAACTCTTTTTGATCTTTATTTTTCAATCGAGAAATGAAGCTCCCATGCTCTAGTGATATAATATTTAAATAATATTCATTATATATAGAATCCTGTTCCCAATCAGCTAATGTTACTTGAATGTTTTTCATTTCTTCTGGGGTGTAGATTTGTAGAATTGTAATGCTATCTGTATCATTAACATTATCATGATCATGATTTATATAGGAAACTTCAATTGATCCCATGATGTTGTTATTATCATCAGGGATAAATATTATCTTTGTGAAGATGTGATTTACTTGATTCCATGTGAGTGATGCATTACTAAGCTTAGCAATTAGATTCTTTCTTTCCATTGGGGATAGGAGAGTATCTTCTTGCATTTTATCATATATATTGATATTAGATGTGATTCTGTGCTGTGCTTCTGTGTATATGTCCAAGTCTTTACTATTATATCCAGATATAATGGTATCTAGAGCTATATTGTAGTTATTAAATTGCGAACTTGTTTTGGTGTTACAAGCATTAAAGGAGATGATAAGGAAAAGGAATGTAATTATGATATTAGATTGTGTTTTCATCGTGGGACAGTTTTATTTGATTTTATATATGATTGATATGTTTTTGTCCTGTATATAGATATGAAATATAGATATTATAAAGTTAGTATAGGGATTAGAAAATTTAGTAATAAAGATTCAGTTTGTAAACTAATTGAATTGAGCTGTACAAACTTGTAGTGGCATCTGACCACCATCCTGTAGTTTCTTTATTAAATTCTCACTTATTTTCATAATATTAATTTTTAATTTTAAATTTTAATTACAAACTCTTAATCTTGAATTATTTACAAAAATAAAACTTTTTAACCTTGTTTCCTAGTAACCTTGTAAAATTTTAATTTACAAGATGTTGTGTTATTTTATCTAATTTCTTAATCTCTATGATATAGCTTTTATAGATTTATATATCTAAGAGAGGTATCTGCTTATTTTTCATAATTCATATTATTTCAATTGTTGTTATTTTATTATATTTGCTGTTATTAATTAAATCTTATATTATGAATTGTCCTAATCAAGAATGCCAGAGTGATATTTTCGATATTAATGAAACATATATAAATGGGAAAGATTATATTGTCATAACTTGTAGCAACTGTAATGCCCATATTGGAGTATTTCCAGATCCCCAACCTCTTCTTGACAAGATCAAAGAACTTGAAAGTAAGATTGAGGATTTAGAAAGTAGAATTAGTGATCTAGAGGGTTAGGATCTAATTCCTTTCTCTCTATTACATAACTTTTAGGTATCTCTATAAAATTCTTTGCCATAGAGTTTGGGATGCATATTCCATATATACTGGATGCCAAAACTATTACTTTATCATTTTCTGCTATTAAAAATCCTACTGTAGTAGTTGGGGTATTGATTTTGAAAATATTGAGTATTCGGATCTAAAGAGATTCCATCTCTATGTTGTACATAAGTTCCATCCCATGTTACTTGCATGAGAGGTGTTTGTTTTATTTCGTTATTCATACTCATGTTCATTTTAAATTGTTAGTTTTTCAGGAGGAAGTTCATAATGTATAAACCCATCTATATAATCCTCTTCTGATAGATTATGTTCTCTTATATATTCATCAAATTCTTCTTGAGAATAAAATACCATATATTCTTCTGTTGCTTTGAGCATTAAGGTTAAAGCATATCCACTTCCAATATTCATAATCATTCATTTTTATTATTTAGATTATTAGTTTCTTCTGGGAGAGGAATAATATTTTCTTCTTCTTTTATCTCTGGATCAGATAATACTGGGAAAATGACATCATTACCTTCATCATCTTTAATCCAAACAATAGGGCAAGGTATAAACATATTTATTCATTTTTATTATTTGAATTATTATTTTTCTTCTGGAAAAAGAGGTATATTCTCAAATAATGGATCTGGAACAGTTATGAATAATATTCCATCTTCATATTCTCCTTCTGATAGATTATTTACTTTTAAATATTCAAAGCTTTCTTTACGTGTTTTAAAACATTTGCATTCCCCAGTAATTTTATTTTCTATAGAATATAATATTCCTAAATGTTCATATTCATCATCATTCTCTTCCATAATTATTCATTTTTATTATTTAACATTGTAGCTCCTCCAATTGCTGTGGGAACTGTAGCATATCCATATTTACTAATTGCATTTATAAATTTACCACTATCTATTAACTGTAGAATTTCTGCCCCTGTTAGTGTGTTTAAATTACATTCATTATTCATTAATTAGTTTCTTTTGGAATAAATTTCTTTGTATCTAGGAATTCAATAATTTCATTATATTTATCATTATCTAATAATTTATAAAACTTGGAAGCTGTAATTATATATTCCTTAAGTTCTGATAGATTCTGAATATTAACTTTATCCAATTTGTTTTGGACTAGTCTTATTTCTTCTCTATTCTTATATTCAGAATAGTTTGTGTTATATCTTCCAAGATCTTTAAACATAAGGTATAATAAATTTAGATTATCCTTATTTACCTCACATAATAATTCATCTTTATTGAAAAAATCAAATATATTAGTGACTACATCAAAATTAGATTTGGCAGAATTATAAAATGTAACAAGTTTAAGTTCATTTAAATTATCATTTGGACTCATTGCTCATATTCATTAATGATTTAACACCTAAAAATCCGGGAATCACACTTGGAGCCAATTTAATTCCTTCAATCAATGTTTTATTATTTGAATCTACTCCTTTTATAAAATGTCTTTTATTTTCAATTATAAATTGTTTAGCTTCTTCATCAGTTAAATCTCTAGTTCCAATTTTATGTTTTACTCTAAATGCCCATAAATCTGAATGTAATTCATCTCCACTTGCAGCCCATTCATTAGAAGTATTTAAGAATTTACTTAATTTATTTCCTACATTAGTATTAGCATTTAGCTTTCCATAAGTTCCACTAGAGTTTAAAACATCTAATGACACTCCATAATTATTTTGTAATAAATGTGTTGCCTCATGGTTAGAAGTTCTTCTAATCTCCTTGGGTTTTCTTAAAATTCCAGAGTTATCTCTACGTTTTATAGCTATATCATTATATCCTTGAGAATCATCAAAATATCCTGTTATAGACTTATTTTTTAAATTTTCTTTTACAGAGCCTAAGTCGGATTCTCCTTTATATTGATAATGATTTCTTTTAGGACTGTTGTCATATAAAATAAACCTATTTATTTCTTCTCCATCCGAATCAAGCATATAACTATATTTATCTCTAACATTTAATCCAGAATTTTTAATTCTTTTTGCAATATTAGGATCAAGATCATATTTAACTAATTCTGGCATATATGGAGAATCTTTATATATTTTATATTTAGATAGATCAGAACTGCCATTCCACATTTGAATTACTTCGTCAATTCCTTTTTGGAAAGCTTTATCTTGTTGTTTTGTTATGATTTTTTCTCCTACTTTTGTTTTGGATGCTAGTTTATATAATTCATCTGGAAGTTTAGAAACTTTAGAAAGTTTTCCAGCACCATAAGGTAACATCTCCAACCCAGCTTGTACACCACCACTAACATAATCACCCTTAGCTGCACTAATCCCAGCATCACCCAAACCTAACACCATCCCTGCAGCTGGATTTAACATAGAAGTCCCAACTGCTGCATAATCTCTTAAATCCAATCCAACTTGTTTCAATTTATCTCCAAAATCTTGAATCTGTTTTAATGTATGATTAAGATTATTTGCTTCTCTAATATCTTTAGAAGGAGCTTGAGATAAATAAGTCCTATTATCTGGAAGCTCCTTTTCTTCTTTCTTCTTCAATCTAGGTTCTAGTTTACTATTTATTCTAGTATTATCTCTAGGCTGAGTTTTCTCTTTTAATCCTCTTGAGTAAGAATTTACTTTATCAAAATCTAAAGCCATTTCTTCATATTTATGTTTAAATTATTAGTTATTTTGTGGTGTAATTACAGCTCAAATAGTTCTTGCAACTTTAAAAATAATTGAGTATTAATTAATTTAATGGGAGGAACTAATTATGATCTGTAATTGCACCTTTTCAAAACCTGTCTTTGTACATGGTTATCGCCGCTTTAGATACGGTAAGTGGGAGGATGTGTCAGCATACTGCCGCAGATTACCTAGAAGGTAATAATATCTAAAGCCATTGCAGAGGGCTTTGTACTCTGCTATTTCTAAGTATTTATCTATCACAAATTTAATATATATTCTCATAATTTCCAATGTGTTATATATTATTTAGAATGAATATAAATAGTTGTTGAGACAACTTTTGTTGATTCTATATATAATTCATCAATTCTTGTCCTTATTTATTATATTTGCTGTTATTAATTTTAAATTTATTCATTATGAGCGATCGTCAAACTTACTTCACTCTTCGTGGTAAATCTAAAAAAGATTATGAGTTTTCTTGTTATTACCCTGAGGACATACTTCCAATTAAAGATTGTGTTTATATTCTAGTTATTGAAACTACATATCTCCATTTACCAGATACTGGAATGGATGTTGTCTTTTGTGGTGAAGTTGATAGTAGTGGTTTAAATTCCATTTCAAAAACTTATGTGTATGATGGTAAGACATATAATATTTTATATGTAGGTGTATTAGAAGAACCCTCACATGATGAGCGAATTAAAATTATAGATGACATCATTCAAGCTTTTCAAGATATTAAAAACTCTTTAGAATAATAATAGTACCATCTTCCATTGTGTATTTATCTGTGAGGTAGGGGCGTTTATATTCTGCTTTTACCTCCTTTTTCTTTTCTTCTGGAAGTTGATCTAACAGAGATTTAAATAACTCTAATTCTTCTTCTGTTGCCTCTAAATGTCCTCCTAATCTAGATGTAATGTATTCCTTATCATTTATTTTTCTAAATACAGAAAAATTAGGGTGTTCATAAGTAATAGCGTATATAGTCCCTTCTTCATTTTTAAATGCGGCTATGGGATATTCTGTACTTTGGTAACGCCAAGTAACTTGAATTTCTTTTGGTGTTTCTATTTTTGTGTACATAATTCATGTTCATTTTAAATATTTGTTATTAACCATATAATAGTTATAGGATTAAATCCGATTACTAATAACCATATTAAATATTTCCATTTTCTTATATAGCCATAGTATATAATTGAAGGAATTAGTAATATGATAGCCATTAGCAATATATAATCTGATATGTTAGATAATTGTTTCCAATATACTAGATTACATATTCCCCAATATTCTCTTAATGCGATTGCTATTAACATTGATGATATAACACTAAGATTTAATCCTGCAACTATTAATAATGGTAGTTTATTGGTAGTATTTATCTTCATTTGTATAATAATTCTTCATGTTATCTCTTAATAGAAATGATCCTTGTTTTGGATCAAATTTAATATCTTCACGTATTCTTAAAGTTTTTTCTCTTTCTGGGATACTATATTTACCTGTATATCTTGAAGGAAAATCATAAGTATCATATAATTTAATGGTATTAGTATTCTTATCCCATTTCATGCCAAACTTACCTAATATCTCTAATCCAGAAGCCCTATCTTGTATATAATTAGGATTTCTTTTAACTTCTTTGATTGACATATGTTCCTTAGCCTGTTGAGCTTTTCCTGAATCTAATAATTCCTTACCAAATTTGTACATATCATTCATTGTATCTTCTTCTGGTAATTCTGGATATTTTTCTTTGTATGTTTGATAGTTTCTTACTATTCTTCCCATGTTAAGAGTGTCAGCCAATGCTTGAACTCTTCTAGCTACTGGTTGAGGAACCCCAACATATTCTGAATTAGACCCATTTTCTTTATCCCAATTAATTTTAGATTTAGTATCAGGAACTAATGTTTTATTTCTACCTAAGTTTAAATAGTGTTTCCAATATGCTTCTTCTACTGGAGTTGCCATATCATTTTCAGGTCTTAGAGGTATAGTAGAGCCTAACCAACTATAAATTGGAAAAGTTGAATATCTTAATGTGGAGAAAAGATTAAACCCATCTGCTGGATTTATAAAATTATAGGCTCTTTCTGCCTGTGTCTGTTTAATAGGTTCATCCTTTTTCACTATTCCACCTTTACTAAATTTTCTTACTTTATTCAAATAAGCATTTACTTTCTCAAAATCTATCATCATTCTACAGTACTAATAAATTCACCTTCATCCTTAGTATTATATAATATCTCTCTAACTAATAACTTCCCAGCCTCAATTGCAGCATCATCAGTGCCTTCTTTAAATAACTCTTCTAACCTCTCAGTTACCTTTGGTCTGAATATAATCTCATTCTTCTCAATCTCAGCCGCTTGTTTAGTGGAACCTCCTTTTTCCATTAGGACAGGGATTCCTTTGTTAGTGACTACTCCTTCAACATTGATGTTGTGTTTTCTGGCGTGTAATGCTCCGATTGGTAGGAGGTTTACATCGTTTTCTTTGTCTTTTAGATATTTTCTGTAATGAGTGATGAATTTGGCTCCTTTCTATAGCCTCACTATTTAGAGGGACAAATCTAGTTCATTCTATATATAATTCATCAATTATTGTCCTACTCCTTATTTCTCACAATCTGGATAATAAATAGGATCATGGCAATAATATCAATCATCATCCATGCTCCTTTGTCATGTAAATAAACAGGAATAATAGGATTAAATAGTATAGCAACAATCCCAAACATGATGCTCCATATATTTATCCCGTTACTTGAATTTTGGAATGCTGCAATAACAGCACCAATGGTTATGGCTATTCTCACTAGGGTATAAAATCCCCCTGTGATTGGTAGGAGAGCTATTCCTAATATGATGCAACAAGCTATGTAAAGAGGTTTCATATTAGTAGTAATTGAAGTATCAGATTTCTATTTAAGGGTTAAGAACATTTTTCCTTGCGTGTTACCAACTTCCATTTTGGCTGAAGAAATGCGACCTGTTTTATTTTTCTGTATTGTTAATTGTATTTCAAATTTTATATATTGTGAAAACAGGTTTCCATTTACTTGTGCAAATTGAATTGGAATTGTGGGTAAATAATTATGAGATAATAGTGTACCTTTATATTGCTGCTCGCTTTCATAATAATAATCGTATGATTTGAATTGAGCTTTATCTAGGATGAAACTTTCTTCAACAATATTTTTTGAGTTATAAAAATTGATTTTGATTTGATCATCGAATTTAGTTATGCCGACTTTAGTTCCTAGCAATTTTCTTTTTATAGATTGTTGATCTAAAGAATAGGCTTTACTACTTGAAAATGAGACATCTGTTATTGTCAGTTTTTTTTCTTTACTACAAGCTGAAAATAGTAATCCAAGTATCAATAAGATTGGTATTATTTTGTATTTTTTCATACGGTGATTTATTTATTATTAGTAATTAGATAATAGTATCTTGGTGAATGGTTGAAATTTAATCGAATATCATAACTAGAATGCCTATAATAAAAGCCCAGATTATAGCTTTAATGATATAATGGGTAATCATTCCTGTTTTAAATTCTTCCCTGTCCATGATAAATTTTTAATTGCTATTACGATAGAATGTTAGGGTATAAATATAATATCCTCACCTTCTCTTGTTTTAAAATTGGGTTTACATTGGTTATATTCACATTGGTACATTAAATTCTGTATTTTCTGAAATAGAGCTACATCATAAAAAAGTCCACCAAATTCTTTTGTTGCGGTCAGTAGAATTTTCAATGTATCTATCTCAAGCTTGGTCATGCCATCTTGTTTTAACTCAGCCATTATTTGTGTTGCTTTTTGACGCATATATTGAGGTATATCAGAGAATCTACTGAGTGGTTTAGAAGTATTATAATTCACTAACTTGTTTAATCCTTTACAAAGTGTAGCTGTGTCTTTAGATGAAAATTTTACTAGCATATTTATTATATTTTGAGTGATCATTATTAAAGTAATTTGTTTATCCCCGTAGATTCAATGATAATATTAAATAATTGCATTTCTTGGGGAGCTTCTTTACCGTCTGCCTTTATCATCTCTATAAGCATTTTAACAAGAGCGAGTTTTTTATTATCAGACATGGTTTTTATAAGAACTAGAGAAAGTAAGATGTTCTGTTCTTTCCCTTGTTCAAATTCTTCTTGAGTGATTCCGATTGTGTTTTGTATTTGATTAAAATATAAAACTTCTCTTAAGTCGACATCGTTATCAACATTCATCATTCCAATTAAAATAGATGTAATAGCAATGCGTTCAATTTTATTAAATTCCATGGTTACTAGTGTATTTTTCCTCAATTCCCAGAAGGTATTATATAAAAAGAAAAGCGTGGGAACTGTTAGAATTATCGCAACTGAGGGTCTGGACTCCCTACACACGGATAAAACGACACCCCACGCTAAACCATTATATGCAAGTCGTATATATGGCAAGCATGAACGTTTGTATCGCTTATCCTCGTGTGTTGAAATTGTCCAGATTTCAGTTACAGGATAAAACTAAACGCCTTCTATATTTAAATTCCATCACCAGATCGCTCTAGTGACACAACAAAGATATAGAATAAATGGCATTTAACAAACGTCCACGAAGGGGTGTCGATTGCAAAAATATTAAAATTTAACATGATAATCTTCCGATCAATGATTTTCACCTCTCTGGCTGCCTATTCAATATAAACAACCAAAGAGGTGAAAATCCTTACCCTCTCTTGGATAGTAACAGGATTATAAAAAAGATAAAAACAGCACAAGATTCCACTATTGCTGATTTTGGATAGATGGTGAACAAGGCAATGGTGTAACCCATGAAAGTGATCAAGATCATCACCATGTACCGTTTTAAATTCCTTTCAAATTTCTTATCTCTCATCTATCTTGAGTATAATTATTCCTCCTAGTAACCTTCCTCTGAATAGCTGGAATAACCATCTTCCCCCACGATAATATGATCCAGACAATTCATGTTTAACAGCTTGCAGGCCTTCATCATGTTCTTGGTTATTTTTATATCCTCTGGACTGAAAGCCAAACTCTGGCTTGGGTGGTTATGGAATATAATTAGATTGACCGCATTGGTCTTTACCATCAATTGCAAGGTGGTTCTTGGGTCTATGATAGTATGCTCTTGATTCCCGACACTGAGCCTTGCGACACCTAACACCTTGCAGCTTGTATTTAATAGCATCACCCATGCTTCCTCATGGTGATATAAACAACCTTCAAAAAAGGGTTTGATGAGTTTATATGCCTCCATCGCCATCGTGACCCTTGGTCTATCCTTGGGTTTAACCTCTGGCTTGTATTTAATCTCCACCTCTGATAATAGTGTTAGATCATCACAATCTTCTCCCGCTTTAGTTTCATTGATGAGTGGTGATGATAGATTCTTTTCATTCATGATTATAAATTTAATTGATAAGACACTGGTTTTAAATAGAGAAGTGGATGAAAAATGAATGAAGTATCACCATGAATCATCCTCTTTCCATCTTGTTTTTATTTAAAGCCATGTTGGGGGATGTAAGAGGGGAATGCTCTTGTCATTCAACTGGAACTTGTAATAATTTTGATAGAACGGTGCTTGCCTGTAAAATCTTCCAGTATCTAACCAGATCATGATATTTTCAAACAAGCTCTTCATGATTCTGGCTAGATGGAGTAAAATATAAACCTTGATAAATTCTAGGGTAGGGGGGAATGAATTCAATCTCCCTCTCCATTTAACCCGTTATGATTATATTATTATTTTCAATATAGAGGTCTAGCTGGAGATATTAAAAAACAGGACTATTTTTTCGCTGGAAATAACAGTGATCCCAACTTGGATGATAGTGATTTTCCAAGCCGGGGAAATGGAGCTTGAGGACAAAAGAGTGTCTATTCTAATATCATTCATCAACTTTTGTCCCTTCCTCCATGATGGATTTCTCCCTTATAACGGTCATGGCATCCACTGTTTTCCCGTCTTGATTAAAATATCCATACCGGGTGATAAACCATTTATCTAAATCTGTAGCCTTGGCCCTTGCTGATTCTTGCAGCCCTAACTCTACATGATAAATATGGTTTAAGATCTCCCTCCAACTGCTGACTTCCAGTTTAACCGGTAAGGCATAACGTTTCTTGATGTAATCTACCACTCTTCTGGCATCTGGAATGTTTGCCAGTTTACCCAGCTCCCTCTTTATGTTAGAAGTTTTATATTTCATCTTCTTCACTTTATCCACACCCAGTTTTTCATAAGCCTCTTTCACTAGAGGGTATTCTTTCGCCAGAACTTGATGTCTTTCTTCTTCCAAGTTGAACAGTCTAGAGAAGTGATAAGCTAGAGAGTTTTCACCTTCCCTTTTTTCCATTAACTGGACATACTCTTCAAAGTAATCCTTGAAACATTTTCTGGTGGAGGTTCCTGCCAGTAATTTCAATGAAGGAGTTCTCTCGTGTGGAACATGGTCTATCTCGGAAACGATATAATTCTGGCTGCTGAAGGTTTGTTTCAAGTTTAAATCCTTTCCAAGTAGCTCACACCTTTTTTTGTAGTTATATAAATCCAGCATGTACTTGTTGGTATCCACTTCCAGCTTGGATTCTTTGTTTATAAAGATGCAAGTGTCATTCAATCCTTTTTTCACGAGATCTATCTCCCACAATCTATCTTTCTCTTCCAGTTTATTGATCCTTTCAATTCCAGCCCTAGTATTTTCCAGCTCTTTATCAATAAAAGCCTTGTACTCTTCCCATGATAATTCTAGTTTTTTGGGGAAAGGGCAAATGTAAGTCACCCTGTTCTTGTACTTGCTATCCCTGATCCTTCCACATATCTGTTTCATGGAGGTGGATATATCTATAATCCTACCTTCAGAGTTACCATCACTCACCACTATGGTGTAACCATTCATGTCTAGAATATCACTACCTTCAAAAACGGTGGAGGTGTAGAAGTTGAATTTTTTGGAAGGGGAGCTGGTGGTGGATATTTCTACTCCTTCACCCAGTTTTTTCTTGTTCATGTTATTATTGGAACACACCACTCTAAACAACCCCGGTGGTAACTGGGATTTTTTTATAATAGAGGAAATGAACGCCACGCTATTAACAAAGAAATGAAGGTTTATATCCCCTTGCATGGCACACCCTCTACTGTAAGCTATATAAAAAAGAACCTGTTCCAGCAAGCTGTTGGTTCTAACCACCGTGACCTTGACCGGCTCCAGTGTCTTCCAGCTAATTTCTTGCACTGGCAGGAATTTCAATTCATCCATGATAAACATTTCATCCACGGGTGTGGCAGTCATGAAGGTAACAGATTTAAACTTGGTAGCTTCATCCAGTAAATTCCTCACCGCTTTATCTCTAAACAGGTTATCAAGAAACAACCTGTGATATTCATCCACCAGTAAAAAGTAATCTTCATAAGCATTCCCACCTTTGGCAGCTATGATCTTTATAACCTTGGGTAATGAATCGTATGTAACCATTATTTTCTTCACTTCATGCTCGTCAATGTAATTCTTGATCTGGTATTCTTCCACCCCTTCCATCACACCCAGTATGTTATCCCTTCTCTCTTTTCTATTTAAATTAGGCTCTATCTTGTTTTTTATCAAATCCTTGGTAGGAACCGCTATAATGGTGTTCCTCTTGTCATTCAGAACCATTTCAGTACCCCCGCATCCAGTTTTTCCTTTATGTAACAAGCAATTAACTGGAAATTCTTCTAGATACTGGTTCAAGTATTCTTTCCCTTCCGGGATGGTTATTGTTTTTAAATATTTTATATTCATCATTATTTATATTTAATTGATAATGTTAATGTATTCTTTACCTGTTATTTATAAATTGTACTTGGAATAATAATGTCCTTGTCTAGTAATGATTATATCATGGAGTGGCAATGTTGAATAATCCTGTTGCCAACCTCAAGGATAAGTTTCATGAACCTCCCTCTTCTCTTGATCATCATCTCCCACAAGCTCAAAAAATCCGGAAGGGGAAATGAATCAAGAAAGTATCTATCTCTAGTATGTAAATGAATATCTGTCCATCAACCAATAAATTAACTAAACATCAATTAATAAAGAGATAGAAGGAAACAATCTATATCATGTGAATCAACCACCTCTTGATCGTTAAACCTCCATCATCCTTAACCATCTAAAACTTGGATGGGATCAAGACAAGCACCTGAAATGAAATATATCTAATCAAGATATTATATACTGTTTCTCCATCCAGTGAATATTGAATAGAAATCTATTTAATAACCATACCTTCATTATATTCTCTAGATCATCATTCTCTTCATTTCCTTTCAAAACTCTTTATATACGGGGTATAAATAATTAATTCCTGTACCATCCCGGATTTTTAGAGTGATATAAAATTGCTTGTTATAATAAAGGTATATTTAAAAATTTCAACCGGAATCGAGGTGGAAATGATTATTTATATAGAGATAATAAACAGGTATTCTTTTTAAATAGAATATTTCTTTTTCACTTTTTTGCTTGATGTCCATTTTATTGGTGTTTTCTTTATTGATGCTAGATTGTTCATTTATCATGTTATATTATTTTTAGATTGACTGATTTCTAGATTGATTGATGTATGTTATCTTTTTATCCAGTTTATATCATTGTTTTGATTGATAATATCCCGTTTAACAGGGGGAGGATTTATATATGATGTGTTTCTCCCCTCCAATTTTAAATATTGATTTCCAGGGGGTGTTATTTAAACATGGATAATTTACATGGCTTTTCCAATAGAGTGCCATGGATTGAATATTCAAGGTGTGAGAAAGTGATTATTTCACCTTTCCTTGTTTTTATCTCCAGGGAGAAATGAAGTCGAGCTTGATTCAATTTCATGATATAAAGATAAGAAAATCCGGCACGGGAAACTATGAAAATATCATCATGTTTGAATATTAATCTATTGATATATATATGTTTATATTCTGTTTCTCATTTTTTGCATGGATAAAGTATAGCCATAAAACAAGCCTTGGGCTGTTTTTACATGCTGGTTAAAAACTATTGATGACAGGGGATGAAGGACAATAATTGTTTATTTATATATGATAGATCCAGTTTTGTCCTTTTATATAGAATCTCTTCATGAAGCGATGAATTGTCTACCAACCTCAAGCAATATCCCGGTGTTAGTTTCTTTAAATTCTGGCCGGGGGTTATTCCCGGAAAGGGAGTATCTAGCATTCAATAGTAAATATCCTTTCTCTCCTTGCTTGTTCACTGTTCTCCTTTTAGAGGTTTCAAAGAAGCGGGAAATATCAGTGGCTTTAGCCTCCCTTTCCAGTTGGGCAATCTTGTATATATTATTCAATTCCTGTTTTATATATGATTCAGTGTATAACCTGTTTTCATGAAAGGTGTTCAAAACAAGATCAATGACAGGAAGCCGGGTTATCCCTCTATTGAACCTCTCCTTGATGATCTCTCTGGATAAGGTTTGTCGATCAAACCTCACCTCTTCAATAAATTCCCTAGTTAGGAGCTGGCAGGCCTCTAGTAACAGGGGATCTTCTTTTTTTAGAGAGTTGAAAATCATCTTTTGCTGCTGGTTTACAAGTGGTTCATTCAATTTGAAGTAATAGAATTCTTCCATGAATTTCATGTTCTTCATGAATTTGTTATATGTCCTTTTACCCAATCTCATCTCTTTATTCCCGTGATATTCTTCTGCAAAAGTGAGATTGAAGTAATCATTGCATTGCAGGTACGCTTCCCTCAATGTTTCCGGGGTCTGGTATATCCCCACCACCTCTTCATGATTTAACCTGTTATGAATCCTGTAACGGTTCAACTCCCCGTTTGGCATTATATATTCATGGATGGGAAGATGCTCTAGAAATTCTTGCAATGGACTTTGGAAAGAGTGGGGGAGTAACTCTTTATATCCCTTCACCAGCTTGTACGCATTATATTCTTCCATTATTTTTTGCAGGATTAATTCTTTAGATTCCGGTACAGCTTCTGGAGTGGTCAAGGCCAAGTGAGTGGTGGAAGCCACACCATTTCTGAACCTCCCTATAATTTGCCAAGTATCATCAAGGGGGGAGATCACAGAATTTCTGGCAACGCTATAATCGGAGAATATGATCACTTCTGGCTTGTAATCCAGTTCTATATCTAAGGCAGAGAAAAACCTGCTTGTAAGGAAATTATATTTATTGAAATTCCCTATCTGGTGATGGAATTGATGGTAACCATTCCTGTAGAGTTTATTCTTGTTATGCTCATCACCACTACAATAGATATTACTCTCCTCTTTAATCTCCAGCTTCTCCACCAGTTGCAAGCTGGTATCAATTGAATTTAAAAAGATGAAGTATTGTCTTGAAGTGTTTCTGGATAATATATCCTTCAATGTCTGGATGGTGTTGTTGGTGCTGATCACTGTTATATCTTTTTTGTATCTCTTCTCCAGTTTAATATCACAGGTGTATAGCCCCTCCTGTTTAAACAGCTCAACATCTTCCTTGGAGAAAGGGGAGGCAGATATTAGCGATCTCTCCTTGCACTTGAAGAAGTCTTCCAGTATGGCGGTGATAGCCACCCTAAAACGGGCATCATTGATTATCTTGTGAGATTCATCAAACAGCATGAAGTAAGAATGTAAATCTTCTCCAGTGGCATTGAAGGCTTCTCTTAACTTGTGAAATGATTCCGGGGTGGTCATGAATTTTTTATATCCAACCGTTGTCTTCAAGTAGTCTTTAATCTCTTTTACCTTAACCCCGTTTTTGACAGGGAAAAATTTCCCTTGCATGGATATTTCTTTCCCCTCGATAACTGGCAGGTTGGGTTCAATGATGATGGAGTTTCTGGGGGAATTAATTTCACAGGTGGTAGCCCCGCAGTTGGGTCTTGCCTTGTTAATGATGCAATTGACTGGTATGGCGGTGATATAACCTTCCTTGTTAAATTGTAATTTAGCTTTCATGTGAATTAGATATTTGACAGGAGAGGGGATTCCCCCCCTCCTAGAGGTTAAACATTTACTTGCTCAAAAGTTGGGAAAGTAGGTATTTAGTTTCACCTTCTTCTTTTAGATTGAAGGTCAACACCCCGAACTGGCTTTTATAGGATAAGTAGACATTCTGCTTGTTCCCGTAGTAAATTGTGAAATCACATTTCTTGCTCCCCAAAGACTTGAGGTACATTATTTCCCAGTCTTCTTCCATCCCGTCAAAGTCGCTGTTATTGAAGTCAACTTCATCATCAAGAACCCCCTCTTGAATGTACCTCAATAAACTCAAGAAGCTTTCACTGTTAGCCTTTAATGGCAACTTTATTGTTTCTGCTTCTCCAATCCCTATCCAAAATAGGCTATTCTCCCCGGCATCCTTGGCTGTAGTTATTCTCAGCACTGGTTTGTATGCGCAATGTCTTTTCAATTGCTCGTATTTTTTGGAGTAATTAATATTGTAAAAAGGTTTGATCTCAATTTTGGTCATCCTAGCAATAGCCTCTTTGATTCTATCCATACCAGTTACAGGTGCAGGAGACTGCTCTGCTGTTGTTTCTTCAACCTGCTCTTGAGCTACTTCCTCTTTTTTATCTGGATTTTCCATAACCTCTTCTTTAGTTTCAACTTTAGCCACTTGTTCTGCACGCTCTACTATTTGTTCTGCACCAATCTCTTCTTGAATCTTTTCGTTCATAATTTTTATATTAAAAAAATTTAACTTAAAACCCCATTCCGAATAATTGGCCATTTCATCCTTTCTGGGGGTGACGAGTTTCGGGGGTGAAGTTTCCAAACTCTCCATTTTTTCTTTTACCTTGGAGTGTCCCACCTTGTGAGACTGGAATCCTCTCAACCTTACATTCATCATTTTGTTCAATAGCTAAAGAACACCGTAACCAACTTTATGATGTTGATTACAATGCAAAGGTATGGCAATGGATTTTGGCAGGAAAAAATGTAATTCCAGAAGATAAGGGTGAATTTTCTATGTGATAAGAACCAGAGAGTTAAGGGTGTTTCATGGCATAAATTTTTACCAGTACTTGGGATTCCATATCTCCATTAATGTCTTCCCTTCTTCTTCATTAGATTCTGGTTGAATAGAGGCTTTCTCAAAAAATTCTTGTTTCTTGCTTTTATATGCCCCTCTTTCTTTCTCTCTCTCTAGATTGTACTTGATGTTAGTGCGAATGTTGTTGACCCAAGTGGAGAGAATCTTGCTCCTTTTCTTCTCTTCTTTTTTAATATTAAATTCATCATCATCCGGGACTATGGTAAGGAATCCCAGAACCTCCAAAAATTTGGTGATGAAGGTGCAGATTTTATCAGTTGTTTTCATTTCTGGGTCATGGTAGGGTGTTTCATCCTGCAAGAAGTGGTACAACTGGGTTACAATCCTGTGGAAGTCATGATCTGGTTTCGCTCCCACTCTATTTTTATATTCCTTCAATTCAAACTCCACCTCTTTAATATCATCTTCTTTTAAATACTGGCAAAGGTATTCTGTGAGATGGGTGAGAAACCAGTTATTCATGTTGTTCAATGTCAGGGAATGTTTTCCATAAGAAAGTGTTATATTTTTATATGGATCAGACCATGCCCCTTCCATTCTATATTTTGGAGAGTCTTTGTACTCTTGTTGATCGGAAGAGAAGTTTTTATGATTATCATGCAGGAATTTATATAGTGCCAGCATATCTGGTCTCACAAATTCATAGAAAATCCTGTAATTGTAGTCCCAGCATTCTGAATAATCTGGTTCAATGATAGATTCACTGTAAACGTAAAACATTATCCACAGGATGATCTTCTGTTTCTCATCCTTGATTAAATTGGATTCATCATCAAAAAATTCCTGTATCTTTTTAGCCAGTGATTCTGGGTAGACAATAGTGATTGGATGGTTCTCTTCAATGAAAAATTTCTTTGGATTGAAACGTGAATGATGCATTCCTTTTTCATCAACGGTGGTTTCTGTGGCTTGATTGTTATATAGTTTCTTGTTGCACCAGTCCAGCATACCATTTATTTCAAAGAGAGTGAATGAAAAATGTTCTTGCATTACTGGGAGTATCTCTTTTAAATCCCCACCGTTAAATTGATAGCCTAGATATTGCTCATCTTTTTGATCCACGCTTTCCATGATGCTTTTTGTTTTCAAAGATAGGGACAGAATTTGATTAATTATATAAGAAAAGAGAAAAAAAAGTCCTGAATCCAAGCTGGAAACAGGACTTTGTGACTATAAAAGGTTTTGCATTGCTGCATCAATCTGGGTGTTCTCAAAGCTATCCAAATAAATTTGAGTTGTTTTTAAATCTGTATGCCCCAACGCCTCGCTAATCAAGGCTACATTAACTCCAGATTTCTTTAAAACACTTGCAAATGAATGTCTCGCAACATAGGTTGTCACTTTTGATTCAATTCCAAGTTCAGAGGCTAGTTCTTTCAGTTCTTTATTAATTTGTGCCAACACTTTATGCCTCCTGTTCTGCTTTTGTAGTTCAGTTTTATGAATATTAGCATTCAAGATGGGGAAGAGATAAATCGCATTCTTTTGGTGTGAGGAATATCTTTTTATAATCTCCCTAGCTTGATCACACAATTGGAGGTTTATATCTCCATGTGTTTTCTGGCGGGTATATAAAAGCCTTCCTCTCTGGATATTTTTCATCGTTAGATTAGATATATCAACAAAAGGAATCCCACCGCATAAGTAGGAGAATGTGAATATATCTTTTGCAAGTTTCCGCAAAGGGGTATCCTTATTAGATTCTGTTGTGATAATTTGTTTCACATCATCCTTGGATATGGCTCTCTTCCTTGTTTTTGTTTTAAATTTTCCGATCTTGAAATCATCAAAAGGATAATCATTTTTACTTGCAGCCTTCTCCTCAATAGCTTTATTATATGCACTCCTGAGAGTTCTGAATTGCAAGCTGATTGTTGTCTCTTTATTACCTTTATTCCTTTGCCATTTTTCATAAGCCTGTAACCAATTTTTATCAATATCACTGAAATAGAAATTAAGCTCACTTTGAGTGAAAGCTTTTAAAGAGTTGAATGATGTTTTGTAAATAAGTCGATTGCCAACTTTATTGTTTTCTTCAAACTCCTTGATCAGTTGTTGATAAAACTCCTTCACAGTTTTTAGTTGAAACTTCTTTTGCTTGTTTTCTACCAATGATGCCGCAGTATATTGTTTTTGTGTTGCAGCTAGTTCTAAAATCTGTTGCTGGTATTCTGTTTCTTTCGCTAAAATGAGCTTGTTAATTAAATCTCTATCTGGACAATTGGGTTTTGGTTTGTTCTTTTGAAAGTCCCAGTGTTGGGGATGTACTGCTATTCCTAAACTATGATATTTCCTTTTACCATCTTTGGTAATTCTAAGCATTAATGGATGTTTGTTGTCTTTTAATGTTTTCTGTTTATAACAGATGATGCTAACTATTGCATTCATAGGCATTTAGTTTGCATTTCTGGTTTACATCTTGGTTTACATGAGGGGGTAAAAACCATGAAAATGGCCTGAAATGAAAAAAGCACCTACAATCGTAAGTGCTTTAAAATGAGAGCGGAAAACGGGACTCAAACCCGCGACCCCCAGCTTGGAAGGCTAGTGCTCTATCGACTGAGCTATTTCCGCGAATAAGTGGGGAGAGCAGGATTCGAACCTACGAAGACGATGTCAGCTGAGTTACAGTCAGCCCCAGTTGGCCACTTTGGTATCTCCCCTTTGTTCAAAGAACAATTATTTCGGGTGCAAATATACAGCTTTTTGGTTTTGGCGCAATAGTTTTTGGTGATTTTTTGCGTGTCGATATTTAATTTCTTTAATAATGTAAAGGAGTTCAGAGGGTTGTTTAGCGGAGTTTATGGCGTAAATAGTATTCTTACGTTTGATAATTGTATGTATGGATGAAATAATAACTACATTTGTAATGTGTTATAAATATTATAATTATGCAAGATTTAATAAACGGACGCTGCGGTTGGTGCGGAACGGACGAACTATATGTAAAATACCATGATCAAGAGTGGGGAAAATTAGTGACCGACGATAAGAAATTATTCGAGTTTCTAGTGTTGGAGAGTGCTCAAGCCGGATTGAGTTGGATAACTATTCTTAGGAAACGGGAGGGGTACCGCAAAGCCTTTTGTGATTTTGATGTCGAGCGGGTAGCACGAATGACGGATGAAGATGTTGAACGATTGATGCAGTTTGATGGTATCGTGAAAAATCGTCTAAAAATCAAATCAACAGTTACTAATGCAAGACTATTTATTGATATTCAAAAGGAATTCGGTAGTTTTTATGACTACACGCTGTCGTTTTTTCCCAACAGGAAACCGATTGTCAATATTGTTCGGTCTTTAAGCGAAATTCCGGCATCTTCTCCTGAATCTGATGCCATGAGTAAGGACATGAAAAAGCGGGGTTTTAAATTCTTCGGAACCACGATTTGCTACGCCCATTTGCAGGCTGCGGGGTTCATTAACGATCATTTGGCAGATTGTATTTGTCGGAGGGATAAATAATATTTTTTAAAGAGGGGAAAAAGAAAACCGCCCGAAGGCGGTTTTAATCATTTCTTTTTGTATCCTACGGGTTGCGTGTAGATAACGATGTGTTTTGCCGGGAGTCCGATGACTTTGGCTAATTCTTCCTTATCCACGGAACCGATGACCACGGTTGCCATATCTTTTGCTGCACATACCAAATAAACGGATTGTGCCATGTAGCCGGCATGGTGGTAAGAGTATTCTTTCTGGTGTTCTGGGTTCGTGATTCGCCCTTCCTTGTTATGGTCGGCCGTGTAGATAAAACACACGGGAGCGACACCCATGAAAGGTTGTGGACCACACTCTTTACGGAAATCTCCTTTCTTCACGAGTTCCAATTCGTGTTTCTCTGCGTTATAGCGGTAGATTCCATCTGCCGTGGCCACGTAAAGCACCATTTCTTGCCAGTTGGTGGCGGTGGGAACTGTTCGTTTGCCGCTTTCCGGACGGTTAATACCGTTTGCGGCCCACACTAGGTCGGAAAGGTCTTGTAAGGATAGTTGTTTCGAGTCGAAATTACGGTCTGTTTGCCGTTCGTTCAAACAGTCCATGAGTGCTTTCCCCCCGCTCTTTTTCGGGGCGGGTAATTTGATGTTTTGGGCGCTGACTGCGCTGCCTAATACTGTTAGTACCAGCATTGTGATAATTGTTTTCATTAATTTACAACATTAGTGGGTGTACCATTAAAGAAGTTCAGGATGTTATCAACAGCTTCCTGCCCGGTGGCAATGCGCGTGTCGATAGTGCCTGTAGCGTTGTGAGGGGCAAGGATCACGTTATCCAAGCCGTAGAGCATTTCAGTAACATGGGGTTCATCCTCGAACACGTCCAAGGCGGCCCCGGCGATCGTTTTATTTTGTAAACAGATGGCTAATTCCTTCTCGTTAATGACAGCCCCGCGAGCGGTATTTACCAGAATGGCGGTCGGCTTCATCAATTCGATTTCCCGTTTCCCGATCATGTGGCGGGTTTCGTCCGTCAGCGGGGTATGGATGGAAACAAAATCCGATCTTTTCAGTAACGTGTCAAGATCGATTTTCTCGTATCCTTCTACTGTACTCCGACGATTGTAGTAAATAACATTCATACGGAATGCTTCTGCCAGTTTAGCCACTGTTTTACCAATATTTCCCATGCCGATAATTCCCAATGTGCGCCCTTCCAGCGTGAAACCGAGATTTTTCATAACGCCCCACATGCTTTCTTTTTCAACCCGGATGCGGCGGTCACATTCGGTAATTCGGCGAGCTGCACTCAGCATGAGGCCCATGGCCATTTCTGCTGTCGGGAAACATACGGCTTTCGGGGTGTTACAAACAGCGATTCCTTTGGAACGGGCGAATTTGATGTCGATGTTGTTGTAACCGACACCGAAATTGCTAATTACTTTTAACTTTTTCCCGGCCTCGATAACCGCATTATCGATAGAACGGGTGAAGATGCCTAGAATAACGTCGTAATCCGGAACAAGTTTGATTAATTCTTCCGTGGTGAAATACTCGCCTTCCGGCATTGTGATCGTGTGTTCTTTTCCCAGTTTGGCGAATGATTCGCGGGGAATGTTGTAAGTAACTAGAACTTTCATATTTTTAATTTTAAACTTTAAACTCTAAACTTTTCTCAAACTCATTCGGGCATCTGCTGGGGCTTCCAAGCCGATAAACTGTGATGCCAAGTATTTGTAATATCCCGTAACGGCAACCATCCCTGCGTTATCCAGCGAGAAACCCAACCGGGGGATGAAAACTTCCCAACCGAGGTGGGCGCCTTCGTCATACACGGCTTTTTGTAACCCGGAGTTGGCTGATACTCCGCCTCCAATGGCGATTTGTTTGATCCCGGTTTGTTTAGCGGCTTTTTTCAATTTGGCCATGAGAATATCAACGATCGTTTTTTGCAGTGATGCACAAAGATCATTGAGGTTATGTTGTATGAAATCCGGGTCGTTTTTGATTTCATCCCGGATGAAGTACAGAAACGAGGTTTTCAGCCCGCTAAAACTATAATCCAATCCGGGGATATTCGGTTTGTTGAACGTGAATCTTTCCGGGTTACCTTCTTTTGCCAAACGGTCGATTACCGGTCCTCCGGGATAAGAGAGGCCCATTACCTTGGCGCATTTGTCGTATGCTTCTCCCGCCGCGTCATCAATGGTCTGCCCGATAACTTCCATGTCTAGGTAGTCCCGTACGATGATAATCTGCGAGTTTCCCCCGGACACGAGTAGGGTTAGGAACGGGAATTTCGGGTGACGGGATTCCACACCCGGTTCTTTGATGAAGTTCGCTAGGATGTGAGCCTGTAAATGGTTCACCTCGATCATGGGTATTTGTTTGGCAATAGCGAATCCTTTGGCAAAGGACGTTCCCACAAGGAGAGAACCCAGTAATCCGGGGCCTCTGGTAAAAGCCACTGCATTTACTTCATCTTCTGAGACTCCGGCTTGTTTTAAAGCTTGCGCTACCACCGGGATAATGTTTTGCTGGTGTGCCCGGGATGCTAATTCTGGTACGACTCCTCCGTAGGCCTCGTGAACCTTTTGACTGGCAATAACATTCGATAGCACAACCCCGTCTTTTAGTATAGCGGCCGAGGTGTCGTCGCAAGAAGATTCAATACCGAGAATTACAATGCCCATTTTAATTTCTTGATTTTAGATTTTAAATTTTAGATTGCATAATTCATGATTTGGTGATTTTAGATTTAGTGATTATTAATCACGGAATCATTAAATCGGTCATCACGAAATTAATTCGTTTTACATTTTTCTTAATTTTCAATTATTAAGATGAAATGTCCTGCAATATTAATAAATTTGCGTGCAAACTAAAATAATGACAGCATAAAAAAAATAATCTCCATATTATCTCGGTGTGTGATAGGATTGGTCTTTTTGGCCTTTGCTGCATACATGGCTTTAATGACCCCGTTTGTACAGACGAGGTTAGTGGATTATTTTACCCGTATTTTAGAGGAACGGACGGGAACCACGATTTCTATCGGACGGGTGGAATTCCGCCCGATAGAGTCATTGATTTTAAATGATGTGTTTGTTCGGGATTGTCGTCAAGATACGCTTGTGTTTTGCGAGCGACTGGTGATGAAGGTGGATTCCGTGAGTTTCGTGAAAAGACGTTTCACGATTACGGAGGCTGCTTTCGAAAAAGCCAAGTTTAATTTATGGATCGAACGTAGGCAAGATGGAGGGGAGAGTCTTACAAACGTGGAACAGCTCATTAATTCTTTTTCATCTTCCAAGGTCGATACCGTGCCTCAAACCTCTTCGGGGTGGAACGTGAATCTGACTCAGGTAATATTGAAAGATTGTCGTTTCCGGTATATCGAGAGCGATTATGAACCGACAGATTACGGGATTAACTGGACAGACGTGGAGTGTCAGAATCTGAACGTGCGTGTTTCAGGTATTGATTTTTCGAACAAGCAATATCGGGCTAAAGTTGCGGGACTTCGTTTCAAGGAAAAGTCCGGTTTCGAGGTGACCAATATGGGAGGGGAAGTCGTGGCGAGTGATGATAATTTGTTGATAACAAACACGTTTATACAGACAGAACGAAGTAAGGTTTATTTGGATACGTTGGAGTATAACTGGGTTCCGGAACACGATTACTGGCGTAATTTTACCACGAGGATGCAACAGCGTTACGTGTTTACCGATTCTAGGGTAAGTTTTGATGATCTGTCGTATTTTAACGGGAAGTTATTGGGGATGCATAATACCGTTTTCGGTAGCGGGGTGGTCTTTAACACGATAAATAATCTGGAAGGGCGTGATTTAGAGATTTATTTGGGGGATAAAAGCGTGCTGCATGGTTCATTTGCATCGCACGGGTTACCTGCTTTTTTCGAAACGGATTTCAATATCGATTTCACGGACACGAAGGTGTCTCCACCGGAATTGGAGGCTATTTATATGCCTTGGCTTAGAAGTCATTACGTGAAAATACCGGAAATCTTGCATAAATATGATGTCTTTACTTTTGACGGGAATTTTCAGGGAAAGATTGAGGACTTTGCTGTTAAGGCTCGTACCACGACTCCCGGAATGGTGGGAAGCGTGCTTTTTAATTGCGTGATGGACAGTATCGGGGATATTCGTTACGATGGTTGGTTCGGTTTAGGACAGGTGCAATTCGGATTTCTCACGGAACAATCCTTTTTGGGTAGAGGGTCATTTTTCGGGAAGTTTGATGGGGTGTTGGGTGATACAATTTCTCGATTTAATTTGTCGAGTAATGTACGTCGTTTGCAGTTATATGATAAGGAAATTCGGGATATTCGCTTGACATTGGGAACGGAAGGTGAACACTTGTATTTACTTTCTTCCGTGAAAAATGATAGTTTGCAGGCTGATGTTCTTTTGGATTATATTATGGGCGACACGTTGAGTTTGGCAAAGACTGAAGGCTATGTGAACGTGCGTCGGTGGGATTCGTGGGCTCCCTCTGTTTTTGGGGAGAGAGAGTCTGTTGAATTTGATTTTAGCGGTACTTTGAAGCAAAGTGAGGATAATTGCTGGGTGGAATTGCTGGTGCCGGGGTTGAAGTACGAGAACAGTAGGGGAACGTGGAGTACCGATTCCTTAAAATTTTCCACGACTATACTGGGAGAGTACAGTTTCACTCAATTGCAGTCGGATGTGGCGGACGTGACGATGGAAGGTTTCTTCCATTCCTTGGAAGTGACGGATTTGTGGAATAGTTTTTTGGTAAGTTATTTGCCCGACTATAAGTATGCTGTTGACAAGGCTTTGCCGGAGGGTACGAGCCTGATGCTGGATGTGCATTTAAATGACATTAATCCTTTTTTGAAGGTGGCTTACCCGCAACTGAAATTGTCCCGGGGTGGGAACTTGGCCTGTGAGTATCATTATGCCGATCGTCAAGTAGAGTTGTCTTTGGAGGCAGATACAATTTCCTATGGTGATTTTAAATTACGTGATTCCCGAATGAAACTGAATGGGGACGGGATAAACTTGCACTGCACGTATTCTGCTGATGAATTGAGATATATGAATTTCGGGAAGTTGTATAATGTGCGGAACGTGATAGAAGTAAACACGAATAACGTGAGCGAGCGTCTGACTTGGTGTAATTGGGAGAGGGAGAGTTATAGCGGGTCGTTTGCAGCTAACTTGCGTTTGTTGAAATACGGAGACCGCCATTTAACCCAAGTGTTTATTCATCCGAGTACGTTTGTTATGGCGGATAGTACATGGCACGTGGCACGTTCCATGATTTTGAAGGAGGACAATAATATTTTCGTGAATAATTTTGAAATCAACCGGGGCGAACAGCGTTTTCGTTTATGGGGACGGGTGACGGATAATCCTCGTGATGTTCTTTCTTTGGAGTTTCATGATTTCAGTTTGACCGAGTTTAACAAGATCCTTTTTGATAATAAATTACAACTTTTCGGTCAGGTAAATGGTGAAGTGAAGATTCGAGATTTGTATAATGATAATTTGATATATGCCAACGTGAATGTGGATCAGTGGGGAGTTAACCGGGATACATTAGGGGTACTGGATTTGAATTCTCGTTGGGACGCGTTGAATAGTGCTTTGGAGATAAGCATGGTTAACCGGATGAAGGAGAGAACCCCGATCGGGGTATTCGGGTATTATAAGCCTTCTACGGATAGTTTGAACGTGAATCTGGAGCTTTCCAAGATCGAGGTGAATTATCTGGCCGGTTATTTCCCCGATATGTTGAAAGGTGGTGAGGGTACGATCTCGGGTAATCTGGTTATGAAGGGGACAACACAAAAAGCCTCGGTTGACGGTTTTCTGGAAATGGATTCCGTGGCGCTTACGGTAGCCGGATTGAACACGGCGTTTAAAGTCGATGAGCGTTTACCCGTGAAGAATAATCGGGTCGTGCTGGATAATTTCAAGATATATGATGCCAAGGGACACGCGTCGGTTTGTTCGGGGTATTACGATCTGAATTCGAATTTATACGACGTGTCGCTTAAATTTAATAATTTTCGGGTGTTGAATACCAAGGCAAACCAGAATGAAGCATTTTACGGGCAACTGTATATCACGGGACAGACCCGGATGAATAATTTGTCCGGGGACGGGGCTTTATCCGTGAATCTAAAACCGGAAGCGCATTCCGTACTTTACATTCCATTGACTTCCGCGTTGACGGAGGAAGATGGGAGTTTCCTACATTTTATAAATAATCGTCAGGCAGATGAGGGACGGCGTGCGGAAGAAGAGCGTTCTTCACTGGTTTCTAATTTTGATTTGAATGCTAATATCGAGATCAATAATAATCTGGAGGTTCAGATTATTTTCGACCCCACGATCGGGGATATTTTGAAAACGGTGGGAAGTGGTAATCTGCGTTTCGGTTTGGGGAAAGATAACGAGTTGGATATGTTCGGGGAGTATAAGATCGAGAAAGGGGATTACTTGTTCACGTTGAGTAATTTGATTAATAAGAAGTTCGTGCTTAACCCCGGGGGAAGTATCAGGTGGAATGGCTCGCCGTATGATGCCACAATCGACGTGAGTGCTATATATAATTTACGTACTTCTTTGAGTGATTTGCTTGCCGGAACTACGACGACGGTGGATAAGACAACGAAAGTGCCTGTTGAGTGCGAGTTGAAGTTGGGGGAGAATCTGATGAACCCGAACGTGCAGTTCGGCATTAATTTCCCTTCTCTCGACGTGCAGATGCGAAGTCTGATGCAGAGCTTTTTTTCCAGTCAGGACGAGATTAATAAACAGATGTTTTCTTTGTTGATATTGAACAAGTTCTATACTCCGGATTATATTGATAAGGATGCCGAACTGGAGGAACGGAATGCAGGTTACCAGATGGGAGTGACGACAGCGAGTGAGTTGTTGTCAAATCAACTATCTCGTTGGTTATCGCAGATCAGTAATAATTTTGATATTGGTTTTTCTTACCGTCCGGGTGATCAGGTGACGACAAACGAGTTCGAGCTGGCCTTGTCGACCCAGATCTGGAATAACCGGGTGACGATTTCTGCCAATGGTAACATGATGGAGAAAGCAAAGACTAATTCCAACACGTCAATCACGGGTGATTTTGACGTGGATGTGAAATTAAATCGTCAGGGGACGCTGCATCTGAAGGCCTATTCGCATACAGACGAGAAGATTACCTATAATGCGACCGAGACCGTGCAAGGTGTCGGTGTCTCTTATCAAGAGACTTTTGATACCTTCCGAGAGTTATTCCGTAAATACTTGGCTATTTTTAAGCGGAAAAAACAATCGACGTCTCCCGTGCAATCTTCTGATAATAAGCAGTAATTTTCATTTCCAATTTTTCATTTTTAATTTTCCATTCTTTGTCATTGTTTTTTTGATTTTTTTTCATCAAATTGTGCTCGTTACGTGAAAACGTCGAACCTAACTAAAATTATATCATGAAAAAAATGACCGAACAAGAGTACATGGACCGCGAGGCCCAATACGGTGCTCACAATTACCATCCACTTCCCGTGGTGTTAGAAAAAGGAGAAGGTATTTACGTGTGGGATGTTAACGGAAAGCGTTATTTCGATTTCCTGTCGGCTTATTCTGCCGTGAATCAAGGACACTGCCACCCGAAGATTGTAGAGGCAATGACGGAGCAAGCCAAAAAGTTGGCTTTGACTTCCCGGGCTTTCTATAATAACGTGCTGGGTGAATGGGAAGAATATATCACCAAATATTTCGGGTACGATAAGGTGCTACCGATGAATAGTGGTGCTGAGGCTGACGAGACTGCTTTGAAATTATGCCGTCGTTGGGGATATGACGTGAAGGGAATCCCTGCCGATCAAGCTAAGATTATTGTTTGTGATAATAATTTCCATGGGCGTACGATCACGATTGTTACGCTTTCTAACGATCCTTCTTCTTATGCTGGATTCGGACCTTTCACTCCCGGATTCGTGAGAATACCGTATGATGATATTCCTGCTTTGGAAGAGGCGTTGAAAGACCCGAACGTGGCCGGATTCCTGTTAGAACCGATTCAAGGCGAGGCTGGTGTTTATGTACCGCATGAAGGATATTTGAAAAAAGCGTATGATTTGTGTAAGGCTCATAACGTGTTGTTTATGGCTGACGAAGTGCAGACCGGTATTGCCCGCACGGGTAGAATGCTGGCGTGTGATCACGAGGGGGTGCGTCCGGACGTTTTGATCCTAGGTAAAGCTATTTCCGGAGGATTAATGCCTGTTTCCTGCGTGTTGGCAGATGACGAGATCATGTTGACCATTAAGCCGGGAGAACATGGTTCGACTTACGGGGGAAATCCCATCGCGGCCAAAGTGTCTATGGCTGCTTTACAGGTAATCAAGGATGAGAAACTGGAAGAGAATGCCGAAAGATTGGGTAAGATTTTCCGGGAGAGAATGAAAGCGATTAAATCCGATATGGTGGAACTTGTCCGCGGTAAAGGTTTGCTGAATGCGGTGGTAATTACCCCGAAGAATGGTAAAACGGCTTGGGATGTATGTTTGAAGTTACGTGACAACGGTTTGTTAGCTAAACCGACTCACGAGCATATTATTCGTTTCGCCCCGCCTTTGGTTATCAATGAAGAGCAATTGATTGAAGCGATAGGTATCATCGAGAAAACATTAAAAGAGTTCGAGTAGGCGGATTTGAATTTATTATTAGGCATCTTTTCATGATCACGAGTTTGATCTTGGAAAGATGCTTTTTTATATAGTCCAACAATAGCGTATATTATTTCTTTAAATTGTGAAAAGTTTATTTTTCCGCGTATATTTGTTTTATTAAATATCCCTCTTATATGTCAATAGATTTCGATTCATTATTGGAAGGCGTTAATAAAAAAGATATGCGGGCGTGGGAAGAGCTTTATGCAAGGTATTATGCCGTGTTGTGTTCTTACGTGAACAATATCTTGCGGGATCGGGATCAGGCTCAGGACATTGTACAGGATGTTTTGGTGGCTATCTGGAAATCTTCCAAGCAGTTTGGGGATATGAAGGAACTGACTTCTTATTTATATCGTTCTTGTTATAACAATGCGTTGATTTATAAGCGTAATGTTCAAATCCGTAAGGGTATAGAACAAAAGATCGTATTGGAGGCTGAGGTGGAATTTTCTGACGAGATCTTTGCTATTACCGTGAGGGATGAGTTATTGAGACAGTTGTATTGTTATATCAAGGAATTACCGGATGGTGCAAGGGAAATAATGGAATTAAGTATTTTGGGGTTGTCCGGGCCTGAAATTGCAGAAAAGTTAGGGATCACGATTCACACCGTGAAAACACAGAAAAGTAGGAGCTTCAAGTATTTACGAGAGAAGTTGAAAGATTCCGTGCTGTTATTTTTAATTTGACCGAAATTTTTTATCGTTTTTGTCATACTCTTTATGACTTCATGTATTATACAATTAAACGATCGTTTTTTTATTGTCAACAAAACGCTTAATATCTCGTTTTTTGCCTTTTCTCATGTTTCTCACAACCAAACAGTTACTTTTTTCAAAAACTAATATTGGCTTATCCGTCATTTCTATTAAGAAACGATCCATTATTGATATTTCGAGTTTTTTCTCGAAATCGTGGTAAATGCTTGGATGATATAAATTAATAGAAGATGAAATTGGATTTACATAGAGTGGTAGAGTTGTTTCGAAAATCTTTTTCGACTTCACTTTCCGATGCAGAAAAAGAGGAATTGGACGAAACCTTGCAAGATGGTTGTTTGAAGGAGGTATATGATCAATTATCGGATGAAACTTTTGTACTGGATAAATTCCGGGAATTTGAAATATATAGCTATAAACCTGCCTTTAATAAGTTGAAAATTTACCAGCGTCATACCCGGATGAGCAAGTGGATAGCTTGGGGATCGTCTATCGCTGCGATTTTGATTCTTGTGTTTGTGTTGGTTCGTCCTTGGGAATATCATGATGAGGTACAGGAGTTAGTTGAAGTAACGCAACATATTATACCTCCCGGGAGTAATGCAGCTATTCTAAAGTTGGCTGATGGGAGAATGATCGAGATCGGGGAACAGCCTCTGGAACTTAAAGATGTTCAAGGAAGTGTGGTGAAATATGAAAACGGACGTCTTTCTTATTCATCCGGAGAAGAATGTGCGATAAAGGATGTCTACAATGAGTTGGTTGTGCCTATTGGTGGAGAGTGTCATGTTCTTTTGGATGATGGGACGGAAGTTTGGCTAAATGCAGATTCAAAATTGAAATATCCTATTGCGTTTAGCGGGGAAAGTCGTGAAGTGATCCTGTCGGGAGAGGCTTATTTTGATGTGAAAAAGGATACTCGTCCTTTTGTTGTAAGTCTGGAAAGTGGTGATGTAACAGTACTTGGAACCTCTTTTGGCGTGAGTGCTTACCCGGGTTATCCGAATTACACGACTTTGGTCAGGGGAAGTGTCCGTTTTACTTCTCTACGACAGGAACAAGTTGTTTTGACTCCCGGGGAACAGGCTGTAGTTAATATTTCCGGAACTTTGGAAAAACGGAACGTGGATGTGGAAGAGTTTGTCGGGTGGAAAGATGGAGTGTTCATTTTCAAAGATAAAACATTGGCTGAAATCATGCAAATATTGGAGCGTTGGTATGGAGTAAACGTGATTTTTCAGGATGAAAGCCTGAAAGAATTGGAGTACACGGGTAGCCTTGAAAGATATGATTCTATTAATACATTCTTGCAATTGTTGGAAAAATTAAAAGAAATTCGGTATGAAATAAAGAAAAATACAATCGTCCTATTTAAATAAAAAGAGAAAGACAGACAACAAATTTCTCAGGTTCGGCGTCTGTCCCTTCTCGATTTATATTATTAATATAAACTACAATAATATGAAAAAAAATCGATTAATTAGGTTTCCTGGCCTATTAAAAAGGTACAAGAAAAATTTAATGATTATGAAATGGTGTATTGCTTTTATCTGCTTGTTCACTTTGAACTTGTCTGCGAATGTGTATTCTCAAAAGAATATTGTGTCGCTGGATTTATCTGATGTATCCATTGAACAGTTTGTGAAAGTGGTTAAACAGCAGACGTCACTTAAATTCATGTATAATTCATCTCTTATCCGTCAGGCGGGGAAGATTTCAGTGAAAGTTGAAAACAAGGAGTTGAAGGACGTGCTGAGTATGGTGTTGGGTAAAGTCAACTTGGAATACGAATTTTTTAATAACGTGATCTTGATTCGCCAAAAAGGAGAGGGAAAGAGTGAGCAGCAAAAGAAAAAGGTGGTGAACGGGACGGTGAAAGATGAGCATGGGGTGACCTTACCGGGTGTTTCCGTCTTGATTAAAGGCGAGAGCGTGGGTGTTGCCACGGATATAAACGGGAAATATTCCATCACGATTCCTGAGAATAAGAAGGAGGTTGTTTTTGCTTTCTCGTTTGTCGGGATGGTTCCGGTAGAGGTTCGATATACCGGTCAGGATTCGATTAATGTCGTGTTGAAAGAGGATGTCGAAAAAATAGATGAGGTGGTGGTAAATGGTTATTTTACCAGAAAAAAAGAGAGTTACACGGGTGTTTCTACGACCTTCTCCGGGAATGATTTGAGAAAAGTATCCACGGGGAACATTCTGAACACGTTGTCCATGCTTGACCCTTCTTTTACGAAAGTTGTGAATAACGAGATGGGGAGTGACCCGAACACGATTCCTAATTTCGAGATTCGCGGTTCCAGTAGTTTGAAAGCTGATTTTGACGGGAATCCGAATATGCCGACATTTATCATGGATGGTTTTGAGGTGTCGGCGGAAAAAGTGTTTGACCTTGATCCGACTCGGGTACGTTTTATCACGATATTGAAAGATGCGGCAGCAACGGCTATTTATGGTTCTCGTGCGGCGAATGGGGTTGTCGTTATTGAGACAGAGGCGCCGAAACCGGGAAAATTGCAATTATCTTATAACGGGAGCATGAATTTTGAGGTGGCTGATCTTTCCGATTATAATTTGATGAATGCGGAGGAAAAATTGGAATATGAAGTTCGTGCGGGACTGTATGATAAAGAAGACAGGCCTGATTGGACGGATGACACGTTTGACGCGTATAATCAAAAATTGAAACTTGTTAAGCAAGGAAATGATGTGGATTGGTTGGCCATTCCCGTGAGGGAGTTAGGAGTTGGTCACAAACATTCTATTATTGCGGAAGGTGGTAACGAATCGTTTCGTTATGCTTTAGACCTTTCTTATTCTAATAAAATAGGTGTGATGAAAGGTTCCAAACGTGAAACATACGGAGGAGGAATACGGCTTCAATATAATTTGAAAAAGTTGAAGTTTACGGATTATGCTTCGTTTGATCACGTGAAATCCGTGAATTCTCCTTATGGTAATTTCAGTGCTTATCAATATTACAATCCTTATTATAATCCTTATGATGAGAACGGGAATGTGAAAAAGATGCTCTACGAGTACTCGTATTATGACCGGGGGTTTCAGACAAAAAAGATGTACAATGAGTTGTATAATGCTGTTTTACCTTCTAAAGATCAATCGACCTCAAATCGTTTCTTGAATAATTTTGCTATCGAGTATGATATTATTCAAGGGTTGAAGTTAAAGGCGAATTTATCGTTAAGTGTTGACAATGGAAGGACAGATGTTTATAAGCCATATGAAAACACGGAATTTATTGATAAAGAGAAGAAGGGAAGTTACTCGCAGGGACAATACGAGGATTTCAGTTATGATGTAAATATTATATTGACGTATTTCAAAACGTTTAAAAAGCATGTCTTGAATGCCGGTTTTATTTATAACCTGCGTGAAACGAATCATGATCAGACGGATGTGTATGCGCTTGGTTTCCCGAATGCCAACATGGACCATATTTCGATGGGTGCCGGGTTTAAAGAGGGTGATAAACCCGGTGGAGCTTACGATGTGACCCGTTTGGTGGGTTTTGTGGGTAACTTGGGTTACACGTATGACGAGCGATTTCTGCTTGATTTTTCCGTTCGTAGTGATGGTTCTTCTTTGTATGGATCGAATAATCGTTGGGGTACGTTCTGGTCGTTAGGATTGGGATATAATTTACATCACGAGAAATTTATGGAACGTTTGACATTTATCAACTTGCTCAAAATTCGGGGATCTATCGGAACGACCGGGGGACAGAATTTTAACCCCTATCAATCCATGGCAATGTATTCTTATAACGATGACCGAATTAGTTCGATTTCATATAGTGGTTATATCGGAGCTATATTGAAGGCTTTCGGTAATAAAAATTTGAGGTGGCAGAAGGTTGAAAAACAAAATGTGGGTTTGGATTTCGAGTTGTTTGACAGACGCTTGACGGGGTCTTTCAACGTTTATAATGATATTTCCAAGGATGTACTTATTGACGTGACTCTTGCTCCCTCGCTGGGATTTTCTTCTTACAAGGAGAATCTGGGAGAGGTGAAAAACAGTGGTGTCGAGTTAACATTGAAAGGTACGGTAATTCGGGATAGAGAACGTGAAATTTATTGGGACATCATGTATAATCTGGCTCATAATAAAAACAAGGTGACGAAGATCAATCAGGCATTGACTGCTTTTAATGACAAGCAAGATGCAGAAGTGAAGAATAAACCGGTGATACGGTATAAAGAAGGCTTGTCACAGAACACGATATGGGCCAACGAGTCGCTAGGTATCGATCCGGCAACCGGGGAGGAAATTTTTTTGGATATGAACGGGAATAAAGTGAACGAGTGGGATGCAGCGAATTACAAACCATTCGGATCGACGGATCCCAAGATTTACGGTACGATAGGAACCATGTTCACGTATAAAAAGTGGGAATTGAATGCACACCTGTATTATAAATATGGCGGTTATATCTACAATTCAACTCTCGTGGATAAGGTGGAGAACGTGAACCCGAACGAGAATGGTGATAAACGGATTTTGTATGACCGATGGAACAAAGAGGGGGATGTGGCTAAATTTAAAAAAGTGAGTGACGTGTCCGTGACTAACCCGACATCACGTTTTATAGAGAAAGAAAACTACATTCAATTACAATCTTTGTCAATTGGTTATGATTTCAGTTGTGATAAATTGAGAGAAATAGGGATTCAGCGTCTGAAACTTTCTGCGATCGGTAATGATATTTTTACCTCGTCAACGGTGAAAATGGAAAGAGGTACTTCGTATCCTTTTGCACGTACTTTCTCTCTCTCGGCCCAATTAACTTTTTAATCAGGTAACATTATGAAAAAACGAATGAATAAAGCAATAATTCTTTCACTGGTTCTCATGCTTACGGCATGTAACAATTGGTTGGATGTTTCGCCGAAATCAGATATGAAAGCGGACGATCTGTTTTTGACCGAGGCTGGTTTCCGGGATGGGTTGATCGGTGTTTATGCGTTAATGTGCAGGGAGGACAGTTATGCAAGGGATTTGACGTATGGTTATCTCGACGTGCTAGCTCAATATTACAAGAGTCCCCATCAGTTGACCTCTTCGGGATATGAGCATAATTTCAAGAAAGCGGCTGAGTATAATTACAAGGAAACGGCGGAAGAAGCACGGATTCTGGCTATTTGGCAAAACCATTTTACGGCGATAGCCAATATTAACCTGGCTCTTGAATATATTGATAAGAAGAAGGACGTGTTTTCTTCGGAAGATATTTATAAGATATATAAAGGGGAGTTTTTGGCCTTACGAGCGTTTTTACATTTTGACATGTTGCGTCTTTTTGCGTCATCGGCGAGCATGGATAACGGTAATGGTTTGAATTCGATGGCAATTCCTTACGTTGATGTTTATACGAATGTTGCCCGGCCTCAATTGACGGTGAAAGAGGTGTTGGAGAAGGTAAAAACCGATCTTTTGGCAGCTAAAGGCCTGATGAAAGGTCTGGAAGTGTTCAAGGGATTGATGGAGTCTTCTGATCCCCAATATAACCGGGGACAACGGATGAATTATTATGCGGTAACGGCTCTTCTTGCCCGCGTGTATCTTTATGGTAACGAGAGAGAGTTGGCACTTGCACAGGCGAAGGAGATTATTGGGGAAGTGAATGGTGAGAACCCTACTTCTTACGAGTTGGCCAATAGTTCTGCTACTTCGGGAAATCCAATGTTTAGTTCGGAGCTGATATTCACCTTGGATGTGCAGAAATTGAAAGATTTGAGTGAGGTTTATTTTACTGAAAACTCCAATTCTGTTTCCAGCATACTTTCCATGTCATCGTCCGGTAAGGCAAATATATTTAATTCCGGGGGATTGGAGAGTGATTTTAGAAGTTCGTGGATGACATTGGGAACCGATGGAGATTCTTATGTCCTGGGAAAATATAAAGACATGAAATATATTCCGATGTTTAAACTTTCCGAGCTTTATCTGATTGCGGCAGAAACGGCAACTGGAAGTGAGGCCTATGGTTATTTGAATAAATTGAGGAATCATAGGGGATTGGCAAATGTAGCACCGACGGCAGATCTTGAAGATAATATCTTTCAGGAGTACCGACGGGAATTTATAGGAGAAGGACAAATGTTCTTTTACTATAAACGTAAGGTGATGCAAGTGATCGGGGCGGATAATAACATTGCAATAAAGAATCCTAATGCGATTTATAATTTACCGATCCCCACGAATGAAGTTGATTTTGGAAACATAAAAAAATAGAAGCTATGAGAAAATTATTTATTCTTCTTTTAGGAATCGTATTTTATTCTTGCAGCGAGAATGATCGTTTGATATATAGTGAGGGAATGCATGATATATATTATTCTGACGTGACAAAGGACAAAGACAGTATATTCGTGTCTTTACTGACGGCAGAACGGGAATTGACGACAACAATTAATGTCAAACTTTTAGGTGATACGTTGCGTGTCTCGGAAAAATTCAAGTTGGAGGTGATTCCGGGAAAAACGACAGCGAAAGAGGGTGTTCATTACCAGAAACTTCCTGAAACATACGAGTTCCCTACCGGGGTGTTTGAGTACAAAATGCCGGTGACATTGATTAAAGGAGATGAGGGGATCACGAAAGCTCCGGTTATCTTGGCGTTGCGTCTTGTTCCGGTTGCCGGTTTGGGTATTGCTTACGAGAATCGTTCCGTTGTGCGGTTGATTATTTCGGATATGCTCCGGAAGCCGGAAGGAGATGCGTATTATGAAGATATGGGGGCCTTCGTGGGATTATTCGGTGAGTATTCAAGGAAAAAACATACGATGATTATCGAGTTGACCGGGCATGATTTTTGGGATCTCGGTTACGGGGATAGGCCTGATTATAACGATGATTATAAAATTTATTACGAGTCCGGTTATTATACCCCGTATGCCAGAAAATTATACAAGATCATCACGGAGAATAGGATAGAGGATGAAAATGGAAAGGTCATGCAGGGGTGGATGGTTCCTTAAATAGTAAGAAATTATGATGGATTAATAATGAGATTGTTATGAAAAATTTGAAATATATATTGATTTTATTGCTCCTTGTCCCGTTTTCATGTATTGATGACAAGTCGAAATTTAGTGATACCGAGATAGATGAAATCGAGATTGCAGGTATAGAGAAAAGTCGGGAAATAGAGGTCGGTTCCAAGTTGGAAATTTCTCCGGTAGTGACCACTAAATTCGGGGAGAAATCGAAACTTTCTTACGTGTGGTATAAATACAATCAAGAGCAACATGTGGCAGATACTTTGTCCCGTGAGAAAGATTTGAGTATTGTTATCGGTGATGTATTACCGGGTGTTGAAAATACATTGGTCTTTAAAGTGATTGACGATCAAACGGGTGTTTATGCGTTGAATAAATCTACTTTCACTACGGTAGGTAAATACTCGGGCGGAACGTTGGCTTTGTGTAAAACGGATGGGGAAATGGATTTGGCTATGTTGAAGAAAGACGGGACGACGTTGTACGAGAATATTTATACTATGGCAAATAATGGCGAAAAGTTGGGTACAGCATCTAAACGAATTTTCCAAACGGATCTTAACCCGAGAAATCCGTTGGGGTATAAAGCCGTTATTGTTACTTGTGATGACGAGACTGGGGGTGTTTATCTGGATCCCACTATTTTCGAGAGAAAGGATGATATGAAAAATAAGTTCGTTTTCGGTGACGAGTTAGAGGGGAAATTGGCTATCACGGGATATGCCGAAGGACAGGGAACGGATTATATAACAATGAATGGTAAAGTGTATGTCAGAGAGTACGGGTCTTCTGAAGAAAACGTGAGTTGGAATCCGGCTTTAGTCTTTCTTGCAGACCCGACAGATTATGCCATGGCAGATTACACGGCTCACCCGACAGATCATCCATTCTACGCCTCTCCGTTATTCTATGATAATTTAAACGGGCGGTTTGCATTTAACCAACAAGGTGGATTTTTTAGTTCATTGGCAGGGGTAGATTCGGATTTCTCGAAATTTGATCCTAATAATATGGGAAAGGGGGTTAAAATGATTTTGTCCGGGAGCATGAATAGCACGCTTGATGAGGTTTGGGCATTGATGAAAGATGAAAATAAAGATGAGTACTTTGTGATCACGTACAAGTTCACGTTTGTTGCATGGACTAGTTACACGTTTTTCTCTTTGTCAAAATCGGCACTTTCTAAAGCGTCAAATGCCGATCTTTATAGTGCATCAATCTTTATCCCGGGGACGAAACCGAAGATCGGACACATGAATCCGTGGGAAATGAGCGCTAAAGGAATTTCGGATATATTCTTTTTTGTAAGCAATAATAAAGTAATGGCTTTTAACGTGAAGACTTTGTCCGGAGGTGTATTGATTGATGGAGATACGGAGGGGTACACGGTGACAAGCGTCGATTGTACAGAAGTGGCTGCCCCGACAGAGACTGATCCGAAAGCATCGTTCGTGCAATTGACTGTGGGGGTTAAAGATAAAAAGTTGTCGTCTAAATCGGGAGGGATTGCCGTGTATCGTTTAAACAGTATTGGTGGAATTTCGGCTCAAAAAATGTATGCCAAGACTGGTTTCTGCGATGAGGTGATTGCCACGGTGGAAAAAACGAATTGAAAAAGGATTAATAATTTGATTTATGAAGACAAGTGTAAAAAGTTTTGTCGTTTTAATATCTTGTGGGTTATTTGCTTGTCAACCGGGCAAGCAAATAATCCAAGGGGAAACGGGTGATTTGAATACAAATAAAATGTATTTATGCGAGGTCGTGAGTGATTATTGGAAATCCCATAGAGCCGTGGACTCGGCAGACGTGATAGACGGAAAATTCATGTTTGAATTGGAAAATGTGCAGCCGGAACTTTATTTTTTGGGAGATTCTCCGAATCATGGAGGGTATTTTTTTCTGGATGGGAAGAGGATAAAAGTGCAACCGGAAAACGTGACAGAAGAAGAAATTTTTTGGAAAGTCGAGGGGGCTTTTTTGGATCAAAAATATCGTGCCTTTATGGAGCAATGGGATGAGGCGACTTTTAAGCAGATAACCGATTCTTTGGACGCACTCTTTTTTCAGGCTCGTGATGCGGGGAACCGGGAAGAAATGGCTAGAATAAAAGAGGAATCTATGCATTATTACGATGAAGGGAGGATAAGGAGTGATGCTTTAGTGAAAGAGGTTTTGAAAAAGAATAAAGAGAATTCTTTTGGAATGTATTTGTATTATTACAAGCAATTTCAACATAAAGATTTTCCAACGCTGGAAGAGATTACAGCGGAAAAGGCTTATGTTGAGAGTTTTGGGGCGGCCGCGAAGAATACCCGTTATCTTCCTTGGGTAATGGAGAAATTAGGTAAATATGAGGGATGTGCGATAGGTCACGAGGCTCCCGAAATTGTAGGGAAGGACACGTTAGGAAATGAATTGAAGTTAAGTGATCTGCGTGGGAATTACGTGCTGGTTGATTTTTGGAACTCGTATTGTCACTGGTGTCGGGAGGAAACACCGGCATTGAAACGGGCCTTGGAGCATTTTGCCGGGAAGAATTTCAAAATACTAGGTGTGTCTTCTGATCGGGTGAAGAAACTTTGGATGGATGCGATTCACGAGGATGGCAGTTATTGGGATCATCTGATGTTGGAGAAAGGGGATGACGTGATGGATCGCTATTGCATCAAGGGGATTCCCCATATCATACTGGTCGGGCCGGACGGGAAGATTCTGGCCAAGGAGTTGAGGGGGCAGGATTTGATAGACGTGCCGGATCAATTTGTGAAGTAAACGAATTAACCCGAATTCAATCGTGAATATCTCGTGAAAGTCCCGTGAAAGGACGATACAGACGAGATATAGCCGAGATAAAGACGACTTAAAGCCGAGTGGAGTCGTCTTTATCTCTTTTTTTTAACACTTGTACGTGTCGGATAAGTCTTTAACTGGGTTTTATTTCTACTTTATTTGGGTTATAAAAAACTGATAAGTAGCATGACGTTCAGTAGGGTGACAATTCCCCCGATCACGTACAGGAGCCATTTCGTGTAAGTAGAGTTTTTGTATTTCCCCATGACTTTGGACGAGGAAGTGAGGTAAACTTGCGTGAAAATGGTGATCGGTAACTGCACGCTTAGAGCCATCTGCGAGTAAATCAACCCTTGGAAAGGATTCGATACTACCATGATCAGGGCAAAAGCGAGGATGAGAGAAGTTAGCACACCGAGGCGGGAATGACTGTCCTTGATGTCGTAAGGCTCCTTGTATATTCCGGCGAAAATGGAGCCGGCAGCCATTCCTGAGGTAATAGTAGAGGAAATTCCGGCAAACAGGAGAGCCACGGCAAAGATCACGGAGGCATTATTCCCAAGCAATGGTGCCAGCAGGGAATTGGCTTGTTCCAGTTCCGTGACGGGAGTTCCGGTTCTGAAAAATGCGGCAGCGGCCAGTAGGATCATGGCGCTGTTGATGGCCCAACCGATCACCATGGAGAGGATCGTGTCGGCATATTCGTAGCGTAATTGTTTTTTGATGATTTTATCATCCTGTATATTCCATTGACGGCTTTGGATCACTTCCGAGTGAAGGAATAGATTGTGGGGCATGACCACGGCCCCGAGTACGCTCATGATAACGACCATGGAACCTTCGGGAAAAGCGGGGGTAACCCATGCGGGCAAGGCTGTGTTCCAGTCGATCTCCACGAGGGAGAGTTCGTAGATGAACGATAAGCCGATGATGGAAACAAAAGCAATGATCCATTTCTCGATCACCCGGTAGGTATTCGTGAACAACATGATAACCACGAAAATCAATATGAGTATTGATCCTGTCCGGATCGGGATGTTGAATAACATTTGCAGGGCAATGGCTCCACCTAGTATTTCGGCCAAAGATGTGGAGATGGAGGCGAGCATGGCCGAATAAAGAATACCTTTGGCATAACGGGGTTTCAAGTATTCACTGGCGGCTTCCGAAAGGCACAAGCCGGAGGCAATCCCCAAGTGGGCCACGTTGTGTTGCAACACGATTAGCATGATCGTGGACAGGGTGACCATCCATAATAGGGAATAACCGAATTCGGCTCCGGCAGCTAGGTTGGAGGCCCAGTTTCCCGGATCGATAAAGCCCACGGTGACAAGTAGGCCGGGACCTATATATTTAAATATTTCCAGTCCTCCGAGTTTCGGGTTATGTTTTGCCGTGTTCAGTAGTTCTTTGAATTGTTTTAACATGTTGTTCGAGTTAAAAGCTAAAGGTTAAAAGCCGATCGTGTAATTTTATTATTATTTTTGGAACTTCAAAAGTACGAATAACGATGAATATTTGTTCTCGTGATCGTGAACTTTTAGTATTAACTTTTAACTTTTGATTTTCATGTTGATTCCTGTACTTCTTGTCGTGGCCTCTTTGGTGGTACTTTATTTCGGGGCAGATTTTCTGGTGAAAGGTAGTTCATCGCTGGCCGTGCGTTTTGGAATATCTCCTTTAGTAGTCGGTTTGACCGTGGTGGCATTCGGGACGAGTGCGCCGGAGTTACTGGTTAGCGTGCAGTCGGCATTGGAAGGTAATCCGGGAATTGCCGTGGGAAACGTGATGGGATCTAATATATTTAATGTTTGTGCTATCCTTGGAATTTCAGCGATGATTTACCCGTTGAGGGTGAATCCCCGGTTGATTCGGCTGGATGCACCCGTGATGCTGGCGGCCACGTTATTGTTCGTGGGGATATTTCATAACGGGAGTTTCGGAAGATGGGCCGGGATATTGTTTTTTGCCGGGATATGTGCCTATATGATTTACTGCGTGTACAAGGCCAAGCGGGGAGAGGTGGTTGAAGGGGACGAGGAAATCAAACCCACGAAGAGCTGGATGCTGGATGTCGTGTTGGTGATCGCGGGACTTGCTTTGTTGGTATGGGGATCGGGCTTGCTCGTCGATAATGCCGTGATTATTGCGAAAGCCTTGGAATGGAGCGAGGCGGTGATCGGTTTGACGATCGTGGCAGCAGGGACAAGTATGCCGGAACTGGCAACTTCCGTGGTGGCTGCCTTGAAAAAACGTACGGATATTGCCATCGGTAACGTGATCGGTTCGAATATATTCAATCTTTTGGCTGTTTTAGGATTAACAGCGACGATTGCGCCCGTGGAGACCAACCAGATTAACTGGACGGATATGCTGGTGATGCTCGGAACTTCTTTACTTCTGTTGCCTTTCATGCGAACGGGATTCAAGATCGGGCGGGGGGAAGGTGGCGTGCTGTTAGTTATTTATATTGCTTATACATTGTATCTGATTGTTTGATAAAAATTGGTGGGTGGGATTGGTGTGATAATATAATAAAACGTTCGTTTATTGATTGTTATAAAACGAGAAGAAAATCAATAGAAATGATTTGTTACATTTTGCGTAAACAAAATCACTATCAATGATAAAAAAAGAATATTTGTTTTTAGGAAAAACAGGTTATTTCCTTTAATTTTTCGGTTGCAATAAACGAAGGATTGTTGATTGTTATTTGTTTTTTTAATCATGTGATTACGAGGATTAATGCAGAGCGAGCAAGAGATACTTTTAGAACATCTGGCCAAGGATGATGATATGGCTTATACTCTTTTGTATAAGCAGTTTTACGTGCCGATGGTACTCTTTGCCAGTCAATATATCAACAATGAAGAGGCCTCAAAGGACGTGGTGCAGGAGTTTTTCATTTCCATGCTGGGGCAGAAAAAGGATTTCGAGAATGTCACGGCGTTAAAAGTTTATCTTTATCATTCGGTAAAAAATAGGTGCATGAATTATATCCAGCATGAACAGGTCAAGGGGCGTTACGAGGCATTTGTATTGCGGGAATTTGATGATGTCGATCTTTTCTGGGATCGGGTTTTGGAGGAAGATGTTTATGCGCGGGTTTTGGAAGTCGTGCAGGAATTGCCTCGACAATACCGCAACGTGATGATGCTTTCGTTGGATGGGTACAAGATTTCTGAAGTTGCGGAAAAAATGGGTATTTCTTTAGAGACTGCCAAGGAGTATAAGAAAGAGGGAAAGAAACGGTTGAGTGTCCGGTTACGATCTTTAGGATTGGAGTTGTTTATTCCTATTTTCTTTTAAATTCTTCTTTTTTGTAAAAATAGTTTATTTTTTTCTTCATTTTGATCCCCCCGTTTTCTTTCCATTCCTGTTTTATTTATAAAGGCATAAATAGAATGAATTATGAATAGAGCGGATGAAACTTTTCAGGTGTCAGAAATGATTTCCCGGTATGTGTTGGGGAGTATGACTGAATCGGAAAAAGAAGAACTGAATGGTTGGCTGGATAAATCTCCTCGTAACAAATTGTTGTTCGAAGAGTTGGTTCGTCAGGAAGTCGCTTCTGGAAAGATTCTGGCTTACGGGCGTGTGGAATGGGAGGATGCATTGAAAGAATTGTTGGAGCAGAAAAAGAAATTGAGGTTGGCCGGACGTAAAAGGCGAATTATCCGTTTGGGAAGTTGTGCGGCCGTGTTGTTATTTGCCTGTATGGGCATTTGGTTTTATTATATTCAGACGGGAAATGCCCCGGTCGGGGAAGGACAGGAACACAAGGAAATTCCGAAATTATTGGCAGGAAAGCCGCGGGCAACGTTGCAACTAGCTTCTGGAAAGACGGTATTCCTAACGTCTGATTCTTCCCGGAGCATCGAACCGGAATATGGCGTGGAAATCCGGCAGGACTCCGGGGTGATAAAGTATCAGGTTGCTGAGGTTCAAGGAGGGAAAGAGGAACAATATAATATGATCACGGTTCCGAGAGGTGGGGAGTTTACCTTGATTTTGAGTGATGGAACGCAGGTTTGGTTGAATGCGGAAACGAGTTTGCGTTATCCGGTGGAGTTCGTGGGGAATGAACGGAAAGTGTATTTGGAGGGAGAAGCGTTTTTTGACGTTACGCGTGATAAACAAAAACAATTTGTTGTCGAGACGGAAAAAGCGAAGGTGCGGGTGTATGGAACGGCATTTAATGTTTACGCTTATCCCAACGAGGATGAAGTGGCGGCCACTTTGGTGCGGGGAGCTATTGATTTGAAAGAGCGTGGGGCTGGCAATCGAATTCGGCTGGAACCGGGAGAACAGGGTTGTCTTGTTGGGGGTAAGCTTGCAAAGCGAGAAGTTGATGTGGATATGTACACCGCTTGGATCACGGGGCGTATGGTGTTTAAAAGTATTCGTCTAGGCGATATGTTGAAACATTTAGCCCGTTGGTATGATGTCGATATTGTGTTTACGGAAGAGCGATTGAAAGAAGTTTCGTTTACGGGAGCGGTGAAAAAGTATGATGATTTCACGGAGGTGTTGGACGTGATCGAATCGACGCAAGTTGTCCATTTTAGGATAGAAGATAGAACAATAATAGTATATTAAAAAGAAACAACCGGTGCTGGAACACGAGGTTGTTTCAAGAGTAAGTTAATCAGCAATAATAACTTAAACGACACAAATGTATGAAAAAAAATGGAGAATATGACCCTCCAAAGTACGGGTCATTGAAAAAAACATGCAGGATTATGAAAGCTACATTGCTTTTCCTTATGCTGACAGTTTGTCATTCATTTGGAATGGTCTATTCACAGGAGGTGAGGTTAGACATAGATTTGGAGAATGCGACTTTCGGACAGTTCATGGAGCAGGTAAAAAATCAATCTGATTTTACTTTCTTTTTTCACGATGCTATGGTCATGAAATTGACAAACATTACTTTGCACGTGAAACAAGAGGACATCGATGCGATTCTTACCAAGTGTCTGAAGGATTCGGGGATCACTTACCGTATTAAGGATCGTACGATTATTCTTTACGGGACGGATGATAACACGAAGAAAGAGATCGAGGTGAAAGGGCGAGTTGTTGACGAAAAGGGAGAGCCTTTACCGGGCGCGACGGTGAAGGTAAAGGACGAACCGGGAGAGAAAGGGGTGTTGCGGGGAACCGTTACAGGGCCGGACGGGAATTTCTCGTTGAAAGTGCCGAACAATAAAGCCGTTCTGGAAATCTCTTTCGTGGGATATGTTTCCCAGACAATTCCGGTGGCTAATGCCGAGGCGTTGAAAAAGATCGTGTTGAAAGAGGTGGTAGAGAATATCGACGAGGTGATTGTTACCGGTTACCAGAGAATAGACCGTAAATTGTTTACGGGTGCTGCGGCAGTTATCAAGGCCGAGGACGCTATGGTCGAGGGTTCCATTGACGTGAGCCGGATGTTACAGGGTAAAGCTGCCGGGGTACAGATTCAAAACGTGTCGGGTACGTTCGGGGCATCCCCGAAGATGCGGGTCCGGGGCGCCTCTTCTATTTATGGAAACCAGAAACCGTTGTGGGTGGTGGATGGATTGGTGTTGGAAGATATCGTTGAGATTTCTGCAGATGATTTGTCATCCGGGAATTCGGAGACTTTGATCAGTTCGGCTATTGCCGGGTTGAATGCGGATGATATTGAAAGCTTTCAGATATTGAAGGATGCCTCGGCGACCGCATTGTACGGGGCGAGGGCAATGAATGGTGTGGTGGTGATCACGACGAAGAAAGGTAAAAAAGGCACGATGACCGTGAATTATAGCGGTGAATTCACGATACGGATGAAACCCAGTTATTCCCAGTTTAATTTGATGAACTCTCAAGAGCAGATGATGGTTTACGAAGAGATGGAGGAGAAAGGTTGGTTGAATTACGCGGACATTTCTCGGGATAAAAATGGTGGCGTGTATAAGAAAATGGCTGATCTGATTTCTACCTACGACCCGGTAACAGGTAAGTTCGGGTTAGAAAATACTCCTCAAGCGAAAGCTGCTTTTCTACAAAAGTACGAGATGGCAAACACGGATTGGTTTGATGTGCTTTTCAGGAATTCTTTGCAACAGGTACATTCTTTAAGTTTGTCTTCCGGTTCGGAAAGATCTCGTTTTTATGCCTCTTTGAGTTATTTTAATGATGCCGGTTGGACTCTCGCTGATAAAGTGAATCGTTACACGGCGAACATGAACGCCTCTTTCGATATAAAACCATGGATTTCAGTTAATTTGTTAACAACAAATTCTTTGCGTATGCAAAAGGCTCCGGGAACGAATAGTCGCAGGACGAATGCCGTGGACGGAACTTTTGAACGTGATTTTGACATTAACCCGTTCAGTTACGCTTTAAATACAAGCCGTACTCTACGTCCGTATGATGATAACGGGAATTACGAGTATTACACGATGAATTATGCCCCGTTTAGTATTCTGAACGAGTTGAATACGAATAAGTTGAATATTGATATGCTGGATGCTAAATTTCAGGCCGAGTTGGAAATTCGTCCATTGAAGGGATTGGAAGTGAAGGCTTTGGGTGCGGTGCGCTACGTGAAGACAACCCGGGAACATCGAATTAACGATAAGTCGAATGCGGCAGAGGCTTACCGGGCTGATATGGATGCACAGATTCGGGATAATAATAAATTCCTGTATAAAGATCCGGATAATCCGGGCTATCCGGCTAAGGTTGTGATGCCGAAGGGTGGATTTTATAACCGGGATGAGAATACGATGCTGAATTATTACCAACGGGGAATATTGAATTACAACACTTCTTTCAACGAGGGAATTCATACTTTGAACGTGATGGCGGGAGAGGAAGTACGTTATACGAACCGGACGATAGCTTTTAACAAGGGATTTGGTTACCAATGGGATCGTGGTGGAGTACCTTTTCTGGACCCTGATTTGTTGAAACAACAGATTGAAAACGGTGTCGATTATTACGGGATGGAAGAAGAATACGATCGCTTTGCCGCTTTCTTCGGTACGGTAGGATACAGTTACAATGGTACTTATATTTTTAACGTGACGGGGCGTTACGATGGTTCTAACAAATTGGGTAAATCCCGGTCTGCTCGTTGGTTACCGACGTGGAACGTGAGTGGTGCATGGCACGTAACGAATGAAAAGTTCATGGAGCCAGTTGAAACAATATCCCGTTTGACCTTACGGGCGACTTACGGGTTGACGGCGAGTATGGGACCCTCAAGTAATTCGATAGCCGTTTTGTATAATGACGTGGCTTATCGTCCGAACCAAAGTGACAGGGAGAATTTGATATATATCAGTTCTTTAGAGAATAGCGAACTGACATGGGAAAAGCAGTATGAAACGAACGTGGGTATTGATCTGGGGATTTTTGATAATCGCATAAGCTTGAGTGCTGACGTGTATTGGAGAAAGGGATTTGACTTGATTGGTAACGTGCGGACTTCGGGAATTGGAGGGCAACAGACGAAGAAGGCCAATTATGCAAATATGAAATCTAATGGTGTCGAGTTTACTTTAAACACGAAAAATCTGGTTTATTCCAATTTTAGCTGGACAACGAACTGGACGTTTGCTTTCAACAAGAACAAGATCACGAAACTGGAATCTCGTCCGCGGGTGATCGATCTGGTGCAGGCAGAAGGAGCCCCTTTGAAGGGGTATCCCGTGAGAGGTATTTTCTCTATTCCTTTTTTAGGATTGAACGCGGAAGGTATGCCAATATTGATGGATGCTGACGGGCAACCTTGTACGGGAGATATTGATTTTCAAGAGACGATTAACTTGGGATTCTTGAAATATGAAGGACCGGTTGATCCGAAAATTACCGGAGGTTTTGAGAATACCTTCAAATACCGGAACTGGACGTTCAGTTTCTTTATCAATTACCAATTTGGCAACAAGGTGCGGTTGTACGATTATTTCAAGAGCGAGTATTCTGATATGACCGTGATGCCGAAAGAATTTGATGATCGTTGGGTGTTATCGGGCGATGAGACGAAAACGAATATCCCGGTTATTCTTTCCCAACGTCAGGAGCAACGTCCGAAGAATGAATATAAAGAGGCTTACAATGCTTATAATTTTTCCACGGAGCGAATTGCTGACGGTTCGTTTATCCGATTGAAAGACATTAGTTTGACATACAAACTTCCGGATCGATGGATGAAGACGATCGGTTTGGGATCTGCCTCTTTGAAATGTATTGCTTCCAACGTGGCCTTGTTGTATAGAGACAAGAAGTTACACGGTCAGGATCCGGAGTTTTTCCGTTCCGGCGGTGTGGCGATGCCAGTGCCGAGACAAATTACCTTCTCTTTGCGGGTAGGGTTCTAACAAAAGTTTGATGAATGAATTAAATCGAATATATATGAAGACAAATATATTAACAGGCGGTCTGATGATGATGTTGGCAGCATCGTGTAACTCGTTTCTGGACGTTGTACCCGACAACCGGACGTTGTTGGACTCTCCCGATGCGGTGAAAGAAGTTCTGGTATCGGCTTATCCCCAAGCTCATTATTACCATATATGTGAGGTGATGAGCGATAATGCGCAGGAGAGAAAGGTGAGTAGCACGCATAGCCGTGCGACGTTGAATAAACAGATGTATTACTGGGATGACGGAACGGAAACATCACAGGATAATCCCGTGTACGTGTGGACGAATTATTATGAGGCAATCGCCGCATCCAATATGGCGCTGGAGGCGATAGAAGAGGCCGGGGACACGGATGAATATTCTACTGCCAAGGGAGAGGCGTTGGTGTGTAGGGCTTTTAATCATTTTATTCTGGTCAATCTGTTTGCTGAACATTATGATCCGAATAAAGCGGAAAATATGCTGGGTATTCCGTACAACACGAAACCGGAGACACAGGCTATTGTTTACTATACCCGTGATAACTTGAAGCGTGTGTACGAATTGATTGAGGAGGATCTGACAAAAGGGTTGCCTTTGTTGAAAGACGAAACTTACGAGGTCCCGAAGTATCATTTTACAAAAGCGGCAGCCTCTGCTTTTGCAGCTCGTTTCTATCAATACAAGGGGGATTGGGATAAGGTGATAGAGTATACTTCTAACGTGTTGGGGGCTAATCCACAGAAAAAACTACGTGATTTGCGGCATATCAAGAATCGCTCGGACAAGGATGCTTATCAACAGGATTATTTCTACGGGGAACATGCTTCTACTTTATTGATGGTATCGGCTATAAGTTGGTGGGCTCGTGATAATTATTCTACCAGCTTGCGTTTCGGAATGACGCGTGATATTTACACGGATTTGTATTACAACAAGAACATTTGTGGAACATCGGGAAGTTCGGCAACTTTCTATATTACTTCTACTTATACTCCTTCCGATGCGGCACAGATGCGTAAGTTCAAGGAGTTGTTTAAATATAATTCCGTGGGATCGACAACCGGTAAAGGCTATGCGGTGGGATGTTTATTGAGTACGGAGGAGGCTTTGTTGAATCGGGCTGAGGCCTATATCATGAAACATGAGTTCGATTTGGCCTTGGAAGATATTAATTTGTTACTTAGTGAAAGAATATGGGTGAATAAGAATGACGTGGATGCAGACTTTACGGCTTATCGGGTGAATTTGGCAAAGATTAAAGCTTTTTATGATGATAACGAGAAATATCCGGATTTGGCTCCTTTTTACGCGTCGGAAATTGATGAGGATCAGATGTCGTTGTTGAAATGCGTCGTGGATTGGAGGCGCCGGGAGTTTATGCAGGAAGGATTGCGTTGGTTCGACATTAAGCGTTTCCATTTACCGGTGGTTCACGAATTCAAGTTCACGGGAGATCCGGCGATAACTCTTACGGGTGATGATTTACGCCGGGCAATTCAGATCCCGACGGAGGCACAAGGATTTGGTGTAGAACCTAATCCCCGTTAGTATTAATCGTAAATACTTTAGATTATGAAAAGATATATATTGAATTTGTTTTTGTTGGTTATGCTCTTTTCCGTGTCGGCTTGTTCTGACGATGATTTGGGACCGTCTATTTTTGATCCTTCAACGGAGGAATTAACCGAGTTAGACTTGTGGATGCAGGCTAATTTCACGAAACCTTATAACATTGAGGTCCTTTATAAATGGTTGGATATCGAGTCGGATATGGCGGCGACACTCGTACCCCCGACCGAGGATAATGCGGCGGGGTTGGCCGATGTTCTGAAAAAAATCTGGTGTCTCCCTTACGTGAATATTGCCGGCAATGATTTTTTCTGCAAATTGGCCCCCAAACAGTTGATGTTTATCGGTTCTTCCCGTTACAATTCGGATGGAACCGTCACGAAAGGGTCGGCTGAAGGAGGACGGAAGATTATTATTTACGAAGTGAACCAGTTTGACCGTACTAATGCAACCCGTTTGAAACGTTATATGAAGACGATCCATCACGAGTTCACGCATATTGCTAATCAAACGATCGAATTCCCGAAGGAATATGAATTGATCAGCCCCGGTTACGTGGAACAGTGGAAGAACATGAAGGATCAAGAAGCCTACGATGCCGGGTTTATTTCTCCTTACGCGATGAGCGAGCCTTCAGAAGATTTTGCCGAGATGGTGGGAATTATGCTTTCCAATAGTCGTGCCGAGTGGGAAGTCTTGTTGGATAAACCTGCCACGCAGGATGGAAAAGACAAATTGCAACAGAAATTGGAAATGGTGTTGAATTATTACCGGGATGTGTGGAATGTTGACTTGTATGCTTTACAAGAAGAATGCGAGAAAGCTATTTACGAGGTTGTTAATAATGTTAATCCTTGATACCTATGAAGAAGTTAATATATTTATGGTTGTTGGCGAGTGTGTTGTTGCCGGCAGCTTGTACGGATGACGATGATGTGTTCTCGGAAGAATCGGGGGTACGTTTGCAGGCGGTGATTGACGAGTGTAACACGACGTTAAGGGGAGCCGAGAATGGTTGGAAAATGGTGTATTACCCGAAAGTCGAAAGTTATGGAGGCTATACTTTTCTTTTCAAGTTCGGGGCGAAGAATCGGGTACAGATGATCAGTGATTTTGACACGAGTGAAGATACGGATTATTCTTATAATTTTAATACATCGGAAAGTGTTGTTCTGACGTTTGATTCTTATAGTCCTTTACATCGTTTGGCCGACCCGCAGTACCCGGCTCCTGATTACTCGAATAAAAAAGGTTACGGGGTAGAGGGGGATTTCGAGTTCGTGGTGAAAAAAGTAACTGCCGATACATTATATCTGGTGGGGAAAAAGAATCGGGTAGAAGTCCAGTTGACGAAAGCGACCGGGGAAGATTGGCAGCTAGTTAGCATGATGGCCGAAATGTCTTCCTGTTTTGCTTTGAGTGAGAACGAAAGATTGGGTATGTCGGTTCATGGCGTGTTAATGGCATCGGGTCTGGTAGAGTTAGATGATATATATCATATCTGTGAAATATCTTATAAAGATGAGGAAGGAGATGCCGTGTCGGTTGAGAGTCCCTACGTTATGACGGATAAAGGGTGCCAGTTCATGCAGGAAATTGAAGTGGCAGGAATTAAGTTTTCCGGTTTGAATGTTGATTTAAGCGAGGGTTTCAATAACCGGGAATTTGTTTCTAACGATGAAGGCGGGAGTATTCGGTTCTTTATCCAGAATTTTGCCCCGTTAAATTTGACGAGAGACCAGATTCCGACGTATGTTCCCAATAAGAATATTGCATCTGTCGATCTGTTAAGAACAACGAATGGGGATGATGCACGTTACGTGATTACCGAGATGAGTGCGGAATTGGAGGCTCAACGGGATATTATTCGGAATAGTCTGCCGAATTTCATTGATTTCTATTTAGAATTGAACCGGAAAGATGGCTATGAGGGTTCCTTCCGGATAGGAGCTTACCAAGGTACTTCCGTGAAGTATTACAATTATGATTTCAAAACCTTCGAGTTGTTGGATAATAGTGTGAATAAGGTTATCTTTGATAATCAGGCGGCATCTTCATCAACATCAGGTTTTACAGATAAGGATTTGTATTCTATCAAAAAGAATAAGAATACAAAAGCAGTTTACGACGCCTTCTTCTCGGGAGACGGGTTTGTGGTTATCCGGGATTCGGACACGGTGTATTGGATCAGGAGTTTGAAAGATCCGAATATCTGGATGAAACTGGAGGAAGACTAGGTTCCTGTTTATTGTAGATTACACCCACCAATTCCCTCTGAGGAAGGGGGAGTTGGAAAACTAGAAAATAAAAGTTGAAAATTAAAATAAAATGAATGTATTAAAAATAGTCGCTTGTTTGTTGTTTTTCAGTTTTGTTTGGTGTGTCGGTTACGGTGATACCCCGTTAAAGCCAAAGAAAGAAGAACAGGCAAAGCAAGCTCCCGTGGACGGGCCGTACGTGTTATATGATGAGGTCGGAAATGCACGGGTGATCCGTGTGGATGAACGGGGTGTTGTGCGGGATAGTGTTTACGGGAAACTACCGGAAGGTTTTAAACTAGACGTGGTTTCGCAGAAAGGCGGCCATCGTTTTCAGGTGAAACTACATCCCGTGGAGCGTCCACTTTGGAAGTCCGGACAGCGGGAGAAAACATTGATTATTTCTGATCCTCATGGAGACTTGGAGAGTTTCGTTTCCGTGTTGTGCAACAATGGTGTGATCGGAAAGAATTATAAATGGAAGTTCGGTAAGAATCAGGTGATTGTCATCGGTGATGTCTTTGACCGGGGAAAGGACGTGTTGCCCATTTTCTGGTTGATGTACAAGTTGGAACAGGAGGCGAAGGATGCGGGAGGGGTGATGACTTTTATGTTAGGGAATCACGAGGAAATGGTGTTGCGGGGTAACTTGAAATATACCCGGAGCAAGTATAAGGATTTAGCAACATCACTTGGGATAGAATATGCCGACTTGTGGCATGAGAAGAGCGAGTTGGGGCGTTGGTTGCGTTCTCGTAATCTGATTCAGGTCGTGGGAAAGAATTTGTTCGTCCATGCCGGACTGAGCAAGGAGTTTACCGGAATGGGAAATGCCGTGACAGAAGTAAACGAAGAGATGGCGAGATCTATTTTCTTGCCGAAAAAAGAACGGCAGGAGTTGTCTGCCTTGTCTGATTCCATCTATTGTAATCGGGGACCTTTTTGGTTCCGAGGAATGGTGAAAGATGAGGAGAAATATAGTCCTTCCACGCCGGAGGATGTGGAGCGTATTTTGGAACAATACGGTGTAGACCGTATATTCGTGGGACACACGATATTTGATGACGTGACTCCCTTCTTTGACGGGAAAGTTGTGGCCGTGAACGTGAATAATCAAAAGAACCGAGAGGCAGGTAAAGGCCGGGGAATCTTGATGCAGGGAAATACCCTGTATGTTATATACGATAAGGGTAAGCCTCGTAAATTCTAGCTGTTTTATTTCAATAATAATAAGTTACAGGTTAATAACAACCTGTAACTTGTTATTTCGCCTCCGGCGAAACTATTGATACAAAAAGCGCTTAATACTCTTTTTGGGTGTTTTTTCAAACTCTTCGTTGTATATCGTAACCTTCGCAATCTGGCTGTATGCCGGGAGAGTTTCGTTAATTTGTTTCCGGTTTTCCTCCATGATGGCAGCGATGGCCTCATCCGAGTTCTTGTTGTCGGCATTGATAGTCTCGAAGTCAGGATAGATGAGGGCAGTGAGTTTGCCTTCTTTCTCGACCACGATAGATTCGCTCACGTAAGGAAGGTTATTCAGATGATCTTCAATTTCTTCTGGATAGATGTTTTGACCACTGGGGCCGAGAATCATGTTTTTACTACGCCCCTTGATGAAAAGGTTGCCTTCTTCGTCAATCAGTCCAAGGTCTCCCGTGCGGAGCCAGCCGTCGGGTGTGAATGCGGCATGTGTGGCCGCCTCGTTCTTGTAGTACCCGATCATGAGATTATCTCCTTTGGCTAGGATCTCCCCGACGATATGTGCCGGATCGGGCGAGTCTATTTTCAGTTGCATACGGGGTGCAGCCCTTCCGCAGGAGCCTTTTTTGAAAGTTTCCCATCCGGCATACGAGAGGATCGGTCCGCATTCCGTCATACCGTAACCCACGGTATAGGGAAAGTTTATCGAGTGTAAAAATTCTTCTACTTCTTTATTCAGTGCGGCTCCGCCGACGATGAGTTCTTTGAAATTCCCGCCGAAGGCATCAATGACTTTCTGACGGATGGAATTCTTCACTTTCTTGTCGAGTAACGGCAGGTTAAGCATGAGTTTAATCAATGGTTTTTCCAGTGCCGGGAATACTTTTTTCCGGATAATCTTTTCGATAATCAAGGGTACGGAAATAATCAAGTTGGGTCTTACCGTGGAGAATGCGTCCGCGATGATCTTCGGGGACGGGGTTCTCGTCAGGAAAAATACATGAGCCCCGCTGGCAAACTCGTAGATGAACTCGAAAGCCAACCCGTACATGTGTGCCATGGGGAGCATGGATATAACCTGTTCTCCGGGTAATTTCCCAAATACCCCGAAGGCGAACGTGAGGTTCGACCAGAGGCTGCGATAGGGGAGCATAACCCCTTTCGAGAAACTGGTGGTTCCCGACGTGTAGTTAATAATGGCGAGTTCTTCCGGTTTGTCATACGTGTAGTTCACGTCTTCCGGGCGGAAACGGTCGGGGTATTTCTTCCCGAACAGTTCGTTCAGTCGCTCCCGTGCGTGTGATAATGCTTGGCTACGCGACACGAGTATTGAATTATCTTCCAAGCTTAGAATACCTTCCAGTGCTTCCATCGAGGCCTCGTTCAATCCTTCCCACACGACGCTACCCACGAAAAGTAGGCGAGCCTCGGAATGATTCACGATATTGTGTATGTTATCCGGTTTAAATTCGTTTAGGATGGGGACTACGACAGCCCCGTAGGTTAGTGTGGCGAGGAATGCAATTCCCCAATTTGTGGAATTTCTCCCGCATAATGCGATTTTATCTCCTTTTTTAATGCCTGCGTGTTCGAAAAGAATATGTAATTTTTCTATTTTCCGGGCCACGTCCTTGTAGTTACAATTTATTCCGTGATAGTCGGTCAGTGCCGGACGATCCCAGTTTTCTTTGATACTACTCTCTATATAATATATAAAACTTTCTTCCATCTGTAAGTATACTGTCAAACAAGTGTCAAAGTTACGAATATTTTTCGAGATTTCGAGGGAAGGGGAAAAAGTAGTAAGGGGGCTGTTCCCAAAGTCTTATTCAATATCTACAAGCTACCCCCTCCAACTCCCCCTTACACAAGGGGAGAGCTGATTACCAAGCGGTTTCTCCCCCTGTGTAAGGGGGGAGTTAGTGGGGGTAGTTATTTAAAAATGACTTTTTGGACAGCCCCTTTCAGAAGCAAAGGTTCGATTTTATAAACTTATTTATATCCCCAGAGCTTTTCTTTTATCATCCGGAATTGGAGTAAGATCACCACCGTATGAGATACTTGCCCGGTTGTTGCTGGTCACGTTGACGCTGCATTTCCCGTTACCGTAAACTTCCACGTAGAAGTTAAAGACATCGTTGCGATTTCTCACGTTGAATTTGTATTCGATGTAATGTTTTTTGCGTTTGTTAATCACCTTGAATGATTCGTTTTCAATCTTTGCTTTCTCGAACTCAATCCCGCCGCCTTGTCCGTATTCCGTGGAGTAGGCCCGTCCGAAGAATGGCAGGCGTCCCGTGGCTATGGTGTCGAGGATAAAGAGTTGTCCCTCGTTGGTAGCCAGCGAAACGTAGCCTTCGCCACCAATGCGTTTCTGCCCGTATTTGGAGTCGATGGTGATGCTGCTGTTACCTGTCGGGAAGGCTTGATCTACCTCGATGTAGAATTCACGGCTTTTCATGAGTTGTTCGATCTTGGCGATACCCGCGGTGTCGCTTTTCTGTTTCTTTTCACCCATCGCGAAGAGGCAGGTAAAAAGGAGTATTCCTATTGGAATGATTGTTTTCAGTGTTTTCATGTTCTTGTTGTTTTTTCGTGAATATAAATGTCATTTTAATATATAGCAAATCATGTACCACGAGCCATAATTCGCTGAATGGATTCACAATATAGTAAAAATAAGGGATATTTGCAAATTTACTCCCTCACTACTGGTACAAGAACCGCTTTATACTTCGTTTTGGGGTCTTCTCGAATTCCTCGTCGTGAATCTCTATCCGGGCAATCTGGCTGTATGCCGGGATCTGTTGGTTGATCTGTTTGCGGGTCTCGTGAATGATTTTGAGAAGTGCCTCGCGGGATATTTTGTTTTGTTTCATGGCCTCGGCATCCGGATAGACAAGGGCCACGAGTTTACCTTCCCGTTCAATCACTAGCGATTCTGCGATATAAGGTTGGGCGTTGAGTAGGTCTTCGATCTCTTCGGGGTAAATGTTCTGCCCGCTGGGGCCGAGAATGAGACTTTTGCTACGACCTTTGATGTAGAGATACCCGTCCGGATCCAGCACGCCGAGATCCCCCGTGTGGAGCCATCCGTCGGGGGAAAGCACGGTATTGGATGCTTCCGGGTTGTTGTAGTACCCGTCCATGACATTCATGCCTTTGGTGAGAATTTCTCCAACTTGTTTGAACGGATCGGGCGAGTCGATGCGGATTTCCATGCGGTCCACGGCTCTCCCGCAGGAGGTGGGACGGAACGTCTGCCAGTGGTCGAAAGCGATGGCAGGCCCACACTCGGTCATGCCGTAGCCCACGGTGTAGGGGAATTTCACGGAATGGAGGAATGCCTCGACTTCTTTATTGAGGGCGGCTCCCCCGACTGCGAGTAGCTTGAATCGTCCCCCGAAAGCATCAAGAATCTGCCGCTTGATCTTGTGGCGGATTTTTCCCCCGATGATGGGCATTTTTAGCATCAGCTTGATATGAAACTTTTCCAGTTGCGGGAGTACTCGACTTTTGATGATCTTCTCGATAATTAAAGGCACGGCGACGATCAGGTGCGGGCGGATGTCGGCAAAGACTTCCCCCAGTATCTTGGGCGAGGGCATTTTTTGTAGGAAATAGATATGTATTCCGCTGGCGAAGGGGTAAATGAACTCGAAGGCCAGCCCGTACATGTGGGCCATGGTAAGGATGGATACAAGTTTTTCGCCCGGCGTGTAACCCATCTGGTCAAGGGCGTAGCGGAGGTTGGACCACATACTGCGGTAAGGGAGCATCACGCCTTTGGGCGAGCTGGTGGTGCCGGATGTGTAGTTGATCATGGCCAGTTCTTCCGGTTCCTCCGTGCGGTAGTGTATATCCTCGATTCGCAGTTCCCCGGGGTGCTGGGTGGAAAACAAGGTCTCCAGCCGGGTTGTGGTTTCCGAGAGAACCGGGTTGCGGGAGGAGATCACGGAATAATCAGCCATGGCGATGATCCCGTCCAGCGCAGGCATACTCTCGTGGTCTATGTTATCCCACACGGATTTTCCCACGAACAGGAGCCGGGCCCCGGAGTGGTTGATAATGTGGTGAATCGTGTCGGGTTTAAACTCGTTAAGGATGGGAACGGCCACCGCCCCGTAAGTGAGCGTGGCGAGAAAAGCTATTCCCCAGTTGGACGTGTTGCGGCTGCATAGCGCCACTTTATCTCCCGGTCGGATACCGCCTTCCTCGAAAAGGATATGTAATTTTTCAATCCACCGTGCCACGTCTTTATAGTTATGTTCCGCACCCTCGTAGTCCGTCAGGGAGGGAAGGTGCCAGTGTTCTTTTATGCTGTATTCTATAAGTTTCAAGAAACTCGTTTCCATGATGTTATATAATTAATATTCTCTTCTTATACTGAAAATTAACTTGAAATGTTTTTCTCGCGGGTTTATTTTTATCCGGGGAGAGGTTTGTGTATATTCGCGTGAAACAAGAAAAAATCAGGTCACGTGAAAAGAAATAATAACGAGGTAAGGGTGGTTCCGCCCGTGTTGCAGGGGGTAGAGACGGGGAACGAGTTGTTCAGCGAGTTGTTGGTGGACGATGACGAGGTGGATCGTCGCTCGTTCAGTCGGGAGGTGGTTGACGGGGTAGATTTGTCGGAGGTGAACGTGTCGTCCTGCGTGTTTGATCATGTCTCGTTTCCCGGTTGCCGTTTCCGGGAGTCCCGGCTCACGGACGTGTTGTTCGAGAATTGTGACCTGTCGAACGTGGACTTGTCGGGGAGCGTGTTGTTCCGGGTGGAATTCCGTTCGTGCAAGTTGATGGGGACGAACCTATCGGACGGTGTGTTGAATAACGTGTTGTTCCGGCATTGTAACGCCCGTTACATGAATCTCTCGATGGGGCGTTTGAAACAAGTACTTTTCGCCCACGGTGATATGCAGGGAAGTGCCTTGGAGAGTTGCCGGTTGGAGGCGGTGGCGTTCGACACGTGTAGCCTCGTGGAGGCTGAGTTTTCTCGTACTTCATTGAAGGGGATGGACTTAACATCCTCACGGTTGGAAGGCTTGCGGCTGGGTGTGGGGGATTTACGTGGCGTGATCGTGTCACCCGTGCAGGCGTTGGATTTAACCCGCTATTTAGGACTGGTTGTCAAGGATGTGTAAGTGATGTCAGCAAAGTACAAGGGTTGTTAAATGTGACGGGAGGTTGAAACTTTCGTCCTGCGGCATCGTAATTATTCACGAGTGTCTTGACAGACACGCCCTTTAAAAATTTTCTAAATAAACTAAACTAATTAATTATGAAGACAGAAAATCCTATCACACCGGTTTTTGGGACGGATGAAGAGGCCCGGGTGGCACCGAAATACGAGATGCCAGAGGGTATGATGCCGGGCGAAGTTGCCTATCAAATCGTGCATGACGAGGCCATGTTGGATGGTAATTCACGTTTGAATCTGGCGACTTTCGTGACTACATGGATGGATGATTACGCTAGAAAAGTGATGACCGAGAACATGGATAAGAACATGATCGACAAGACGGAGTACCCGCAAACGGCGGAGATCGAGCGTCGATGCGTGAATATCCTTGCCAAGTTGTGGAATTCACCTGAGAAACCGTATTGCACGGGTACGAGTACCGTGGGTTCTTCCGAGGCTTGTATGCTGGGTGGTATTGCCGCCTTGAAACGCTGGCAGAAGAGACGTAAGGCAAAAGGTCTTCCTATCGATAAACCGAATTTCATCATCTCGACCTGTATGCAGGTGGTTTGGGAGAAATTCGCTATCTACTGGGATGTCGAGATGCGTATGATTCCCGTGACGGCGGAGAAGATCACGCTTGACCCGCAGGACGTGGTCAAGGCTTGCGACGAGAACACCATTTGCGTGGTGCCGATTCAAGGAGTGACGATTACCGGGTTGAATGATAACGTGAAGGAGATTAACGATGCACTCGACAAGTTGAACACCGAGAAAGGTTGGGAGATTTGTATCCACGTGGATGCCGCTACTGGTGGGTTTATCCACCCGTTCATCGATCCTGAAACGATCTGGGATTTCCGTTTGAAATGGGTACTTTCCATCAGTACTTCAGGTCACAAGTTCGGTCTGGTATATCCCGGTGTGGGTTGGGTGGTTTGGAAAGACAAGCAATATTTGCCCGAGGAAATGAACTTTGCCGTGAATTATCTGGGAGCCAACATCCCGAGTATTTCCATTAACTTCTCTCGTCCGGGTAATCAAGTATTGGCCCAGTATTACCAATTCATGCGCTTGGGTAAGGAAGGGTACAAGAAAGTACAGCAAAATTGCCTGAACGTTTGTCTCTACCTGAAAGAGCAATTGAAAAAGATGGGTATTTTCGAGTTCTTCAGTAATGATATGCCGAACCCGTTGTTTATCTGGAAATTGAAAGATGATCCAAACCGGAAATGGACTTTGTACGATTTGTCGGATGCGCTGCACGTGGAAGGATGGCAGGTGCCTGCTTACACGATGCCGAAAGCGATGGAGGACGTGATAATCATGCGTGTTGTTGTTCGACAGGGCACCGGGTTTGATTTGGCCGATCTGTTGATGGAGGACATCAAACGTTGCGTGAACCAGTTGGATGCTCTGAAAGAGCCGACAAATAGCGCTCTGATGTGGGCGAAGAAAGAACCGCAGAAACCGAGAGGTTTTAATCATTCCAGATAAACGTGCTGTTTGTCAACTATTTACTATATAGAGGATCGCCTTGGCAGTCCTCTTTTTCTGTTGCTTGATGATTCTTTTATGTTAATAGCTTTAAAGGTGTTAACAGGCTGTTTATCAACACGTGTACACAGGTGAAGAAGTGGTTATGAACAGGTGGAGAAGTGGTGGAGAAGGAAAACTGTTAAGGAGACGGTTTGCCGGGGGAAGGGCAACACGGGGCTGTTTGCTCGATGGCTAAAGTGATGGCAGGGCGATAATCGGGAAATAAGATTGTTTTTCCGGTAAATTGTGTTATCTTTGTTTCAATTAGAATTTCGAATATTATTGATCGGAACGTTTTTACAAGTTAATCAGGTTTCTCCTTTAATTCTCCCTATCTCTAATTTGTCATTTTAAAACGAATGAATTGAATTTCTGTGTCCCGTTTTTTTTATCATGGCCGGAAGTTTGACTATTTATACCCATCCTATCTGTAAGGACACTAGAAGTAAATGATATTATTAATTAAAATAAATTGTATGGCAAAACCTACTACATTTGGTAAAAAAGAAAACGAGAAGAAAAAACAAGCCCGAAGACAGGCAAAACAAAACCGGAAGGAAGAGAGAAAACAATCCGGTAAAGCGACCAGTTTCGATGACATGATCGCTTACGTTGATGAACATGGCATGATTACCTCGACACCGCCTGAAGAGCGGCATGATGAGGAGAAAATCGTGCAAGAGGATATACAAATTTCAATCCCCAGGCAGGAAGCTCCCGCCATTTTGAAAGGTCGGGTGGAGTATTTTGACTCGCAGAAAGGGTATGGCTTTATCAAGAATCTGGTAGGGACGGATAAATACTTTTTCCATGTCAATAATGTCCTTGTTGATATCGTGGAGAATGATATAGTAACGTTTGATTTGGAACGAGGGAAACGGGGAATGAATGCCGTAAATATTTGTACAATAAATAATCAATTGGCAGTATAAATCAATTCACATGAAAAAGAACACAAACCATTTTGAAAGATTATCGCAGGCTCAACAGGCGGAGAATGCGTTGAAAGAACATAGAAAAAGAGTTGGTGAGGTTGAGTATGTCACTATTAGCGGGCGCACGACTTTCGAATTCCCGGTCAGTTTATCTGAAGAAGAAAGAGAGATCCGCAAAATTATAAAAAACGGCACAAGCCGTTAGTCTAAAGGGTCGTTTGTTCATCGGCCGTGCCGTTCGTTTCTTTTCTTTTTCGCTGGAATATTGTCGTGACGTAAGCGGTGAATATCGGGAAGAAAATCATACCCGCGGCGGCGAGAATGACGGCAAGGATTTGCCCGATCTTCGTGACCCCGAAAATATTCGACCCGACCGTGGTGACGTTCATCAGCGCCCAGTCGAAAGCGTCCCAGTATGTTTTCACGGGAGGGTTAACACCGTGTTCCATGTAGTAGAAAATGATGCTGCAAAAATAGATCGTCGTGAAAAGAATCGTCAGGTACGTGGCGAACAAATTGGTGATCCGGCTGCGTGTCATCCAACTCACGATGAGTGATACCCCGTAAATGCCTCGTGCCAGAGGGATTAACCGCAGGATTAGCCACGTGGAATGGGATATGGTGGTTGATAAACCGTACACGATATTAAGGTAAGGAATCGAGACCAGCAAGAAAAACAAGTTATGATTGAAAAAACGCCCGGTCCATCCATCCGTGTACCACCGAACGAAAAAGTCTGCCAGAAAAAGCCCGCACACCCAGAGATGGAATTTCAATATGAAAGCCTCGCTGAGAGCGTTATTCCCGTCCAGTAGTTCGATAGAGGCAACAATAATAATTGCCAAACTACCCAACAATACAAGCCCGTTGAGTATTTGCTCGAAAACTTTACTTCTTTTCATAGAAAATGGGTTTATAAGGTCCATAAGGAGGGTGTCCAAAAAGTCTTATCCAGTATCTACAAACTACCCCCTCCAACTCCCCCTTACACAGGGGGAGAGTTGATGACCAAGCGGTTTCTCCCCCTGTGTAAGAGGGGGGTAGTGGGGGTAGTTGTTTAAAATTGACTTTTGGGACAGCCCCTTTATGAACTAATTGATTACTTCCACGTGATCTCCCCCGAAGACATTCACGTTTAATTTCTGTGCGATATACTTGATGGCAGCCTGTGCTTTCACCGAGTTTCCGGCCTCGTCCAGAGGGGGGGCGAAAGCGGCGATACCGAACAGTCCGGGAACAACTCCGAGTACACCGCCACCAACTCCCGATTTAGCGGGAACGCCACTGGTGTACAACCAGTCTCCCGTGTGTTCGTAGAATCCCACGGTTGCGATCAGGGAGGTGATTTTAGGAGATAACGATGGGTCGAATACCTGTTGTTTTGTCACGGGATTCAAACCGTTATTGGCAATCGTGCAGGCGGCGATGGATAATTGTTTTGCCGTTACACCCATCGAGCATTGCCGGGTGTACAGGTCTAGCGACATATCCGGGTCATCGTAAATCCGGTTGAAATTCTTCAATAACCACGCGATAGAACGGTTATTGAAGTTCGTTTCGGATTCCGATTTATAGAGTTCATCCAGTAACTTCAGATCGCTACCGCTTAATTCCCGCATATTGTCGGTGATTGCCTTCCATTTGGCCTCACTGTTACCCACGGGTTTCACCATACTGTCGGCACTGATGGCCCCGGCGTTCACGAGCGGGGTACTCGGGTGATCGTTTTCCAGTAGAATTGCCATGATTGAGTTAAACGGCAACCCCGTGGCATCCGCCCCGATCTTGTCTAACACGGCTTGCGCCCCATACTGGCGTAAGACTAGAATTGCGGTGTACACTTTGGAGACGGATTCGATACCGAAAACGTAATTCGTGTCTCCGGCCTCGATAACTTCTCCCGACGGGAGACAAACGGATATACCGAATAAATTAGAATCAATTTTGTCTAGGAATGGAATATAATTCGCTTTTTCCCACCCTTCAAATCCTTCACTTGTGCATGAGCCTCGTTCACTAAATTCTTGAGGTCATTGCTTGTAATTGTTTTTTTCATACCTGTGATTATAGTTTGGAATTTAAAATTTAGAGTTTAGAATGAAAGACTACCCCCTCTGACTCCCCCTTACACAGGGAGAGGATACGCTGCATTGAAACATTGTGGCGCTTTCTTGCGTTCGTTTCTCCCCCTGTGTAAGGGGGAGTTAGAGGGGGTAGTTTTTACGTTTTTTATTTTTTAGCATCCGGAGTGGCCGGGCTAGTTGAAGTCGTTGAAGTAGCCGGGGCAACCGGTTGTTCTTCCCAGTGGAACGGGGCGATTTCAGCTTTCGGGTCTTTCCATGACGGTTTACGCAAGGAGTAGATGATGAACGGAGTGGCAACAACCACGACGCACCCGATAATCAGCACGGCAAACCAGACGGTATTACTACCCACGTTGATCTGTGAAGGCGGGATGAAACTCAACACGAAAGCCAGCAAGGCCCCGCAGAATCCCAGTCCGGCGATGATCCATATCCCGACGTTACTTTTCCGGCCGATAGCGAACGGTCGATTTGCTTTTTTCATCTTGTAGCGTAACACGATAGCTCCGGAGAACATCAACAGGTACATAATCAGGTACAACAAGACGGTCAACTGCGACAATATCTGGTAGAACGACTGCACGGAAGGCATGACCACGAACAACAATGCCAAGATTGTAACAACTCCTCCTTGTACGAACAGGATGTTCTTCTGAACACCGATCTTGTTTGTTTTCTGGAAGAATGGAGGCAAGTAACCGGCTTTACCCACGGTGAAAATACCTTTTGACGGACCCGCAACCCAAGTAAGCACTCCGGCAAGCACACCGAACATCAAGGCGATAGCTATTACCGGGGATGCCCAGCTGATATGCAGGTATTTGAGATACCCGTCGAACCCGACAAGCAAACTTTGTGTCAGGTTAATGTCTTTTGCAGGAATAATCAAACCCAGCGCGAACGTACCCAGCACGAAGATAACCACGGTAATCCCGGCACCGATAAAGATCGCTTTCGGGTAGTTCTTCGATGCAGGTTCCTTCACGTCCATCACGTGAATACCCATCATCTCCATTCCGGCGTAGAAAAGGAAGATTCCCGAGGCTAGCACGAGGTTGTCAAACTTGGTCAAGTCGGGGAAGAAACCTTGGCTCATGTCCATGTTATTATGCCCGCCCGTGGAAATGTAAATAATACCGAAAACGATCAGAAGCCCGGCGGGAATAATCGTCCCGACCATGGCCCCGATCTTGGAAACTTTACCTACCCATCCCAGTCCTTTCAGCGAGATAAAGGTTGCTACCCAGTAAATAGCCAGCACGGTAACCAGCGTGAAGATTTTGTTGGATGCCAGCAGGGCATCTTCGGAGGTGTTCAAGCCGATGTACGCGATGGATACGGCCCCGAATGTCAGAACCGTCGGGTACCAGATCGTACTCTCGATCCATTGCAGGAATATTGCTAGGAAACCAAAACGTTTTCCGTACGCCTCACCTACCCAACGGAAAACTCCACCCTCTTTCTGGGCGAACATGGCGGCTAATTCGGCTGCCACGAGAGCCGTGGGAACCAGAAATACAATGGCTGCGAATAAATAGTAGAATGCAGAACTCAACCCATAAACGGCTTCTGCCGGTAGGCCACGAAGACTCACAACCGCCGCGACATTCATAATTGCGAGGGTCATCACGCCGAGTTTCATCGCAGTCCCTTTTGTGTTTGAATTTGTTGTCATCTTGAATTAATTTAGTTTAGAATTTATAATCTAGAAATTTTGGTTAGTTATATCTGTCTTGTTTGCATGGGGTAAATACGGGAGAAAAGGCGAGAAGGTTCTTTCTCGCGCCATATTTAACGTTGAATTTGTATTCCCAAAGTACTCGTATTTCGTTTAAAATAGGTGAACACAGCAAATATCCCGGCCAGTATCGTGCTGAGTAAAAACGGGAAATAGGAGGTATCCGTGGAGAATATTCCCTGTAAAATTTCGAGAATAAAAGGGTAGGTGATAATTGCCATATAATTCATGGCCATCACCAGTGCCAGTGCGAATGTTGCGTGTGATTCGGCCGTACTCGTGGATGTTTTGTCGTATATGATGGGTTGCATACACCCGTACCCCAACCCGATAAGGATAACACCGATGGTTAGCAGTACCGGCCCGCCTTTCACGAGGAAAAGCACGAAACCGAGGGCGATGGCCGCGGAGGAGCACACGTTCGTGTAACTGCGCAACCATCCGATGATGTTGTTGATAAAAAGTCCGGGAATTGTCATGGCGAGGAAAAAGACGGAAATATATGTGCCGGAAATGTCCGGGTCCTTGAATTTCAACGTTTCCATATAGATCGACAGGTTAAAGGGGACTGTCAGCACGATAAACGTGATAAAGTAATAGAGAAACATGAGCGCTACAGGCCAGTTGTGGTTTGTCGATACGGGAGTATCGTTTGCAGGTTGGGCTCTTTGCGGTGCTGCCGGAGGGGCAGAGTTCAGTTTAAAAGCGAACAACAGCGAGATCCCCGACAGGCAGTACACGAGGAATGCGTAATGCCAGTTGATGTCGGCGAGAACGCCAGCAAGAAAGGTGGTGAGAACCAGCGTGATGTTGGTGATCGACGAGGCGATACCTAGTTGGCGGGTCCTGTAACGTTTCGTGAAGTTGTCAGCGATAAGTCCTGTGGAAAACGGGATGATCATCCCGGCCCCGACGCCCAAGAGGGCGCTGACTACCAGTAGCAGCCACAGGGAATTACTGAAAGGGTAAATCACGCTGCACCCGAAGAATATTGATAACCCGATGATAAGGATTCTTTTTTTGTTAATCCTTAAAGATAATCGTCCTGCCAGCAAGATGAAGGGGACAATGATAAACGACGGGAGCGATTCGAGCATTTGCAGTTCCAAGTCGCTGGCATCCTTGAAAATGTTCTTGAGATCACCGAGAATCGGCGAGATGGCCAAGCCGGGTAATGAAGTTACCATCGATATGGAATAGATGGCAAGGAGTGCCGTGAGCGTGATCATGCCATGGCCGGTTTGTATTTTCATGTTGGTCCTGTTTAGTTTTCTGCACTATACGGGGGAAACAAGCGAAAAGATTCATACTAACTTCATTTTTCTGTCCTCACGATTACGGCTCGTCCGTCATTGAGGGTGGTGGCAAAAAGGTAGGTGGTGCCGCCGTCTTTTATCTTGCTTCGGGTACGGAGTTCGTTGACAGATAGTTTAAAGTTGCGGGTGGTGATGTTTGCTTTGGGGATGGTGCGGGAAATCTGTTTAAGCAGTTTGCTTGAAAAGTCCAGTATTTCTTTGACTTGAAATGCACGACCGGGGAAGTCTGCAACAAGATGATCCGAAGTGTAGAGGTGGCTGTGAGGGTGGAGTTTCTCCAGCCCGTAACGGTTGGCAACGAGTTTAAAGGCTCCGCTTTTGAGGACGGAACTATTCGGTTCATAAAGGTAGGAGCCGATATGACTCATGTAGCGAGGTTGTGCGTCCTTTTCCTCTTCCAAGAGAAAGGAAAAGTATTGCTCCGTGTCGGTAGCAAAATTCACGGTGTGAATGTTCACCGCTTGATTTATCGGGGTTTTATCCAGCACGAATAAAAGTTCCTTACACTCGTTGCGGACGGAAACCACATGCACGTCGGTGGTTTCGGGTAGGAGTTGCAGGACTGCGGAAAGGTCGGCCATGGGGGAGATTTTGATGATCAGGCGTTGACCTTGTTGTAAAAGTGTTTCCTTGATTTCCAGTACGTTCGGGGCATAATCGGTCAGGGCGAACACCCGCTTGTTATCGCTTGTCCGGCGGGCGGGATCAACATAGTACGTGTCGGCAATAACTTGGCTGGCCACGGTTGTCGCGTCAGCGTGAATAACCTCGATGTTGGTCGCTCCCAGCGCTAGGAAATTGGAACGAGCAGCCTCGCAGTACGATTCATCGCGTTCCACGTATGTCACTTTATCTACTTGCCGGGAAAAGAAGTACGTGTCGACGCCCAAGCCACCCGTGAGGTCGCAGAGAGAGTTACCGGTGGCGAGTCGAGCCTTGTAGGGAGCAGTTGTCTCGGATGAGCATTGTTCGGTGGATAGCTTGGACGGGTAGAAGATGTCCCGGCAGGCATACCACGAGGGAAGTTTCTCCTTGATATTCTCCCGGGCTTGAATTTGTTCCACGGCCAACACGACACGATCATCCGGGTACTCGTTTTTCTTCCATAGTAACTGATCCGGATTGTCGTCCAGATGCTCTCGGATGAAACGGGATATTTCGGGATTTAATGGCATGTTCGATCGTGTTAAACAAATTATCAATGGTCGGTAGCGCCTGACTTTGCTTTATACAAGGGATCGTAGGGGAGCGAGAACCAGAACGTGGAGCCGCATCCCAGTGTGGATTTAACCCCGATTTCCCCGCCCAGTTTTTCAACGATACTCTTGCAGATGGACAAACCCAAGCCTGTACCTCTCGCGAAGGTATTTAATTTTATAAAACGATCGAAGATTTGTTCTTGATTCTTTGTCGAGATCCCGATACCCGAGTCTTGCACGTGGAATCGGATGTACTTTTCCGAGAGAGTATAACCCACGTGAATGTAACCGAATTCCGTGAATTTAATCGCATTGTTGATGAAGTTTGAAAGAATCTGCGTGATGCGGTTTCTGTCACTGCAAATGGAACAATGAGGCTCGTGTTCCTCGAATGATAACGTCACGCCCTGAGGGACTTTCATAGCATGAGAACAGATGATTTCTTCGCATAGGTCATTCACGTCCACTTCGGCAAACGTGACCTCGTAGGTTCCCGCCTCGATTTTGGAGAGGTCAAGTATATCAGAGATGAGTTGCAATAAAAGTTCGTTGTTTTTCTGTATCACGGAGATGTATTGTTCCCTTTCCTCGATGTTGCTCGTGTCAGCCAACAAGTTGGAGAAACCTACTATTGCGTTGAGAGGGGTACGGATTTCATGGCTCATGTTAGCCAAGAAGGCCGATTTCAAGCGATCAGCCTCTTCGGCTTTCAGCTTGGCGGCAATGAGTTTACTTTCTGTTTCTTTTAGTTCCGTGATGTCAAGATTTAGCCCGATGAGTTCAATAATGCCTTTCTGCGGATTGTATTCTTTCACTTTGAAACGTATACGCATCCAGCGCCAGCTATCCTCGAATTGGATACGTACCTGCCCGGAGAATGACTGTTCCTCCCCGTCCATGACGTTTTGGAAAAACGTGGCGAGACATTGGAGATCATCCGGGTGAGCATGCTCGTAGGCTTCCATGATATTGTTGATCTGGCGGGGTGTCTGGTTTAGATTATGAAACCAAACGTCCGAACCCAAAAAGTTGTTACTTAGCGGGTTCCAGCGGCAAATACCTACTTTGGAGAATTCCGCGATGTCATTGAACAGGGTTTCAAAGTCTTCAATTTTGCGGTAAGCCTTGATGGCTTCCGTGTTGTCGATGACGATGAGAAGGTAGTTTTCTATGTTATTGTTGGTATCATAGAGACAATTTCCTTTTACCGTCAAGTTTCTCGTTCCCTCGTATTTCGTGTTGTAGTAGGTTTTATTCACGTTCGTGAATTTGTATGTCAGCGGGAATGTGATTTCCTTGCCCTGCCGTAACATTTCGAGATGTTGCTGGGGAAGATTCGGATTTTTAAATAGATTAACTCCCAGTACGTCTTCTTTGTGTTCGAAGCCAAAGATTTCGCTTTCAACGTCATTTAGAGCGATTAAGGTTCCATCTTTATCATAGATTTCGATACCGACGGGTATGTTTTTGTATATGTTGTGTAAGGTTTCTTCACTACGGCGAAGGGCCTCGATCGTTTTCATCCGTTCTGAGATGTCCGTGAACAAAGCGACGACTTCTTGTTGACCTTGTAAGTAGATCAAGATATGATACTGGCGTCCTGTATTTGCTATTAGTCGATTGGTTTCAAGTACTTTGCCGCTTGAAACGACTTGCTGCAACACTTCCAGTTCTTCGGGTTTGTTCGCGTTGAAGTCTTTAGCAGTATGACCGATATACGAACCGATTGGCGATGCTGTTATATTGTAAAAGGCGGGATTCGCATCCAGATATTTGTAATCGGTTACTTTGCCGGAATGATCATATAAGATTTGCATCCGTAGGTAACCGATTGGCATATGATCGTAAAGGCTCTTGAAATACTCTCTTTCCTGTTGGGCTTTTTTCTCGGATGCCCGTAATTCGATACAGATGTTGATGATGTTGGAGATGGCTGAAAACCATTCCTTGTCGATCATGCTCCAAAGGCGGGGTGTGTTTACAATGTCTATCCCCATATACCCCCAAATACCTTGTGCGGATAGAAGTGGGAATACCATGAGGGAGGCAATATTCTGACGGGCCAAAGTTTGCTTGTCGCTTATGGCTTCCGGTGGCATCTCATCTAGGTTGTTGATGATGATAGGCACGTTGTTGAACATTTGTTTACTCCACCACTGGTTGTAGTTGATGTCCATATCCTGCAATGTGTCGATCTCCGGGGAAACTCCTTCCCGGGTAGCTTCGTAGATACAACTTTGTGTACCTTTTGCCTTGTCGTACTGGAATATATAAGTGCGGTCCCCGTTAAATTGCTGTAATAAATCTTTCAGCGTGTCCGTGATGACTTTTGGGGTGTCTGCACTTTTTAAGAAGTTTGATAGGGACTGAGACAGGGCAAATTGCCGGACCAGTAATTCCTTTAAACGGGAGTCTTCCTTGTTTTTATAAAGGGATGTATTCGTTTCTTCATCAAGTATTTGGGAAAATCCGATGGCGATAATCGTGTTGTCTTCCCGCACTATTTTGTTGCCCAGCTTGGAATGAATCCATAATTCTCCATACTTTGTTTGGATCGGGAATATTTCGTCGTAGAAATTCTGTGTCCGGATGTGGATGAACGAGGAAGAGATACGTTGCCTGTGTTCCACGTTGATGATGTTTAGGAACTCTTCTACGGTCATGGTGTTTTTAGATAGATCGAGTATATCCATGATGTAGTCTGAACAAATGATTTCGTGAGTGTTGAAGTTTACCTTCCACCAGCCGATTTTTGCTGATTTTTGTAGTTCGTGGAGTATAAACTCTTTCTCTTGTAAATCTTCTAATTCATTTACCGGAATTGCGGTATTCTTGTTTTCAGACATGATCGAATCTATTTAGTAGTGATTATACGCCTTGGAGATGTTTTCCTGTTTCACGGGCAAAAGTAGACAAATTTTGCATAATAGCCATGATTTAGGGTTAAAAACGAAAGATTATAACTGGTATTTTACAAGTTTTGACAGAAGGGGGGATCTTCTGTTTTTTTATTTGGATTATTAACGAATTCAATGTTCCTTTGCGATGGAAAAATAATGAAGACGTGTTAGAGCGATTAAAAACATGGATGTTGCCTTTGGCGATGTTAAGCGGGGGTATATTTTACTCTTTTTTCAGCTTGTTTTCTTTCTTGACTCCTTACTTGATTTCCGTGATGCTATTAATCACGTGTTGTCGTTTGTCGATCAGAGAAATGCGTTTTACCCGGTTACACGTGTGGATGCTTGTGGTTCAGGTCGTGGGTAGCGTGTGCGTGTACGCCGTGTTATGCCCTTTTGATGCCTTGTTGGGAGAGGCTATGATGATTTGCGTGCTGGCCCCGACGGCCGTGGCTGCGACGGTTGTCACGGGGATGCTGGGCGGGAGTGTGCCATGTCTAGCCGCTTACACGTTAGCGAGTAATTTGTGCGTGGCAATCGTGTCACCTGTGATTTTCTCTCTCGTGGGGACGCAAGGGGAAATGTCTTTCGGTGCGTCTTTATGGTACGTTTGCCGGCAGGTTGGGCCGTTGTTACTTTTGCCGCTGGCCGGGGCATGGATCTTGGAATATTTTATTCCTTCAGCACATAAGGTGTTGAAAAGTCATCAAAGCATTTCTTTCTATTTGTGGTCGTTCAGCCTGACAATCGTGGTCGGGAAAACGGTGTCTTTCATTATGCAGCAGGATAGTAAAAACTACGGGGAAGAGTTTTTAATCGCTTTTGCCGCGTTGTTATTGTGTATCGGACAATTTGCGATCGGGCGTTGGGTCGGTCGCCGACATGGTGAGACCATTGCAGGAGGCCAAGGATTGGGACAGAAAAACACGATTTTGGCTATATGGATGGCGCAAGTGTATCTTTCGCCTCTTTCTTCGATAGGACCTGCCGCTTATGTCCTTTGGCAGAATAGTATCAATAGTTGGCAGTTGTGGAAGAAGAGGAAGAAGGAAGGAAAAGCATGACAATGTTGTATTGATTTATCTTGTTATTGGAATAAAATGGAATGTTATTGTAGCATATTTGGAAATATAGCGAAAATATGCTAACTTGTGTCCGGGTATTTGTGGGGAAAGTGAGAATACAAAATATAATGAGAATGGAGTATGAGTAAATGGAGTGTAGTGCATACAGTTACGTTTTTGCAGGATGCTTACATGATCAAGTCTTACTTGGAATCGGCTGGAATCGAGACTTTGATACCGGATGAGTTTACCGCACAGGTGAATAATTTCTATACCACGGCGATTGGTGGTGTGAGACTGATGGTACGCACGGAGGATTTGGAATCGGGGGTGGCTTTGTTAAAAGAAGGCGGGTACATTAATCCCGAAAATTCGGTAACGGATGAGGAGATTTTGATCGTGGGAGCAGATAGTTCCACGGATATGACTTGTTGTCCGTTCTGTGGTTCTGCGAATATCGGTAAAAGAAACACGCCGGGAATGGCGATGGTGATTCTTTATTTCTTGTTGTCGGCGTTATTTCCGATATTCCGGTCGGCAAACAAGTGTTTTGATTGTGGTAAGATCTGGAAATTTAAAAAGATAAGACAATGATGAGTGAGGTTAAATTGGCGAATATTGATGGTGAGGAATTACGGAGAGAGCTCGAAATTTTGTTCGAGGATAAGGAGAAAAGAGTGTTTTTCATGCAGATGTTGGCAACAAGTGTCAAGGAGACAAACGAGTTGCTAAATGTGGTGACTTTGATGCTGGAATCCCCGGAAATATTACAGAATCCCGAGTCCAAGATGAAGATATGTGAATTTCTGAAGAAACATAAGGGTATTATTGCCGATTTATCAGAGAGTATGAAAGTGTTTTTATAGTTTGATTTCAAGATTTGTTTATAACAGCTTTCACTTTTTTCTTTTTGTTTATCAATGCGAATCCTGCAATGATAATACGAGGGCGATTGGGTCGTGCCATGAGAATTTCTGGAGACCGAGCGATATTGACACGATGGCTCCGGTGATAGGGAGGAGGTAAATATACACGCTTTCCACAAAGGGCGAAATGTATAGCAGGGCTTTCAAGTTTAGGAAGTAAGCTATCATCGTGGCGAAAATAAGCACGAAACCGAGTTCCAACCAGATATGTACGGGAGCCTCTGACGTGAATAGCGGGGCTTCGAGGGTTTGATGCAAGCCGAAAGGGAGTACGAGGATAAAGGCTGCCAAGCTCATCCAGCGCATCACGATAACCGAATTGAATTTCTGGGTGTAGGGTTTGATTAATATGAGATAGAGCGCGTTGAAAACCGAGGCAACGAAGATCAGAACGTCTCCTGTGAATGAGTCTTTCACCGCTCCTGCGTGCGGGGTGATTGAAACGTAAAGAGTTCCCGCAAGTCCCAAAACGATACCGATGGCTTTGTAGCGATTGAAGTCCGCGTGAAGAATCAGTACGGCGAGTGCAATTACGATAATAGGTTGCACGGTACGGATAACAAAAGCATCCACGGGACCCGTGATATTCAAGCCGTTGATGTATAGTAGTAAGTTACCCCCGATGCCGAGCAGACCGCCCAGCATCATCATGAAAATGTCTTTTCTTTTGGGTTTTGCCTGTTGTTTATTTGCCGGGATGAAGAGGGAGATGATCCAGAAACCGAAAGCCATGACCGTGCAACGAATTAACACGAGGCCATGAGGACCGATCCATTCCGGCATGAGGATCTTCATGAAATTCGTGTTAAAGCTATATATGACAATTGTAGACAAGACCATGAGATGCCCGATGATCTCTTTTGGCTTTTGAGTTGTTTCCATTCGTGTCGTTTTTTCGTGATAAACGGAAACTTCCCGGATAAGGTTTGAGTCGGTCTTGTAAATTATATTAAAAACTCAAACACTTGGTCGTGGTGGTGGATAATGTATTACTTGTGCATATCCAGTGCAACATCACCTGCCGGAATCGGTTCTTTTCTTATAGAGAAATGGAAACGAGTTCCACGTCCTTCAGAAGAGGTAAATTGAATGGTTCCGCCCATCGCCTCAATGTATGCCTTACAAATAGATAGACCCAGTCCGGGGCCGTCGGTAAAGGTGTTTGCCTTATAGAATCTCTCGAAGAGGTACGTGTGTATTCTGGGCGGCATTCCTAAGCCCGTGTCTTCCACGATGAAGTTAATCATATTTTGTTCTTCATCCACGGAATAAGCGAGTTTGATGTGTCCTTTGTTTGTGAATTTCTGGGCGTTGGACAGGAGATTGAGAATTACCTGATATAATTTTTGTTGATCCGTGTACACCAAGAGATTCGGGGAGTCTCCTTCCAAATACAATTCCACGTTCGGGTGGGTGTTGTTCATTCGAAGAAGGATAATATCCTGAAAAAACTCGTGCAGACAGAAGGTTGCCATCTGTAAATCGATCTTGTGCGCATCGATCCGGGCCAGCCGCAACACGTCATTTGCCAGATGCGAGAGTTGGTCGGAGTGTTCGTATATAAGATTCATGTACTCGTTTTGCTGGTTAGGTGTCAGTGTTTTATCCGTACTTACTAGGTTGGTCCAGCCTAAGATGCAGTTTAACTGGTCGTTAATTTCGTTACTCAGTTTTTCGAGAAACGTGAATTTTGACTTTTCAATCCGTTCTGTTTTGGCCAAAGCATCTTGTAAGCGAATTTGAGCCTGTTTGAGTTCCGTGATGTCATGAATGGTAATTAACATTTCCGGACGGTTGTGAATGTTCATGTATGAACCGGAAACGGCAACATTGCATTTGAAGGTTTTCTTGTCTGATAGACGCAGGCTTACAGTGGTTTCCAAGTTAGAAAAGTCCTTTTTCGTTTTAAAGGCTTCCGTTACTGCCTGTCTGATGGGACAAGCCTTGCAAAGTTCTCCGTTGCCGCAACCTTTATTCAGGGAATTGACACAATTAAGTAGTTCCCCGACTCTTTTAGGTTGTCCAGAGTCCTCGGTGTCTGTGATCGCGTAATAGTTCGTTTTCTCCACGATAAAGTTCCTGTCAATGACAAGGATATAGGACTTTATGTGTTGTAAAATAAAATTGAATAGTGCCTCAGAAGTTTTGATTTCTCCTTTTTTGTCGCTAATAATTTGTTTCGCCTGTATATACTTGTATAAAATAAACAGGATTACACATATTAGTATCGCGATAATGATGTTATATTTCATGCTACACACTTCTTGTAATTCACCACAAAGTTGTTAAATTTTACCGATGTTCCAAAGGATAGAATTATAAATTTCTATATTTTTTGGAAAATTGTTCTGTCGCAAACACTCCTTTTTTGCAATATTTTTGTTTTTCGTTCTGATGTGCAGGTGTTTGCTAGTAGGGAAGATGGCATTAAAGTAGATCTTCGTATTCTTTATGACGGGCCACGTATACGCGGGCAAAAGGACAGGTGATGATAACCTTCAAGTGATTTTCCCGTGCATAATTCAACGTTTCTTTCACAAGTTTGGCCCCGTAGCCTTTATTCTGCAAAGGTTTGGGAACGAATGTGTGTAAGATGTTGATTCCCCCGTCAAAGGGTTTGTATTCTACGACGGCCGAATTCCCGTTTTTGGAGAATTCGAACATATGTCTGGTTTTATCATGTGTAATTTCCATGTTTTGAGTGTTTTTGAGTTTATAAATTTCTTATATATACGATAAAAGAGCGGGTGCAGTTTCAAACTTTTTATTAAAAATTATTTGTTGGGGGAAAGGAGGTTGGTCGGGGCATGGTGTATACTGGCGGTGTGGCCTTGATTGCTTATGATAAATTATATGTTTTGAGATGCTGATTATGAGAAATTTGATGATTATTTTTTGGTTTATAACCTATTTTCACGAACCGAGGGGTGGATTTCTCGGATAATTGTATAATTTTATAGCGCTCCCGTGTGGATGTGGCACGAGTGAGCGCGTGAATCATAATTATTTATTTAATACATTATAAGTCATGAAACAAACATTGACATTTAACCTTTCCACGATCGCTTCTACGGAAAGTAAAATTAAGGTCGATTATTTCGATACGAGTGTAGAGGCGTTCGATAATGGAGAATATTTGCAGTCGTTCTATGCTTTATTGGACTATGTGAACGACGAATTCCGTGAGAAATACGGGAACGCGAAAGGAACGGAATTTAATATTCCTCATGGTTCGATCGTGGTGAATATAAAGATCGAGGATGATCGGTTGTTGATTCACGCACCGTTTCTCTCTTTGCCGGAGAAGAATCGTATTCCCTTGTTACGGCAGGTTGCAGGCTTGAATTTTAATGCTATGGACTTGGCTCAAGTTGAGTTGAAAAAGGATCGATTGGCATTCGAGTACACTTGCCCGCTGGCACTGGCAAATCCTTACAAGATTTATTATATTCTTCAGGAGATTTGTAACACGGGAGACAAGTATGATGACGAGTTCGAGACCAAGTTCGGGGCTCAACGGATATATGAACCGAAAGTAACTCCTTTTGACGATGAGACGCTGAACACGGTTTACGAGGTGGTACAATTGAGTTGTAAGGAGTGTATGGATGCCGTGAAGGATTTTGAGGTGGACCGGAAATACGGGTTTGCGTGGAACGTGCTGGATACGACGATATTGAAGATATTGTATTACGCTCACCCGCAGGGACAGTTGTTGAATGACTTGAATAAGGCCGTTTCCGAGATGGATCGGGAAGATATTCCGCTGCCGGAAGTGGTGAATTACGGGAAGTCTGTCATTGCCCGCTTGCAGGGAATGACGAAAGAGCAATGGGCTGAGGATTTGTATTACGTGGAGACCTTTATTTCGGATAAACGTCGTTCTAATTTGAAGAATATTCAGGAGAATTTCGAGAATTCATACAATCGTGCGACCCAAGCGTTTGAAACAGGTGATTACATGACGTGTTGCTTGATGATTGTTTACAAGTTCTACGAGATGTACTATTATAATAACGTGCAGGATGACGTGAATGCGGTTGTGGTTCGTGCCTTGGAAAAAGCTTCCGCCAAACCTTGGGATGAGGCTGCCCCGATCTTACATGCTGCCATGGATAATATCATGGAGGGAGAGTTGGAACCGGATGATGACGACGACGAGGAAGGTGAATTTGATATGTCCCAGATGATGCAGGGTATGCAGCAAATGATGCAGCAAGGAATGCAACAAGCGGCACAAGCCATGCAACAGGGCGGTGGAATGATGGAGTACGTGCAGAAGGTGCAGGAGTTGCAGCAACAGCTAGCTGCCGGACAGGTGAGTATGGAAGATTATATGTTGAAAGTACAACAGTTAGCCGCCACTTATATGGGGAACGGTCAGCAACAATAATGAAATTTAATGATTATGGAACAGAATATTTTTAACACTGTATATAAGGTCAATCATGCCGGTGGGTCAGGCAGTTGTTTTTACTTGAAAAATTATGACCTGTTCGTGACGAATTACCACGTGGTGGACGGTTTCCGCGAGGTTGCCCTGCAAGATAACGACAAAAATCGTTTTTACGCTAGAGTAGTGTTGGTGAACCCGGCAAAGGATATAGCCTTTTTAAAAGCCGAGGGGGATTTCTCCGCCCTACCGGAAATCGCTTTGTCCGCGTTAGATAGCGTGTCTATCGGCCAGAAGATCAACGTGGCAGGTTACCCGTTCGGGATGCCGTTCACGGTAACCGAGGGAACCGTGTCGTCCCCAAGGCAGTTGATTAACGATAGTTATTATATCCAGACGGATGCCGCCGTGAATCCGGGAAACAGCGGGGGACCGATGTTCAATGACCGGGATGAACTGGTCGCAATCACGGCAAGCAAAATCACGGATGCGGATAACATGGGATTCGGTATTCCGGTGACGGCTTTACGTGAGTTATTGGAACAGATCGGTGATCTGGATACAAGCGTATATAACGTGCAATGTAATAGTTGTGACGAGTTTATTTCCGATGAAGAGGAATATTGCCCGTCATGCGGGGATAAGTTGCCGTCGAATGTTTTCCAGGAACGTTCATTGACCGACTTGGCAGTTTTCTGCGAGGAAGCTATTCAGGCTATGGGAATTAATCCCGTGTTGGCCCGTGTCGGTTACGAGAGTTGGGTGTTCCACAAGGGAAGTTCAGAGATCCGTATGTTCGTGTACCAGCGTTCTTACCTGTTCTGTACTTCACCGATCAACGTGTTACCGAAGAAGAATCTCGAACCCGTGTTGACGTACTTGTTGAATGCAGAGGTGAAACCTTATCAATTGGGATTGGACGGTAATCAGATTTATCTGTCTTACCGGATTCATATCTCCGACATCTTCTCTGATTTTGCAGACGAGGTACAGAAAAATATCACGAATATGGCATTCAAGGCAGATGAGCTGGATAATTACCTGATGGATACTTTCGGGTGTGAATTGTCCGAGTATGCCAAGAATGACGCTTGATAGAGGAAAATATATTGAGTCAAGGAGGCTGTTCAAAAAGTCTCTTCTCAAACTCCCTCCCCCCTTCGGGGTACTCCCTCTATAAACAGAGGGAGAGCTGAAATACTTCCTGTCTTCGGGAAGAGTCACCAGCTCCTCCTCTGTTTATAGAGGAGGTGGCACGAAGTGACGGAGGAGTTTTTGGAAATAAAATGACTTTCCGAACGGCCTCTCTGTATAAAGTAAAAAAAATGATGAAGACAGAGAAAGAGAAGATGCTTGGCGGGGAGCTGTATAACGCCATGGACCCCGTACTATACGCGGAGAGGAGTCGGGCCAAAGAGTTGTTGTACGATTATAATCATACCCGGCCTTCCGAGAAAGAGATCAGGGAACGTATCTTGCGGGAATTATTAGGAAGTACAGGGGATGATTTTCTGATTGAACAGCCGTTTAATTGTGATTACGGGTATAATATCCGCATCGGGGAGAATTTCTATGCGAACGTGGGGTGTACGATTCTCGACGTGGCTCCCGTGACGATTGGTGATAACGTGATGCTTGCCCCGAACGTGAACATATACACGGCAGGTCACCCATTGGATGCGGAGATTCGTAATTCGGGGTTGGAATACGCTTATCCGGTAAATATCGGGAATAATGTCTGGATTGGGGGAAACGTGACGATTGTACCGGGAGTAACTATTGGTGCTAATACGGTGATCGGCGCGGGGAGTGTTGTGACGAAGGATATTCCGGCTAACGTGGTTGCCGTGGGAAATCCTTGTCGGGTTGTCCGGAAAATTCCAAAATAGAGATGATTGTGTATATAATTGTTGTATCTTTATCTGCAAAATGAGAATATGGATAAAGTAATTTTAACCCAAGAGAATATAGAACAGGAACATATTTGTTGTGCCATGTCTGACAAGAAAAGTGCTGAGGGTGTGGAGGCCAAGAAAGAGTGGTTGGCGTGTCGTATGGAGGAGGGATTGAAGTTTGTCAAACTGAATGTCCGGGGAAAAGTTTTCATCGAGTATTTACCGGCTGAATATGCTTGGGTGCCTATCGAGGCGGACGGCTACACCTTCATCAATTGTCTGTGGGTGGCCGGATCGTTTAAAGGACACGGATACGGTCGGGAGTTGTTGAAAACGTGTGAGGAAGATGTTGCGGGTACAAACGGTGTGGTCGTGATGGTAGGGAAGAAGAAGTTACCGTATCTTTCGGACAAGGCTTTTTTCATCAGGCACGGGTACGAGGTGTGTGATTCGTGTGTTCCGAACATCGAATTATTGGTAAAACGGTTCAGACCGGATGCACCGTTTCCTCGTTTTAAATCGTGTGCCTCTGCCGGTTTGGGCGATGATGTTAAGGGAATAGATATATTTTACACGGCACAATGTCCTTTTACGGTGCCCTATATCAAACTACTAGATCCGGTTATTCAATCTTCAAGTGTTCCCGTGCGGGTACACCCGATAATGACTCATGAAATGGCACGGGATCATCGGGCGCCGCTCACCACGTATAGCGTGTTCGTGGATGGGAAATTTTATACCCGAGAAGTTCTTACTCCGGTAAAGTTACAGAAACTACTGGCGGAACAGTAGGTCCGGTTTGGAGGCTCGGTAAATTACAGGTCTGTTTCTACCGTGTCTTTTTTGTCAATGTAATTGGAGAAACGGAATTCTGGCATACCGAGGGCCATGGCGGCATGAATCGTGCCGTTTATTCCCAGCATATTAGCGAGAGTTCCCTTGTTTTCCTGATGGATGGCAGTGCAGACGAATCCCATGGAGAATTGGTTTACCCCGAGACATTCCGCCATGAGTGACCCGTTCTGATAAGCCAGATTTGCGTCTGCGCTCCCGAAACGACTGGTTTTGGGCGTGTGGATAAACAGGGCGGCTGTGGCTCCCCGCAGAATCATGTCGTGTCCGTTGGCATACTCCCGGTTCAGGCGGTCAAACACGGGCAGGTAACGGTAGGCGTCCGGCATAATTCGTTTCAAGATGGGTTTTAGTATCGGGTTTTTCAATTTCTTGGCGGCCGAGTTAAATACGTCTAGCGTGAAACGGCTGATTGCGTCCAGTTGTTTGGGATCGGTTACCAGTGTGAAGTGTACTTGTTGCATATTACTTGCCGTTGGAGCACGATGGGCGGCCTCGATGATTTGTTCCAGCATCTCTCTGGGAATCGGTCTGGTTGAAAATGCCCTGTTCGAACGGCGGGCTTTGCACACGAGCATCATTTGTTCGGGGGTGGGGTAGTCACTGTATTTGAACGCGTGTACCTTTTCAGGCGGGAATTCGGAATGAAGTACCGAGCTGGTAGGACATACTGCCACGCAATGCCCGCACACGATGCAGTTTTCTACGTTTTGTACTTTTACCGCGGAGCCTTTTGTTTCCTGTGTGATGATCTGTGAAGGGCATACTCGTGCGCACTTGCCGCATTTAATGCAGGTACCCGTGTTGATACTTAATTTTCCGTCCATGATTCTGTCATTTTGCCTGTGTTAATAATACGTTGTATTGTTTACAAAAATAATGAATATTCTTTAACTTTGGAATCGTAAATTTGAACTAACCGGGGTATTATATGAAACAGATCGTTTTAACATTGGGGGCACCGAATGATGAACAGGGAAATTTAAGCCCGATGGCGGTGGATCGGCTAGAGTGTACATTAGGGCTTTATCTTCATAATGATGGTGTGAAGATTCTTTGTACCGGGGGATTTGGTGAATCCTTCAACACGACCAATCATCCTCATGCTTATTATTCAAAACGTTTTTTGATCGAGCGAGGGGTAAGGGAAAGTGATTTCTTGGAATTTGCGCTGACCACGAATACGGTGGAGGACTTCCGGATGTCAAAGCCGATAATCGAGCGGGAAAGGCCGGATTTGTTGTTCATTGTTACTTCTGATTTTCACATGGAGCGGGTGAAATTACTACATGGTCTTATTTTGAACTATCCTCACGTGGTTTTTATCCCGGCAAAATCAAGTCTGTCGGGAGAAGAGTTAGCTCCTTTGGTTTTACACGAGAAACTTGCCGTCAAGAGTTTACGGGATCGGGATTTTAAACTGTATTAATTGGGATGGATATTTTTAAGAAAAAACAAATTCTTTCTTTTGTGAATTTAAATTTTCCTTTATCTTTGCATCCGCATTTGGAGAGGTGGCAGAGTGGTCGATTGCGGCGGTCTTGAAAACCGTTGTACTGCGAGGTACCGGGGGTTCGAATCCCTCCCTCTCCGCCCAAGTCGCACGAAACGAGAGAGTTAGCACACGAAAGCTGACTCTTTTTTGTATTTTAAAGGATTCGAACGAAGGGATGGTGGGTTCGTAACGCATTCATGAGAAGTCCGAAGGTTGTGGGTTCCTCTAAGGTAATGCTTGTTTTCATACTCAAACTCCTCCGTCACTTTGTGCCACCTCCTCTATGAACAGAGGAGGAGCTGGTGACTCTTCCCGAAGACCGGGAGTATTTCAACTCTCCCTCTGTTTATAGAGGGAGTACGGCGAAGCCGGGAGGGAGTTGGTTTACTGCAAATTCGTATATAAGTTCCTAATTTTTTATCTACGAATAGGCGAATGTTATCTATTGGTTTTAGGCAAAAGTCGTTTTTGGAAACCCGTGTTCTTTTTAATGTAATAAAATGATTGTATCTTCGTACCCATATTGGCGTTTTATGAATAAAGTACTGATTATAGACGATGAAGATCAATTAAGGGGATTATTATCCCGGATCATAGGGCTGGAGGGGTACGAGGTCTTCCAGGCGGATTCCTGCAAGAACGGGTTAAAGCAATTAGCTTTGCACGATCCGGACGTGGTGTTGTGTGACGTGCGTTTGCCGGACGGGAACGGGGTGGAGTTGATTGCGGAGATCAAGCGGGTAAAGCCGCTGGTGGAGGTGATCATGCTGACGGCCCACGGGAATATTCCCGATGGGGTGCAGGCGATCAAAAACGGGGCATTTGATTATCTCACGAAAGGGGATGATAATAACCGGATTATCCCGTTGATCAGTCGGGCTATGGATCAGGTGGCAAAGGCCAAGCAGGAGAGTCAGGCGGAGATTCCGGTGGATCGGGAATACTCGTTTGACACGATTCTAGGGAGTTCAATGGCAATCCGGGAGGCCATTGCGCTGGCAAAGAAGGTTTCCGTGACGGATGTCCCCGTGCTATTAACGGGGGAAACCGGAACGGGGAAAGAGGTGTTCGCGCAGGCGATTCACCGGAATAGCGAACGGGCCAAGAAGTCTTTCGTGGCGGTGAATTGTGCGGCTTTCAGCAAGGAATTGCTGGAGAGCGAGATGTTTGGACATAAAGCGGGTTCTTTCACGGGCGCTTTGAAGGACAAAAAGGGATTGTTCGAAGAGGCGAATCACGGCACCATATTCTTGGATGAGATCGGGGAAATGGCGTTTGATTTGCAGGCGAAGTTGCTGCGTATTTTGGAGGCTGGTGAATTTATTAAAATAGGAGATACGAAACCCACGAAGGTGGACGTGCGGGTGATCGCAGCCACGAACCGGGATTTGACAAAAGAGATCGGGAACGGGCATTTCCGGGAGGATTTATATTACCGGCTTTCCGTGTTCTGTATTCCGCTACCGCCGTTGCGGGAACGGGTGGAGGATATAGAAGTGTACGCGCGGGCTTTCGTGCAATATTTCGGGGCGAAGATGAAGAAGAAGGGGTTGGAGATTCATCCGGATTACATGGAATGTTTGAAACGTTACGGCTGGCATGGAAATGTCCGGGAATTGCGTAACGTGGTGGAACGGAGTATCGTGATCGCGGGAGAGGGGCAGTTGACGGAGGATGATCTGCCGCTTGAATTGCGACGTCCGGTTCCGGCCGCGGGAGAAACGGGAGGATTTTCCGATTTCGACATGGCGAATATCGAGAAAAATCATATCCGGAGGGTTCTTCAACACACGGGGGGCAACAAGACGGAGGCTGCCCGGTTGATGCGTATCGGGTTAACTACTTTGTACCGTAAAATCGAGGAATACGGTTTGGGAGATAAATAACAAGTATCGTTCGTTTGTTTTCCGTTTTGTTATACCGAAATGGAAGGATGACCTTTTCATTTTGGTAGGGTTTCTTGTCTTTTATTCATTCCAATAAAGATGTTTATATTCTTGTTTCATAGATGGTTATAATAATTGTTTCTTCATGTGGCATACCATTGGTATCACAAGGGCAAAGATTATTGAATTAATATATGAAATTATGGAACAGGTATTATCATTTATTTTCTTGTGTCTGACAGGCGTCGTCTGTTACTGGTTTTTCTTTAAGTGTATTGATTGGTTTGAGAAGATTTAAAGGAGGAAAAAAATGTTTACGGTATTATTTATTTTTAGTGTGGTGATGTTCGGGTACATGATGTATGTACTGGTTCGGCCCGAGAAATTTTAGATAAAATAAGAAATGAATACAGAGATTCTAGGTAGTGTATTGCAGGTCGTCCTGTTGGTGGTACTGGCTTACCCGTTGGGACGTTACATTGCAAAAGTGTACAAAGGGGAGCGTGTATGGACGGATTTTATGGCTCCCGTGGAGAGATGGATGTTTAAATTAAGCGGTATAAACCCGGAAGAGTCAATGAACTGGAAGAAATTCTTGGTGGCATTGTTGACGATCAACCTGTTTTGGTTCTTCTGGGGAATGTTCCTTCTGGTCTTCCAAGGGCATCTGCCGTTGAACCCGGATGGGAATGTGGGACAAACACCCGATCAGGCGTTCAACACCTGTATCAGTTTCATGGTAAACTGTAATTTGCAGCATTATAGCGGTGAATCGGGATTGACTTATTTCACCCAGTTGTTCGTGATCATGTTGTTTCAGTTTATCACTGCCGCCACGGGTATGGCTGCGTTGGCCGGGATATTCCGGGCGATGGCTGCCAAAACGACACGGGATTTCGGTAACTTCTGGGCGTTGCTCGTGAAGAGTTGTACCCGAATCTTGTTACCGTTAGCTTTGGTTGTTGGTTTTATCTTGATCATAGAAGGTGTTCCGATGGGCTTTGACGGGAAAATGGAAGTGACCACGTTGGAGGGACAGACCCAGATGATTTCACAGGGACCGACGGCTGCCATCGTGCCGATCAAGCAGTTAGGAACGAATGGCGGTGGTTATTTCGGGGTGAATTCTTCCCATCCTTTGGAGAATCCGACTTTCCTGACGAACATGACGGAATGTTGGTCGATATTAATTATCCCGATGGCGATGGTGTTCGCGCTGGGATTCTACTTGAAACGTAAAAAGTTAGCATACACGATCTTCGGAGTGATGTTGTTTGCCTTCCTTGTGGGTGTTTTTGCCGCTCATTATTTTGAAATGCGAGGCAGTGAGCAGATCAACGAGCTGGGGATAGCCCAAGAACTGGGAAGCATGGAAGGTAAAGAAATCCGTATCGGTTCCGCGGGTACGGCCCTGTGGAGCCAAGTGACTACGGTGACATCCAATGGTTCCGTGAACGGTATGCACGATAGTCTGACTCCCATCACGGGAATGTTCACGATGTTGAACATGATGATAAACTGTTGGTTCGGCGGTGTCGGAGTGGGATTCATGAATTACTACGTGTTTATCATCATAGCCGTGTTTATCAGTGGATTGATGGTCGGGCGTACCCCGGAGTTCCTAGGGAAGAAGGTGGAAGCGAGAGAGATGAAGATAGCCATGATCGTGGCATTGGCTCACCCGTTCTTTATCTTGTTGTTCACGGCGATAGCTAGTTTCTTGGCGGCTCACAATCCCGAACTGGCGGGAGCTTGGCTGAATAACCCTTCGTTCCACGGTTTAAGCGAGATGCTATACGAGTACACCTCTTCGGCTGCCAATAACGGTTCCGGTTTCGAGGGATTGAGCGATAACACCTATTTTTGGAACTACACGTGCGGTATCGTGCTGATCATGGGACGTTACCTCCCGATTGTCGGTCAGGTGGCCATTGCCGGGTTGCTGGCAAGTAAGAAGTTTATCCCGGAGAGCGCGGGTACGCTAAAGACGGACACGACGACTTTTGCCGTCATGACTTTCCTCGTAATCTTTATCGTGGCAGCCTTGTCGTTCTTCCCGGCATTGACGTTAGGGCCTATCGCTGATTATTTATCATTTTAGAATTTGAATTATAAATCGTGTATGAATATGAAATCCAATAAATCAACTTCACTTTTCCCGCGGGAATTGGTGCTGGAGAGCTTGAAGCAGTCGTTCGTGAAGTTAAACCCGCGGCTGATGGTAAAGAATCCCGTGATGTTCACGGTGGAGATTTGTACGGTGTTGATGATTGTTGCCACGTTGTATTTTCTTTTTGCCGGGATCACGGATCAGGGGTCATTCGGTTATAACGTGGCGGTTTCCATCATATTATTTATCACCTTGTTGTTTGCCAATTTCGCCGAGGCTATCGCCGAAGCGAGAGGGAAGGCACAGGCTGATAGTTTGCGAAAAACAAGAGAGGAGACTCCGGCGAAGATGATCGTGAACGGTAAAGTACAGGTGATCAGTAGCTCCCAATTGAAGAAAGGGGATGTCTTCGAGTGTGAGGCCGGGGACGTGATTCCTTCCGACGGGGAAATTATCGAGGGATTAGCCTCTATTGACGAGAGTGCCATCACGGGTGAGAGCGCCCCGGTGATCCGCGAGGCGGGAGGGGACAAGAGTTCCGTGACCGGGGGAACTAAGGTCCTTTCCGATAAGATCCGTGTACAGGTGACGACCCAGCCGGGAGAGAGCTTTTTGGATAAGATGATCGCTCTGGTGGAAGGTGCATCTCGCCAGAAGACCCCGAACGAGATCGCGCTGACCATCCTGTTGGCCGGGTTCACGCTGGTGTTCGTGATTGTCTGCGCGACGCTGAAACCTTTTGGTGATTACGTGGGAACCAATATCACGGTGGCAGCTTTTATATCTCTGTTCGTGTGCTTGATCCCGACGACAATCGGGGGATTGCTTTCGGCGATCGGTATTGCTGGGATGGACCGGGCGTTACGTGCCAACGTGATTACAAAATCGGGTAAGGCGGTTGAAACGGCGGGTGACGTGGACACGCTGTTACTGGATAAAACAGGTACGATCACGATCGGTAACCGGAAGGCTACTCGTTTTTATCCTTCTGCCGGGGTGGATGAACGGTATTTCGTGAGAGCCTGTATGTTGTCTTCGCTTTCCGACGAGACACCGGAAGGAAAGTCTATCGTGGAACTAGGGCGGGAGAGTCATCTCCGGATGAGGGATATTGACACGGCCGTGACTCGGATGATCAAGTTTACTGCCGAAACCCGTTGTTCCGGGGTGGACTTGGCAGATGGTACCCGGATTCGGAAAGGGGCTTTCGATTCCATTCGTGCGATCGCGGAGAGAGCCGGGAACGAATTTCCGCTGGAAACGGAACAAAGGATCCGCACGATTTCCGGTAACGGGGGAACCCCGCTGGTGGTCTGCGAGAACGAGAAGATTCTGGGAGTTATCGAGTTACAGGATATTATAAAGCCGGGTATCCGGGAACGTTTCGAGCGGTTGCGTAAAATGGGTGTGAAAACGGTGATGGTGACAGGGGATAACCCGTTGACTGCAAAGTATATTGCTCAGAAAGCCGGGGTGGATGATTTTATTGCCGAGGCAAAACCGGAAGACAAGATGGAGTACATCCGGAAGGAACAGCAAGAGGGGAAATTGGTTGCCATGATGGGAGACGGAACGAATGATGCCCCGGCCTTGGCACAGGCTGACGTGGGGGTTGCCATGAACAGTGGAACACAGGCAGCGAAAGAGGCGGGAAATATGGTCGATTTGGACAATGACCCGACGAAGTTAATCGAAATAGTAGAAATCGGGAAGCAGCTATTGATGACACGGGGTACGTTGACCACGTTCAGTATAGCGAACGATGTCGCCAAGTATTTCGCTATCGTTCCTGCCTTGTTCATGGCAACAATTCCCTCGCTGGGCGTGTTGAATATCATGGGATTACACAGCCCTGAAAGCGCGATTCTTTCTGCGGTGATCTTTAACGCTGTTATCATCCCGTTACTGATTCCGTTGGCGTTGAAGGGGGTGGCTTACAAACCGATCGGAGCCTCAGCCTTGTTACGTCGGAATATGCTGATCTACGGGTTGGGAGGAATTATTGCCCCGTTTATCGGGATTAAGTTGATCGATCTACTGATCGGTTGGTTATTATAAAATGGAAACTTGTAAATGAAGATAATCATGAAATCAAATTTATTGAAATCATTCAGATTGACCCTTGTATTTTGTGTCTTTTTTAGTGTTTTCTACATACTTGTCCTTTGGTTGTTTGCCAAGGTGGCAGGACCGAACGGTGGAAACGCCGAGGTGGCAGTGCTTGACGAGAAAGTGGTCGGGGGTGCTAACGTGGGACAGAATTTCACGAAGGATATTTATTTCTGGGGACGGCCTTCCTGTGCCGGTGACGGGTACGATGCAACCAGTTCGGCCGGAAGTAATAAAGCAACGACGAACCCGGAGTATCTGAAAGAGGTGGAGAGTCGTATCGATACTTTTCTCGTGAAACATCCCTACCTGAAACGGGAGGAAGTGCCTGCCGATATTGTGACGGCCAGCGCCAGCGGTTTGGACCCGGATATTTCCGTGGCTTCGGCTTACGTGCAGGTGAAACGGGTTGCCGAAGCTCGGGGAATGTCGGAAGAGGCGGTGAAAGCGATTGTTGAAAAGGTGAAACAAGGCCCCTTGTTGGGGATGTTCGGTCCGTCGAAAGTAAATGTTCTAAAACTAAATATGGCCTTGGACGAGAAAGCCGATTAGTTTGATTTAGTTAGGTGTTTATTTTGCATCGGGGGATGCGTCCATCCCCCGATTTCAAAAAAACTCCTCCGTCACTTCGTGCCACCTCTTTCTTCCCCTGCCTGAGGGGAAGTACCCCGAAGGGGGGATGGGGAGGGAGAACAGAGGAGGAGCTGGTGACTATTCCCGAAGAAAGGGAGTATTTCAACTCTCCCTCTGTTTATAGAGGGAGTACCCCGAAGGGGGGAGGGAGTTTAAAAAATGACTTTTGGGGACACCCCCGATTTCTTAAAAATGGAAGAAACGGTCGGGTGACCGCAAGGGATGTTATTACCCTTTAATTAAATAAGTTTTAATATGCAATTAGTAAAGAAAACAATGATGATGGCAGGGGCTTTGCTCCTTGCTTTAAATGTGTGTGGACAAGAGAATGTTCCCGCGGAGAAGAAGGTTGAAAAGAAGGTAACGAGTGAGAATCATGATGTCGGCAAGGTGAATTTTAAAGTGAGTGCCGACGTGGTGAGTTCTTACGTATGGCGTGGAGCTTACAATGCCGGAGCCAGTATCCAACCAACTCTGGGAATGAGTGCGGGTAACTTCTCGCTTACGGTTTGGGGATCGAAAGAGATCAGCGATTTACACAAGGAAATTGATATTACGGCTGCCTACCGTTTCGGACGTGTATCCGTGTCTGTTGCCGACTACTGGTGGGAAGGTGACAAGTTCTGGGAAAAAGAGGATAATTCTTCTGCCAAGTATTTTAATTTGGACAATCATGACACGAAACATCGTCTGGAGGCCGGGATTTCGTGGGCAATTTCCGAGAGGTTTCCCTTGTCCGTGGCTTGGAACACGATGTTTTGGGGAGCTGATAAGGATGCCCGGGACGGGAAACAGAATTATTCTTCTTACGTGGAATTGAATTACCCGTTCACGGTTCGGCAGATCAACCTGACGGCAACACTGGGTTTTACTCCTTACGAGAGTCGGAATATGTATGGAACCGGAGGTTTTGATGTGTGTAATATCGCGTTATCCGCTGCGAAAGAGATTCGGACTTCAAAGAGGTTTTCCTTGCCTGTTTTTAGCCGGGTGGTATTGAACCCTGCCGCGCAGGATGCACATGTTGTTTTCGGGTTCACTTTACAATAATCCTGTACGTTTAAGGGGAAAAATCCTGTTTTTAATCGTTTAAATTAACATCTTTTGTTAGTTGTAACTTTATGATAGATAGTGTGTTACAAGCTTTTCTCCGAGAAAAGCCCTGTTTCTACAACTTGGGGTACTTTTTTACGGTTCTGGATAGGTTCTTGTAACCTTCTGGATACCTTAAGTATAGATTCGGGAAAGCAAGTAAAAATCAGTGCTAAGTTACTCGACAGTTACCGCTTATCTCCGGTAACTTTCCGGTAACTTACCGGTGACTTACCGGTAACTTACCGAACAAGGAGTTAAGGATTCTAAAATCTACAGTTACTAAATCTAAGATCAGTGGGAAAAATTGGGGGGGATGTTTTATTGCCATCCCCCACCTAATGCCTTGTAAAGATTAACGACGGAAAGCAGTTCGTCCCGCACGGCATTGTTCAGGCCGATCTGGGCATCGAAGTAACCTCTTTGGGCATCAAGCACGTCTAGGTAACTGATCACCCCGTTAATATATTGCAAGTTGGCTAGTTCCATGTACGAGCGGGCGGCCTCTTCCAACCGGGCTCTTGATTCCCGCATATCCCGTATTTTCGAGAACGTGGTCAAGGCATTATCAACTTCCTTGAACGCAGATAGAACGGTCTGTTGATAGCTGTACGTCTCGGCCTCCAGCGCGGCACGGGCGGCTTTAAGACGAGCCCGGTTGCTCCCGGCGTTGAACACGGGGGCGAGCAGTTTACCTCCCAAGTAAAAGTAAGGTGCTTTCAGAAAGTCGCTGAGTTCGCTATCTTCCCGGCCGTATCTGGCCGTCAGCGTGATTTGCGGGAAAAGGCTGGTATAGGCAACACCTACTTTAGCGTTTGCCGCTTTTAGTTTATATTCCGCTTGCCGGATGTCGGGACGGCGTTCAAGCAGGGAAGAGGGTAATCCTACCGGAAGATCGGTCAACAGCGTTTGCCGATCGATGTTTTCCCCGCGGGGGATGTCCCCGGGATAATGTCCCGTGAGCAAGGATATTTCGTTTTCTTTCAACCGGATCTGTCTTTCAAGATCGGGAACAAGGGTCGTGGTCTTCGCTAGTTCCACTTGTGCCTGACGATAGGCTGTTTCGGAAGTCAACCCGCCTTCGAAACGTAGTTTTGCCAGACGAACACTCTCTACACGAGCCTCGTAGGTCTGTTTGACAATACTTAATTCCATGTCAAGAGCCCGTAGCTCGAAATAGGCTTGTGCCACTTGTGAAACTAACGTCATGCGTAGGGCCTTTTGTCCTTCCACGGTTTGGAGATAGGCTGCCAAACTGGCCTGTGAACTCCAGCGGAGTTTTCCCCAGAGGTCAAGTTCCCAAGAGAGGGTGGCCTCCACGTTGAACGTGTTACCGGGAGAACGGTCATATTCTCTTTCAGCGAGCGCATCTGCACCGACTTTGGGGAAGAGGTTCGCTTTCTCCATGCGGTGGGCGTAACGACTTTCTTTCACCCGGGCCGCGGCAGCCAGCAGATCCTTGTTGTAAGTGAGTGCCGTGTTGACGAGACGTTGTAACACGGTGTCCGTGTAGATCGTCGGCCATTGGATGTCAGCCACGGTCGTCGTGTCCGAACTGTTCGTGTCGGCAATTGTTGTCGGTAAATCCAGTTCCGGACGAGTATATTTTTTACCAATCTTGCAGGAGGTCGCTAAACTTCCGACAAGCACGGCAACGAGTATGATGTGATAGTGTTTCATGACTGTGATATTTTGGGGTTTATAAAGTTTGTAAAGTTCATAAGGTTTATAAAGTTTATAAGGTTTATGGACCCCTGCGGGGCGCTTTGTTGACGGCAGCTCGGGCTGCCGTTAAACGCTGTCCGAAGGACACCCGTCACTTTATAAACCTTATGAACTTTATGAACCTTATAAACTATTTCTTTCTCCACATTTTTACCTTATAAATTTGCACGAAGAAGAAGGGTACAAGGACGATCCCGACGGTGATGGCAACGATCATACCGAAGAAGATTCCGGTACCGATGGAATGACGGCTGGCCGATCCGGGACCCGTGGCAAGTACCATGGGCAACATACCGAGTACGAAGGCCAGAGAGGTCATCAAGATCGGGCGGAACCGGGCTCGGGCGGCGGTGATGGCCGCGTGTACGGCATCAACACCTTTATCCACTTCTACCTTGGCGAATTCCACGATCAAAATGGCGTTCTTGGCTGCCAGTCCGATCAGCGTTACCAAACCGATCTGGAAGTACACGTCGTTCTCCAAACCGAATACCCACACGCCGAGATAAGCCCCGAGAGCGGCAATCGGCAAGGATAACAACACGGCAATCGGCACGAGCCAGCTCTCGTACAAGGCGGCAAGGAAGAGGAACACGAAGATGAAAACGAGCGACATCACCATCCCGGTTTGTCCTTCCGCTTTCTTCTCTTGGAAGGAAAGACCGCTCCATTCCGTACCGATGTTGTCGGGCAGGTGTTCACGTGCGAGTTTCTCGATGGCTTTCATGGCCTCTCCCGAGCTGTGACCCGGTGCGGCCTCGCCGTTGATGATGGCTGTCGTGAACATGTTGAATCGCTTGATAGATCCGGGTCCCGTGGTATTTTCCGCTTTACCGAGAGCCGTCAGGGGAACCATGTTTCCCTTGGATGTCTTCACGAAGAACATGTTGAGGTTCTCTTTTTGCATCCGGTAGGGGGCTTCCGCCTGCATATATACCTTGTAAACCCGGTTGAACATGTTGAAGTCATTGACATACACCGAACCCGTGTACGCTTTCATCGTGGAGAATATATCGGCTAGGGGAATTCCTAGGAATTGGGCCCGGTCACGGTCCACGTCAAAGTACAACTGGGGAATCTCGGCCTGCAACGAGGAAGATACCCCGGAAAGGGCCTTGTCATTTGCAGCGTATTTCACCAGCGTGTCGACAGCATCTACCAGATTCTCGAAGGTGGCCCCGTTACGAGCTTCCACTTGTAGTTCGAATCCTCCCGATGTTCCCAATCCGGGGATAACGGACGGGGTGGAGAGGAATACAAGGGCCTCCGGGTATTGTTTGAACTCGGTGCGGACATCATTCATCACTTCTTTCAGGGACATTCCGCCTTTCTTGCGTTCTTCCCACGGTTTGAGGATAACGGTCAATTCCGAGCGGGATTGGTTTGTCCCGACACGGGGGCTACTTCCTGCCACGCTCTGCACATATGCCACGGCAGGGTGTTCCTTCAGGTAATCGACGGCACGTTCCGTCACCTTGCGGGTGCGTTCCAGCGTGGCACCCTCGGGCAACGCCAGTTCTACTTTGAAATATCCTTGGTCTTCCTCCGGCAGGAAACTACTGGGGATTACCCGGTTCAACACGATGATGAAGACGATAGCCATTCCGAACCCGGCAATGATTCGTCGGGGGTTGGCGAGAGCCCGTTGCAGAAACTGAACGTATTTGTTATTCCCGCGGGCGAGCCACTCGTTGATTTTACGGAACACGAAGTTCTTCTTCCCGTTAGACGGGCGTAACAGGATGGCACACATGGCGGGACTTAGCGTCAGGGCCACAACCAGCGAGATCAACACGGACACCACGATCGTGATGGCAAACTGACGGTAAAGCATACCGGTGATTCCCGGCAGGAAACTCACGGGTACAAACACGGCTCCCAGCACGAGCGAGGTGGCAACCAGCGCTCCCGTCAGCTCTTTCATGGCTTTACGGGTGGCCTTGTAGGGCGACAATCCCTCTTCTTCCATGATACGTTCAACACCCTCGACGACCACGATGGCATCATCGACGACAATACCGATGGCAAGTACCAGTCCCAACAGGGTCAGCATATTCAGCGAGAACCCGAAGGCCAGCATGAACCCGAAAGTTCCGATCAGGGACACGGGGACGGCAACGAGGGGAATCAGGGAGGCCCGCCAGCTTTGGAGGGAGAGGAACACGACGAAGATCACGAGGAAAAGCGCCTCGAACAGGGTTTTATATACCTCGTGAATGGATTCCGAGATGTAAGTCGTGATATCGAAAGGGATGTTATAACTTACTCCTTCCGGAAAATCTTTACTGATTTCTTCCATGGCTTTCACCACGTTCTTGGCCACTTCCATGGCATTCGCACCGGGGAGCATGTAGATGCCGAGTACGGCAGCATTCTCGCCGTTCAATCCACTCTCCGTGTTGTACGAGCTGGCCTCCAGCGATACTCTCGCCACGTCGCGCAAACGGATGATGGAACCGTCGGGATTTGCCCGGACGACAATCTCTTCAAATTCGTTTACGGAGGAAAGACGGCCCGGAGCCGTGATGGGGATGGTGATGTCCGTCCCGCTCATCGGTTGCTGGCCGAGTACCCCGGCCGCGGATTCCCGGTTCTGATCTTTCAGTACATTTTGTAAGTCTTTGATCGTTAACCCGAAATTGGCCATACGGTCGGGGAGAATCCAGATTTGCATGGCGTAGTAACGGCTACCGATGTTGGAAACACGTCCCACGCCGGGAACACGTTTCAGCACGTCAAGCACGTTGATGGTGGCGAAGTTACTGAGGTATATCTCGTCAAAACGAGGGTCGGATGAGGTCAGCGTGAGAGTCATCAACTGGCTGGAAGATTGTTTCTCCACCTTGATCCCGTTCTGCACGACTTCTGCCGGAAGACGGGATTCTGCCAGTTTCACGCGGTTCTGAATATCGACGGCGGCCAGTTCGGCATCCGTGGATATGTCGAAAGTCACGGTAATCGATAGACCTCCCGAGTTGGAGCTACTCGATTCCATGTATAACATTCCCGGTGTTCCGTTCAATTCCTGTTCGATGGGAGTGGCCACCGCCTGTGAAACGGTAACGGCACTGGCTCCCGGGTAGGACGCGGATATTTTCACGACGGGAGGGGTGATTTGCGGGTACTGGTCCACGGGAAGCAGGAACAATCCGATGAATCCTACCAGCACGATGACGATAGATAGCACAGCCGAGAATATCGGTCTGTCAATAAAGAAACCGGGTTTCATAATGCAACCTCCTCCTCTTTAATCATTTCGGGACTCACGGGTTTCACGAGCGCACCCGGGGTTAGTTTGTGGTAGCCTTCAACGACAACCAGTTCGTCAGGTCCAAGCCCGCGTTCTACCACGGTATGATTATTCACTTCGGGGCCGGTTTCGATGAAACGTTTCTCGGCTGTACTGTCGCGGCGGACAACGTATATGTAGGCGCCGCCTTTTTCAATGGCGACCGCCTTGCTGGGAACGACGATGGCGTTTTCACGCACGTCGAGTAACAACTTTACTTTCGTGAATTGTCCCGGCAATAGTTTCCTGTCGGGATTGGGGAGTTCGGCACGCACGCCGAATGTACCCGTTTGGGGATTCACCTGCGGGTCGGCGAAATCCACGATTCCGGTTAGGGGATAAATCGAGTTATCCGCTAGCGTGATGGTCACGCTGGGTTGCCATGACCGGTTGGCGTCTTTTTCCCCGAGGGTTACATTCCGTTGCTGGCTACGCAGGTAGTCGAGGGCGGTAAGACTGAAATCTACGAGTACCTCGTCACTCTCCACGATGGTGGCCAGTTGGGATTTCCCTCCGGGACCGACCAGTGTACCGATGTCAGCGTACCGTTCACTAATATATCCATCAATCGGGGAACGCACGGTTGTGTAGCTTAATTCGAGTTCAGCTTGTGCTAGGTCGGCTTTACTCATGGCGACGTTTGCTTTGGCACTCTCGTAGGCAGCCACGGCATTGTCAAGGTCAAGCTGGCTGGCTGCCTTTTGCTCGTAAAGGGGACGCAGGCGTTCCACGTCACGCTCGGCTTTTGCCTCTTGTGCCTGATCTTTTGCCAGTTGAGCCTTTGCCTTGTCGACACGAGCTTGGTAAAGGTCACTGTTTATTTTGAAAAGGGGCTGGTTCCGTTTCACGCGCTTTCCTTCCTCGAAAAGCATCTGTTCCAAGTAACCTTCCACGCGGGCTCTCACCTCGACGAATCCTTTCGCCCGGATCTGCCCGACGTATTCCCCGTATATTTCCACGTTATCTACTCCTACTTTTTCTACAGCCACTACTTGTCGCTCCGGTTCGGTCTTGTCTTTACAACCGGACAAGAGGATGAATGACACGAGTGTAATTGCTATTCCTAATTCTTTCATATTAATTGATTTTTATACATTTTCGTCGTAATTCTTCTTATGCTATGAAAATAACATGCTACATTTTTACGTGATATTGTAAAAATAAGTTATCTTATTGAAATACAATGTTATTTATGAATTCTGTTCGTTTGTCCATTTCAAAAACGGCGTGTTTTCGTGTAGAATAATGCCACAAGTTGTGGAGGGGGCAAGTTGATTTCATGCTCGCTACGGTTTTCATTACTTGGATATGGTTATAACGCTTTTACAATGAGGTGTCCCACGTAAACGGCCGTTAACCCCAGTACAATGCTGAGGGCCGTGTAGGACATAAAATATAGATAGTTTTGTTCTCTCAATAACACGAAGTTCTCGTTCATAAAAGTGGAGAACGTGGTAAATCCCCCGCATAAACCCACGGTCAAGAACAGACGTAGGTCTGTGTTAAATAGATTGCCTCGCTCGAACAACCCGTAGAAAATCCCGATCAACAGGCAGCCTGTGATGTTCACGATCATCGTGCCGAAAGGGAACGCGGCAAGGAAATGATTTTGTACGAAACGAGTGAGGAGAAATCGAAATATTCCCCCGCAGAAACTTCCGAGACCGATGATAAATAGTGTTCTAAACATATACTACGCTTACTTAATGGTTTAACATTTTACATGTAGGCATCATCAGCTTTTCAAGCGGTTCGAGGTAGATACCATTACCATAAGTTGGGCGCAAAGGTATTATTTTTTTCTTATTAAACGAAAAGGGGTTGTCCTTAAAGTTATTTTTAAAACTCCCTCCCGGCTTCGCCGTACTCCCTCTATAAACAGAGGGAGAGTTGAAATACTCCCTTTCTTCGGGAAGAGTCACCAGCTCCTCCTCTGTTTATAGAGGAGGTGGCACGAAGTGACAGAGGAGTTTTAAAAATAACTTTAAGGACAACCCCTTTTAAACTGTATTTTAAAGGTTTTTCAACCCGCTTCTTTCCAACAAAGCGTCAACGGTCGGCTCTTGGCCTCGGAAGCGCTTGTAGAGTGTCATCGGGTTTTCTGATGCGCCCTTTTCCAGCACGTTGCGGCGGAACGATTCGGCGGTAGTCTTGTCGAAAATACCGTTTTGCTTGAATAACGAAAAGGCATCGGCATCCAGTACTTCTGCCCACTTGTAGCCATAATATCCGGCAGCGTATCCCCCGGCAAAGATGTGTCCGAAAGCGGGAGAGAAGGCACTACCTTTCACAAGAGGCATGATCTCCGTTTTGCCCATAGCCCGTTGCTCGAAGTCCACGAGAGGTTCGGTGACAGGTTCGGTGATCGTGTGCCATGCCATATCGACCATGCCAAAACTTAACTGACGGTCGCTCGCGTACCCGGCTTGGAAATTGGATGATTTCTTGATTTTGTCAATATATTCCTGCGGAATTTTCTCTCCGGTCTGGTAGTGTACGGCCCATGTGTCAAGCCACTCTTTTTCGAGGGCGAAGTTTTCCATGAATTGCGAGGGCAATTCCACGAAGTCGCGGGACACACCGTCCATGGACGTGGAGCCGTAAGTACATTTACTGAACATTCCATGAAGAGCATGTCCGAATTCATGCAAGAAAGTAGTTACCTCGTTGAACGTCAGCAAGGATGGTTTCGTGTCGGTTGGTTTCGTGAAGTTCATCACGAGCGATACCAACGGGCGCTGATCTTTACCGTTAACTATTTTCTGACCGCGGAACTGGGTCATCCATGCTCCGCCTCCCTTGCTTTCCCGTGGGAAAAAGTCCGTGTAGAGAACGGCAAGAAACGATCCGTCATTGTCATATACCTCGTAGGTTTTTACCTCGGGGTGGTATAACGGGATGTTGTTCACTTCCTTGAAGGTAATACCGTAGAGACGGGTTGCCAAGTCAAAGACACCCTTCTGCACGTTTTCGAGCTTGAAGTAGGGCTTCAGCATCTCGTCGTCAAGAGCGTATTTCTCCTGCATCAATTTGTTGGAGTAATAAGACCAGTCCCAACGTTGCAATTCTCCCTTTAAGCCAGCTTTGCGGGCGAAATCCTCCACCTCTTTTTTATCTTTGAGTGCATAGGGGTAGGACGCCTCGTGCAATTCGGCGATGAAGTTATTCACGATCTCCGGGGTGTTGGCCATGCGATCGGTTAATGCATAATTTGCGTAGGTCGGGTAACCCATGAGTTTCGCTTTTTCCAGACGCAGGGCGGTGATCTTCTTGACCACTTCCTCGTTGTTATACTCGTTGTCTTTGTATGCTCGTGTCGAGTTGGCACGATACATTTTTTCTCTCAATGTCCGGTTGTCAGCGTATTTCATAAGAGGACCCATGCTCGGGTAGTGGAGGGTGAAAATCCATCCTTCCTTGCCTCGTTGTTTGGCCGTCATGGCAGCCATTTCCTTGGCTCCTTCGGGGAGACCGGAAAGGTCTTTCTCGTCGGTCACGTGCAACTCGAACGCGTTGGTTTCGGCCAGTTCGTTTTTATCGAAGGTCAGACTTAGCTTGCCCAGCTCGATGGAAATCTCTTTGAAACGCTCGCGGTCGGCACCTTCAAGGTTTGCTCCCCCGTCAATGAAGGCTTTCCACGTGTTTTCGAGTAACATGGCCTGTTCCGGATTCAGGTTCAAAGTTGCTTTTTGCTCGTGAACTTGTTTTACCCGTTCGAAAAGTTGCGGGTTCATATAGATAGCGTGGCTGAATGAAGTCAGTTTCGGGGACACGTTTTGGGCAATGTCCTGCATCAAACTGTCGGTGAGACAAGCATTCAGGTTGAAAAATATGCCGGAAATGGCATTCATTTTTTCACCGATGTTATCCAGTGCCACGATCGTGTTTTCAAATGTCGGGTTTTCTTTCGAAGAGGCAATTTGCTCTACCTCTTTCTTGGCTTCCTCGATAGCTACATCAAAAGCCGGTTCGTAATGCTCGGCCTTGATTTTATCGAAGGGAGGCGTCTGGTGGGGAGTGTCAAAACTCGATAAAAGCGGGTTTTGTTCAGTCTTTCCGCAAGATGCCACAAGAAGAATAATTGCAGCCATAAAAGTCGTTTTTCTCATTGTTTTTATAGATTTTGTATTCGAAATTTCGGTCACGAAGTTACAAATAAGTTTGGAAAGTTTATAGAGTTCATAAAGTTCATAAAGTTTGTAAGGTTCATAAGGTCCGTGGACCCCTGCGGGGCGCTTTGTCCATGGCAGCTTGTACTGCCGTTAAACACTGTCCGAAGGACACCCGTGACCTTTTGACTTTATGAACCTTATGAACTTTATAAACTCACTTCTTTTTCCCCTTGAACACGATCTTGGGTTCCACGATCATCGGGATCACGGTTACCGTGATGTCAAGGTTAAGTTGATTCTCAGTTACTTTCCCCTTGTGAGTGTAGGAAATGGTCTGTTGACCGACAGATACTTTACCGCCACCTTCCAAGTTAAGAGTGGAGTCGGTTTCGGTTACTTTGCTCAGTGCCGGGTTAACTGTGATGCCTTTCACGGGCATGGTGAAGTCCACGAGATTCAGCGTGACGTTCTTGCTGGTATCCGCCGTGATGCTGATTTTACAGGGGATCGGACCTTCGGGAATAAGCGTGTTGCCGTTAGCGTCGGGTTTGAGCATGGCCTTCACGTGGTCGGGTAGGATGATCGTGGCCTCGCCCTCGTACAGGCCGGGTAGAGATGAAACGTCGTGTGCCCGACGGTCGCTGCAACTATTGCAAGATGTTAATAATGAAATTGTTGAAATAATAACTAATAATATCCCGATAAAGAAAATATTCCGTTTCATGAACTATTGATTTATTTTTGTATTTTCGACGGCTAAAAATATAAACTTTTATCAATTAAACCATCAGGATTATGAAATTTGTAGGATTACTTCTTCTTTTATGTTTCGCGGTCGGAGGATCGATGAACGCCACGCCGGTGAATAACACGAATAAGAAAGACCATGCGGCAGCTGTTGCCGGGACGTATAACGGGGAGGCTTTTATCGAAATCATGCAACAGAAGATGAAGTTAAAGCTCGAATTGCAACGGACTCACCGGGATAGTGTGATCGTGGTGGTGAAGGATTTTATGTTGCCCAACGGGCAGAAGTTTAACTATCGTTCGAACGGGGTTTCCGTGAAACCTGAAGTGAAAGATGGGAAAACCGTGTACAAGCTGAATATCTCGTTTACTTACACGTATAATGGAATGCCGATGAAAGTGACCGCCACGGGAACCGTGAAGGACGGGGAACTCGATTCGCTGGTGAAAGCCACGATCATGGATGCGATGGAGACGAAAGTGACGTACAAAGCGAAAAAGGCCTAGTAAAATCTAGTAACTCCGCTTAAAAAACAAGAGGGGTGGCAAAAGTCATTTTATTTCCCAAAACTCCTCCGTCACTTCGTGCCACCTCCTCTATAAACAGAGGAGGAGCTGGTGACTCTTCCCGAAGAGAGGGAGTATTTCAGCTCTCCCTCTGTTTATAGAGGGAGTACGGCGAAGCCGGGAGGGAGTTTGAGAAATGACTTTTCCCTCTCCTTGTTTTTTATATAATAATATGCTACCTCAAATCAATAACGTCCACTTCCGGGTGGGCATCCTTGTCAAAACGGAAGAAAGTGACGTCTAGTTCTTTCTCCGGTTTCTTTAAACTTTTAATCGTGATCACCACGTCGTTCCCGTCTTTGCCGAAGGACGTGACTTTTTCCACCATGTTTGTTTTCGTGTCGATCCATACCCCAATCTTGGAGATCTGTTTGTGAGTTTGTTTCGGGGTTAATTCGATGTAGGCTTTGCCATCCTTGTTTTCCACCAACTTCTGGGTGAACTTCTGGTTGTGAATATCGAACAGGATGGAAGGATTCAACATCTCGTCCTCGTTCTCCTCCGGGTTTTTGATGTTCACCTCTTCTTGATCCGGCATGTACGTGTAGATTACTTCCCCGTCGAAATAGTTGACCACGTCCATCACGTCAATGCGGTACATCTTATCTTTCATGTATGCTTTCCCGTGATGTGTTTCATTAATATCTTCTGCCTTGTTGATCATGGAAAGGTCAAAAACGATTTCCACGGCAGGGTAGGACTTGATATGTTCGACTGTTTTATCCAGAATAGCCTTTGCTTTTGCGTCTGTCTGGGCGATAGCGAGAGAACCGCATAATGCCAGAACCATGAATGTCAGAATGTACTTCATACAGTGTGTTATTTTATATTGTCTTTTTCTTAAAATCAAAAGCAAATATAGGGATTATCCCGTAGATGCAAAAACTTATGGGAAAATTTGCTACTTTCGCACCGTTTTTTGAAAAAGGAAATGGACAAGTTTAAAGGGATTCTATTCGCGGCATTGTCGGCGGCTACCTTCGGGTTGATTCCGCTGTATGCAAATCAGGCAATACTGGACGGGGTTAATAATGAAACAATATTAGTGTACCGTTACGGGATAGCGGGAATCGTGTATGCTATTTATTTATTGTTCCGGAGAATGAATATAAGACTGACCCGACGGGAGGTGAAGGAAGTTACGCTTGCCGGGGTTGGAGGGTATGGAATCACGGCTTTCTTCCTGATGTGGTCGTATCATTATATGCCCACGGGCGTGGCGACAGCGATTCATTTCTTTTATCCCGTGGTCGTCGCATTGCTGATGGCTATCTTCTACAAAGAACGGCTACCCTTGGAGGTGAAAGCGGGGATCGTGCTGGCGATATGCGGGGTGTACCTGTTGTCGTGGACTCCCGGGGAGGTGAAATGGCTAGGATTATTCTTTGTATTAATGTCCACGGTGACTTATGGGTGTTATATTACCGCGCTGAACCGTCCCGTGTTAAAGCGGATGAATCCGGACGTGCTGACTTGCTACGTGTTACTATTCACCGCACTGTTCTACTTGATCTTGGCCGTGGCACAGGGGAAGATGGAAATCATCACGAGACCCCGGTTCTTGCTGGATATGTTGCAGTTGGCCATATTGAGTACGATCGTTTCTGCCCGGTTGCTGGTGGCAGCCGTGAAATTGATCGGTTCCGTACCGAGTTCCGTGTTGGGAACGTTGGAACCGATAACGGCAATCGTCGTGGGAGTACTTTATTTCAATGAACAATTGACTTACGCGAATTACCTTGGGTTATTGATCGTGATCGTTGCCGTTCTTGTCGTGATTTACAAGATGAAAAAATAAGGGGGAAAACTTCCGTTATTATGATGTAACCTATTTATTTTTGGCTATTTTTGCGGGTGAAATTGACTTTTAAGAATATCGTATGCTGTTGTTTATAACTATAAACTTTTACACTATAACTGATATATTGCTAGCCGCTTTTATATTTTATCAGGTTTATAAACTGGTGAAAGGGACGGTTGCAATAAATATATTTGCCGGGATTTTCACATTCTACGTGGCATGGTTGCTGGTGAAAGCTCTGAATCTGGAGTTGGTTTCTGGTATCTTGGGACAGTTTATCGGTATGGGAGTGATTGCCTTGCTGATCGTGTTCCAGCAAGAAGTTCGCCGCTTTCTATTATTATTAGGTAGTAAATATAACCTGCAAAACATATTTAACTTGGAGCGGCTTTTTACCAAGACTTCTATAAAAGATGAGGTCGCCGCCGCTATCGTGCAGGCCTGTGATTACTTTTCGAAAACAAAAACGGGTGCTTTGATCGTGTTGTCCCAGAATTCGGAGTTGTACAATTACGCGCAAACGGGTGTGTTGATCCGTTCGATCGTGTCGGAGGAGTTGCTTGAAAATATCTTCTTTAAGAATTCCCCGCTACATGACGGTGCGGTAATTATCGCGGATAACAAGATTTTGGCGGCGCGGTGTATTTTGCCGGTTTCCGATAACACGAATATTCCCGGGAGTTTGGGGTTGAGACATCGTGCGGCGATTGGAATGAGTGCCGTGACCGATGCTCACATCATCGTGGTCAGTGAAGAAACCGGAAATATTTCTTTTGTGAAGGATGGGCATTTCAAGGTGCGGATCACCCCGCAAGAATTGAACAGTTTCTTGCACAATGATTTCACGGGTTTCGTCGTGAATAAGTAATCCTGTTTTCGTTTTTCTTTTATCATATTGGTAAATTATTCGTTCGTGTACCTTGGTTCGCTTGTGGTCTATGGATAGAAGGGGACATGAACATTGCATCTTCATAGCATGAACATAGCATGAACACTGACGGGTGTTGTTGATGAGTTAGAGGAGGGTATCTGTCTAGTTTATTTCCTAGTTTATCCCATGATATTCCATAGAACAAACGCTGACCACAGGTGGAAGATAGGGTATAAAGACGTATCATTTTCGAATCAAAGACGAATCAAAGACGTTCACGAACGGCTTTGTACCGGCTTTGAAGCGGCTTTGTACCGAGGTTGATACCTGTCTTTTACCTTATTTCAATAGTATTATCCTGAAAAAAGTTCCCCTTCTAACATTTTGCCAATCATGCTTTTGGCGTGTATTGATGAAAATAATTGAAAAATAATTGTGAAAATATTTGGAGAAGGGGAAAAGTTTGCCTTATCTTTGCACCCGCAAAACAAGAAACAGTGCAAGCATGAACGAGGCTAGAAAGGTGGTTTCTTGTAACGTTCTTGAAATGTTGAAAAGGAAATAAGACAATCCTTCTTTTGCTTGAGTAATTCAAAATATCGAATTACGAGGCTCTTAAAAAAAGTTTGAAAAAACTTTGAAAAAGATTTGGAAGGTAACGAAAAAAGGTCTTATCTTTGCATCCGCTTTCGCTCTTAAAACGAGTGAGACTAAAACAAGAAAGAAAGAGTTCTTTAAGATATTGAAATGAACAAAACGTAGCGAGCGTGAATCGAGATCGACGAGAGTCGAGATTCATGAAACACATGACCCGGCCAGAATAAAATTTCTGTAAATAACTTTTACCATGAAGAGTTTGATCCTGGCTCAGGATGAACGCTAGCGACAGGCTTAACACATGCAAGTCGAGGGGCAGCGGGGAGTAGCAATACTTCGCCGGCGACCGGCGCACGGGTGAGTAACACGTGTGCAACCAACCCCGTACCGGGAGATAACCCGCGGAAACGTGGACTAACATCCCATAATACTGGAGGATCGCATGATCTTTCATTTAAAATTCCGGTGGTACGGGACGGGCACGCGCGACATTAGGTAGTTGGCGGGGTAACGGCCCACCAAGCCGACGATGTCTAGGGGTTCTGAGAGGAAGGTCCCCCACACTGGAACTGAGACACGGTCCAGACTCCTACGGGAGGCAGCAGTGAGGAATATTGGTCAATGGGCGAGAGCCTGAACCAGCCAAGTCGCGTGAGGGATGAATGGTCCATGGCCTGTAAACCTCTTTTGTCAAGGAAGAATAAATTGCACGTGTGCGATCTTGCCAGTACTTGACGAATAAGCATCGGCTAACTCCGTGCCAGCAGCCGCGGTAATACGGGGGATGCGAGCGTTATCCGGATTTATTGGGTTTAAAGGGCGCGTAGGCGGGACGCCAAGTCAGCGGTAAAAGACTGCAGCTAAACTGTAGCACGCCGTTGAAACTGGCGCCCTCGAGACGAGACGAGGGAGGCGGAACAAGTGAAGTAGCGGTGAAATGCTTAGATATCACTTGGAACCCCGATAGCGAAGGCAGCTTCCCAGGCTCGATCTGACGCTGATGCGCGAGAGCGTGGGTAGCGAACAGGATTAGATACCCTGGTAGTCCACGCCGTAAACGATGCTCACTGGATCTTGGCGATACACTGCCAGGGTTCAAGCGAAAGTATTAAGTGAGCCACCTGGGGAGTACGTCGGCAACGATGAAACTCAAAGGAATTGACGGGGGCCCGCACAAGCGGAGGAACATGTGGTTTAATTCGATGATACGCGAGGAACCTTACCCGGGTTTAAATGTATTTTGCATTTCTTGGAAACAGGAATTCCCTTCGGGGCTAGATACAAGGTGCTGCATGGTTGTCGTCAGCTCGTGCCGTGAGGTGTCGGGTTAAGTCCCATAACGAGCGCAACCCCTATCGCCAGTTGCCATCGGTTGAAGCCGGGCACTCTGTCGAGACTGCCACCGTAAGGTGCGAGGAAGGCGGGGATGACGTCAAATCAGCACGGCCCTTACACCCGGGGCGACACACGTGTTACAATGGCCGGTACAGAGGGCAGCCACGGGGTGACCCGGAGCGAATCTCTAAAGCCGGTCGTAGTTCGGACTGGAGTCTGCAACCCGACTCCACGAAGTTGGATTCGCTAGTAATCGCGCATCAGCCATGGCGCGGTGAATACGTTCCCGGGCCTTGTACACACCGCCCGTCAAGCCATGGAAGCCGGGAGTACCTGAAGATCGTGACCGCGAGGAACGGGCTAGGGTAATACCGGTAACTGGGGCTAAGTCGTAACAAGGTAGCCGTACCGGAAGGTGCGGCTGGAACACCTCCTTTCTGGAGCAGGAGCTCATGTGGCTCGCTACCGGCAGTTCATTATCAACGGGATTCCCTCGAGGGATCTTTAGAGACGAGGCTCGTTGCCTTGGTCCCGGCGTTAAATTTTAGATTTAAAGATTTTAGATTCTAGATTTCAATTTAAAATTTAAAATGGCTAAATTTAAAATTGTAAAGTTCTTTGACATGCTGGAACGTTAATGGATCATTTGATCCACGAAGTAACAATGTAGTAGAATAACACAGAGCCGCTGTCGTGGTGACACGATGGCAAGGTAAAATTATTTAAGAACACGACGCTAACGAACGTGAACAATTAAGGGCGCGCGGTGGATGCCTAGGCTCTCGGAGGCGATGAAGGACGCGATAAGCCGCGATAGGCCACGGCGAGGTGCAAGTAACCCTTGACCCGTGGATTTCCGAATGGGGCAACCCGGCCGTCTAGATGACGGTCATGCATTAATGCAGGCGAACGCGGGGAACTGAAACATCTCATTACCCGCAGGAGAAGAAAACAAAATGTGATTCCCCCAGTAGTGGCGAGCGAACGGGGAAGAGCCCAAACCGTTGCCGTTTCGGCGACAGCGGGGTCATGGGACCGCGACATTCGACGGAAGACGAAGTGCAATTACCTGGAAAGGTAAGCCGTGGAGGGTGACAGCCCCGTGCACGACACCTCTTTCGAAGATAGCGGGATCCCGAGTAGGGCGGGACACGAGAAATCCTGCCTGAATTCGCCAGGACCGCCTGGCAAGGCTAAATACTCCCGAGAGACCGATAGTGAACCAGTACCGCGAGGGAAAGGTGAAAAGTACCCCGAGCAGGGGGGTGAAATAGACCCTGAACCCGCGCGCCTACAAGCGGTCGGAGCCATGAAATATGGTGACGGCGTGCCTTTTGCATAATGAGCCTACGAGTTAGTCGTCACCAGCGAGGTTAAGGGCTTCAGGCCCGTTAGCCGAAGTGAAAGCGAGCCTTAACAGGGCGTCGAGTTGGTGGCGCTAGACGCGAAACCTTGTGATCTACCCACGAGCAGGTTGAAGT
>NZ_AP028155.1:4752500-4851806 GCF_033096445.1 Butyricimonas faecihominis
GTGTCGCTTGTTTGTCAAGTTTAAATATGACTATAATATGCTATCCGTCTGTGCTTTTCATAAACAGGTAGATAAAGTGGAGCTCTATGTTTTCGACAAGGATGGCAAATTCCTTTTCCAACAAGCCGAAGAGGGGGATGCGTTAGCTACCGGTAATTACCAGATGTCCGTGGCACTTCCTTTGGGAGAATACAAGTTGATGGCTTGGGCCGGGGTGCATGATTCGTACGATGTTCCTCAGTTAGCCCCGGGTACGTCGATCACGGAGTTGGAATTAAAATTGAAGAGAACGTCATCGCTTATTATTGATAAAGCGTTGGAACCGCTTTGGTATGGTGAAATCAATGATGTAAACTTTACCGGTAATATCAATCTTGTCGAGACAATTAACTTGATCAAGAATACAAATACCGTAAGATTTATTTTCCAACAGCCGGAGAATGGTGGAGGTGGATTTGCCGTGGATGATTATGATTACGAGATTCTTGAATCAAACGGGTATCTTGATCATCAGAATCAATTGAAGGATGATGATGAGTTGAGTTTTCGTCCTTATTATAGCAAACAGATCAGTCCTGCGGCCATCGGTGTGGAATTGAACACGATGCGTTTGATGGATGATCGACCGACTCGTTTTGTCGTGACGGAGAAAGCCACGAATAAGCCGGTGTTTAATATAAGTCTTACTGATTATTTTAGCAAGACCATGATGGCCGGGCGTAATTGGAGTACCCAAGAGTATTTTGATCGTCAGGATGAATGGGATGTTGTTTTCTATTTTGCCGGGGAGAACGGGGAAGGCCTATGGCATGCCGTGCAAGTGATCATTAATGATTGGACGTGGCACATTCAAGATGAGGGAGAGGATTTGTAATTTCCAAAAATTGATTACTTTTGAGAAAATGGTAATCAATAATATTGCATGGAAAAAAGATTGGAGGAATTGTTTAATAATTCGTCACTCACAGTTGAAGAATTAAGAAATGTATTTATAAAAGACCTTGTACCTCTCGTGCATGGAGAGAATTTGGTAGGTCTGGATCGAGGGGATGTGGAGCATCTTATGGATGGTAATAATAAGTTTCGGTTGAAGATCGGGACGGGAGTCGGCGAAAGTCGAGCCATAGATGCAATCGGAGATGTGCTGACAAAATTGGGATCGGTTATCGAAGAAGCGGATCATGCTAGGTATTTGATGTACATTGAATATGGTGCGGAGGATTTGATGATGGATGAATTGGTCCGGGTAATGAATTATTTTGAGGAAAAAGTAGGAAATGAAGTGGAAATGGTTTGGGGAGCCGGGCGTAATGATGAATTAGGGAATCAATTGGAAATATTATTGTTGGCCGGGTGGAAGTAATTACCTGAGGGATTCAGATCGGTCATATAAAATAAAGTATTCACGGAAATCTTTTTCAAGATTCCCGTGAATGGTATTCTTTTCTGGCGAAGAGAAAAATACATAGAAGTGTAACTTAAGGTACTTGTATACAATTTTGTAGTGAAATGTGAATTCCTAAATGCAAGAATGCGTATAGGACTACCCGTTATCAAATGAAGAAGGAATGAGTATTTAAGGTAATTACCAGATAATCATAGAGTAAAAGCCTATCAAGTTCGTATCAAAGACGTTCACGAACGTCTTTGATACGTCTTTGTAGCGAAGTTGATACGTCTTTAATCCCTAAGTGCATCGAATATGCAACGGGTAAACACGGTTATTACCCTGAAAAAGTTTATTGTAAACTAGAGTAAACCTATATCAGAAAGATTGAAAATACGTGAAATAGATAGCGTTTCCCGTCGCTTGTTTTTGGAATTTTCTCGTTTCGAAGTAACCTTGAAAGGGGAAAAAGCGTAATGTGTGAAAATTAAACAAGAAAGATGATGGATTTGAATAAAATGTTGAATTTGACGGGAATGGTAGCTCTCGTGACGGGAGGCGGTAATGGTATCGGTTGCGGGAGTGTCCGTATTTTGGCAGAGGCGGGAGCTGATGTGGTGATTGGTGACGTGAATCTGGCGGCAGCCGAAGAGGTGGCAGAAGATATACGTGAAATGGGGCGTCGGGCTCTGGCTCTGAAATGTGACGTGACGAGAGATGCGGATTTGATGAATCTCGTGGAACGGACCATCGTGGAGTTCGGTAAATTGAACATTCTGGTGAATAACGTGGGAGTTGGCGGGGGAGGCCGTGAAAATCCTTTTCGGGTGACGGTGGAATATTTCGAACGTATTTTCAAGGTAAATGTGTTCAGTGCTTGGAGATTGTGCCAGTTGGCCGTACCTTATATGAAACAGGCTGGTTATGGTTCGATCGTGAACATTACTTCCATGGGAAGTATCAATCGGAGTCCGAACATGAGTGCCTATGCCTCGTCAAAAGCGGCTTTGAATCACATGACAGCCAACTTGGCAATGGATTTCGGACCCGATGTACGGATTAATGCCGTGGGACCGGGAGCCGTGGAAACGCAAGCACTCGCATCCGTGCTGACTCCGGAGATCGAGAAAAAGATGTTGGAACACACTCCAATCAAGCGATTGGGTGAAATAGAGGATATTGCCGGGGCGGTCCTCTTTTTTGCAGCACCGATTTCCAGTTGGATCACTGGGCAGGTGTTATTTGTGAACGGGGGCGGTGTCCAAACGTTGGATTAATCCTTTTCGGGACCACCCGTTCCTTCTTTTTGTACTTGTAATTCTTTGATTTCTTTGTTGAGAAAAATGGACAGGACTGTCCGTAAAATTACAACTCCCCCAAGTATAGCCAATTCATTCAAGCTGGGTTCCAGAACTGTTTTTAGAATATCGGAGGCAATCAAAAACTCAAGGCCTAATAGTAAATAAGTTCCTAGATCGGCACGAAGTTCACGAGTTGCCGTGAACGAGTATTTCCCGGTAAAACGTCGGGATTCATTACGGATGAACGCGCAAAAAGCAATTATCGCCCCATAGATAACGATGATCAGGCTGATGACGCTGATACCCGTGGATAGTATTTCAAGATAGTGCATGATTTTCATGATGTGGTATTTATAATGTCGTAATTACGGATTTTTTGTATAAAGGTTGTTACAATTCCCGTTTTTTCGCTAAAATCGTTATCTTTGGGGTGTTGTAAAAATAAATCACTTACTATAAAGAAACAATGGAGCAAGAGAACAAACAAATGAATTCACTCCCGGATAACGCGTACCGGGAGCTCGCCCCGGGCGAGGAGTACAAGCCGATGATGCCGGCGAACACGAAACCCAAGGAGGTTACGCCTTATTCCGTGACATTCGGTATTATCATGGCGGTCATTTTTTCTGCGGCAGCAGCTTACCTTGGACTGAAAGTAGGTCAGGTATTCGAGGCTGCGATTCCTATCGCTATTATTGCTGTTGGTGTGGGCAATATGTTGGGGAAGAAAAATATGTTGGGACAAAATGTGATTATCCAGTCTATCGGAGCTAGTTCCGGTGTGATCGTGGCCGGGGCAATCTTTACGCTACCGGCTCTTTACATTTTAGGACTGGAGGCTCAATTTTACCAGATATTCCTTTCTTCTCTGTTCGGGGGTTTTTTGGGTATCTTGTTATTGATTCCTTTCCGGAAATATTTCGTGAAAGACATGCATGGGAAATATCCTTTCCCGGAGGCAACAGCAACCACGGAAGTTCTGGTTTCCGGTGAAAAGAAAGGTAACCAAGCTAAACTATTGGCCGTGAGTGGACTGATCGGAGGTCTTTATGATTTCTGCGTGAGTACCTTTGGTTGGTGGGCAGAAGGAATCTCAACCCGTATTATGGGATGGGGAGAAGTGCTTGCTGACAAGATGAAAGTGGTATTTAAAGTGAACACGGGTGCGGCAGTACTCGGTTTAGGATATATTATTGGGTTGAAATACGCGGCGATTATTTGTGCCGGTTCTTTCACCGTGTGGTTCGTGTTGATTCCTTTTATTAGTCATTTCGCTGATGGACAGACATTAGCTGTTGGGGAGGGAATTACAGTGTTGTTGCGGGATATGACCCCGGAGCAGATCTTCTCGAATTATGCCCGTCATATCGGTATCGGTGGTATTGCTATGGCCGGTGTTATCGGTATTATCCGTTCTTCCAGTATTATCAAGCAGGCTTTAGGATTGGCCGTTAGTGAATTAGGTGGTAAGAAAAAAGGAGATGGTGTGGTGGAGCGTACACAGCGTGATATTTCCATGAAGTTTATCCTGTCCGGGATTATCTCCGTGCTGATCGCTACTTTCGTGTTTTTCCAATTTGGCGTGTTGGGTAATTTAACTCACACGATCATCGCGACGTTGATTGTATTCGTTATCTCTTTCTTGTTCACGACGGTGGCAGCAAACGCTATCGCTATCGTGGGTTCGAATCCGGTATCCGGAATGACGTTGATGACGTTGATTTTGAGTTCACTGGTATTGGTTAGTGCCGGGTTGAGTGGAACGAGCGGAATGATGGCTGCCATGATCATCGGTGGGGTGGTTTGTACCGCACTGTCTATGGCCGGAGGTTTCATTACCGACTTGAAGATCGGTTACTGGTTGGGGACAACTCCTGCGAGACAGGAAGGCTGGAAGTTCTTGGGTACGGCTGTTTCTGCCGCCACGATTGCCGGGGTAATGATGGTGTTGAACCAGACTTATGGTTTCGTGGGAGAGAACGCGTTGGTTGCCCCGCAGGCAAATGCGATGGCTGCCGTGATCAAGCCTTTAATGGAAGGCGGAGCAACTCCTTGGTTGCTGTACTTTGCCGGAGCGGCTTTGGCATTGATCTTGACGATGATCGGTGTTCCCGCATTGGCTTTTGCTTTAGGAATGTTTATCCCGTTGGATTTGAATACTCCGCTGTTGATTGGTGGTTTGGTTAGCTGGTACGTGGGTACTCGTAGTAAGGACGAGAATGTGAATAAAGCTCGCCGTGAACGTGGTACATTAATTGCTTCCGGATTTATTGCTGGTGGGGCTTTAATGGGTGTGATCAGTGCTATTCTGAAATATTGCGGTGCTGACTGGTTTATCACTTGGAGTGGTGCTGAAGTATTGGCTGTCGTGATGTATATTTTGATCATCCTTTACTTCATCTACGATTCTATGAAAGCTAAACTGGCGGATTAATTTTAAATTTTAGATTGTAAATTTTAAATTGGACAATGCAATTGGAAATTTGCAATCTAAAATAATGATTAAGCTGTTTTAATCTAAAATTTAAAATCTAAAATAAAAATGGTGGATTTAAAAGATCGTTTTTTGAAATACGTGAGTTTCGACACGCAAAGTGACGAAATGAGCGAGACTTTCCCTTCTACCGAAAAGCAGAAAGTGTTGCTGAAATACTTGGTAGAGGAAATGAAATCTCTTGGGTTAACCGAAGTGGAGATGGACGAGCATAGTTATGCTATGGGTACAATTCCCGCTACTCCGGGTTATGAGGATCGTCCGGTGATTGGTTTTATCTCTCACGTGGATACGAGTCCGGATATGAGCGGGGCGAATATCAAACCGCAGATTATCGAGAATTATGATGGAAAGGATATTCGTTTGAACGAAGATCTGATGATGACGGTGAAGGATTTCCCGGAATTGTCTGCGTTTAAAGGACATACGTTGATTACAACCGACGGGACAACTTTGTTGGGTGCTGACGATAAAGCGGGGGTTGCCGAGATCATGACGGCTGCCGAGTATCTAATGGCACATCCCGAAATCAAGCATGGGAAGATCCGTATCGGTTTCACTCCGGATGAGGAAGTGGGCCGGGGAGTGGATTATTTCAACGTGGAGAAATTCGGCGCTAAATTCGCTTACACCATTGATGGTGGGTTCGAGGGCGAATTGGAATATGAAAACTTCAATGCCGCCAGTGCCAAGGTGGCTATTCAAGGACGTAACGTGCATCCGGGTTATGCTAAAGATAAGATGATTAATGCTTTGCAGGTAGCTGCCGAGGTGAATAGCCTGTTACCTGCCTGGGAGCGTCCGGAGCATACTGATGGATACGAGGGTTTCTATCATTTGGTAGGATTGAGCGGTTCCGTGGAGAACGCGGAAATCAGTTATATCATTCGGGATCATATCCGGGAGAAGTTTGAGGCTAAAAAACAATTCATGATGAAAGTGGTAGAATTGTTGACTCAGAAGTATGGCGAAGGTGTGTTGACGTTAACTTTGAAGGATCAATATTATAATATGCGTGAGATGGTTGAGCCGCATCCGGAAGTGATCGACAAGGCGTTCAAGGCTATGGAGCAAGCCGGGGTAACCCCGATTGTCCGTCCGATCCGTGGAGGTACCGATGGCGCCCGTCTTTCATACATGGGATTGCCTTGTCCGAATTTATTCACCGGGGGAATGAACTTCCACGGTAAGTTCGAGTACTGTTCTCTGGACACGATGAGACGTGCGCAGCAGACGATTTTGAACTTGATTCAACTTTGGGCGGAATAAAGAATTTAGTCATTAGAAAAGCCCTTGAAACTTGCTCTTGTTTCAAGGGCTTTTCTTGTATATTTTGAATATATTTTTTGTGATTGAATCTATAAGTCGCAGTTTTTGTGTACATTTGTATATATAATAATTGTATACTATGGGGAAATCTAATTTAGTTCGTTTTGATTGGGCTGCCAAACGATTATTGAGAAACAAGTCTAATTTTGTGGTACTGGAAGGTTTTTTATCCGTGCTTTTAGAGGATAAGATCCGTATCGAGCGAATTTTGGAAAGTGAAGGTAACCAGCAAAAGTTTGATGACAAGTTTAATCGGGTTGATATGCTTGCTGAAAATTCGAAGGGAGAGTTGGTTATTATTGAGGTTCAAAATAATCGGGAACTGGATTACTTTCACCGGATGTTGTATGGCACTTCTAAAGCGATTACAGAATACATAAATCAGGGAGACCCTTATGCTAACGTGAAGAAAGTGTATTCTGTCAATATTGTTTATTTTGATTTAGGCCAAGGAGATGATTATGTGTATCATGGGCATACGGAGTTTCGGGGTGTTCATACGAAAGATGTGTTACGGTTATCTGTTCAACAACAGGAGCAATTTGTTTGTCATGATGCGGGAGATTTGTTCCCGGAATATTACGTGTTACGGGTAGATGAATTTGATAAGTTGGCCAAAACTCCTTTGGATGAATGGATATTGTTTTTGAAGACGGGTGAGATTGCGGAGAATGTGACGGCAAGTGGTTTGCGGGAGGCAAGGGAACGTTTGCGGGTAGATAAGTTGAGTGATGCGGAACAGAAAGAGTACGAGCGTCACATGGAAGCATTACGTTATCAGCGTAGTGTTATTCAAACAGGATGGATTGAAGGGAAAGCAGAAGGAAAAGCCGAGGGAATAAAGGAGGGAAAGATAGAGGGAATGAAAGAGGGAATGAAAGAGGGTAAGGTTGAGGTAGCTCGTTCCTTGAAACAGATGGGGTTATCTGTTGAGAAGATTGCAATAGCCACGGGGTTGTCTATTGATGATATTGAACATTTGGAATGACGGAATATATTTGAATAATAAAAAGCACTTGAACGTTATTTGGTTTCAAGTGTTTTTTTCCATAAAAAGTTTACCTTTGATAGGTAAAATGCTAAGAAACTAAATAATGACAAATAATGCGTATGTGGCCGAACAGGCTACTCTTTTCCCTTTTACCCCGCCGAAACATTCGGATAGTTTGTGTATTCCCGTACAGACGTGGGAATTTTTATGTCACACGCTCTATTTAAAGCGGTATCCTTTTTTACTCGGTCCGAAAGGATGTGGGAAGTCTTCCATTGCTAAGGAATTGGCGGATGCCATGGGGATGGAGTATTTTGCTTTCGATATGGGGCAGGCTTTTAAGCCGAAAAAGATGTTCGTGGGAGGATTGATTATCGGGGATGACGGGAAAACGAAAGCGGTACGTTCGGAGTTTTTTAAGGCTTTTGTGTCGACTAAACCAACGTTAATATTCTTAGATGAGTTGACACGTACCCCGATGGTGGCGGCGAATTTCCTGATGACTATCTTGGATCGTCAACAATCGTATATCTATGATGAGGATTCTGGGAAACGCTATAATAAAGGCGGAAATGTGCTTTTCGTGGCAGCAGGTAACGTGGGATTTGCCTATGTTTCCACGCAGCGTTTGGATACAGCCTTTGAAGATCGGTTTATCAAAGTTCGGTTAAATTACTTGACCACGGCAGAAGAGGCTGCATTGATTCAGGCTCGGTTCCCGAAGGTGTCTCGTGATGCGGCTACTCAATTGGCCAAGGTCGCCGAGGTGTTACGTTTGGCCGAACAGAAAGAAACGCTATCCGTTTCACTTTCGACTCGTCAGGTGCTGGATGCGGCGGCTTATATCCCGTTAGGGTACAGGCTGGATGAGGTGATCGAGCGGGTGATTCTCACAAACTACGTGATTACAGGGGAAGAGACAGTGGCTCGTTCCTTAATACAGACCCTTTGAACGTGCGGTCATGGATTATCGACGGATAGAAGAGATATATGACGAACAGTTTATCGACCGGGATTGGTGGGGAAATTTTCCCATGGCTCGAAATTTACTGGATCGGGATTTGGGAACCACGGATTTATTGAAATTGGTCCCGGTATGTGCGAGGATCGCTTTTCATGTCACGGGGGAGATTCCTAAAATGGTACTTTCCAATCGGGTTCCTAGTTTGTCGATGAATCCCAAACATATAGCCCTGAATTTAAAATTGTTGCGATTGGGCGTGTCGGACGAGACAAGAGTATTTGTCTTTTTCGGGTATTTCGTTCACGAGTTGGCACATCTGATTTACACGGGAAAAGATATTGCAGAGTTGAGTGACGATGAATTGCGCTACACACCAATGCATTATGATATGATTCATTTTATTGAGGATCGGCGAGTGGAGTCGAAACTCGTAAAGGATTTTCCCGGTTATCACTATTATTTGTATGCGGCTCGTAAGTTGGGGTTGGCGATGGGATTGAATGCCGTGGAACATTATATGGGATTTTATGGTGGACAGAGTGAAGATGGTGTACATCGGGGAATGGACGGTTCCGAGGCTTTGTATGATTATATCTGTTCTAAAATATTGTACCCGAATCTTCTGGACGAGAGTAATTATATGCGGGAAGTATTGTCTTTTCCCGGTAATGACGGGAAAGTACGGCAAGTGAATGCGATCTTGAAATCGATCAAGGATTATGGGGAATTGACTTACAAGGAGGTTGTTTGGTATGCGGGAATGTTGACCGAGTTGTTTCAAGAAAAGGAGATATGTCCGGATCATTTCTTTTTACAGGAGATGAAGAAGGCGATGAAGGGGATCGAGGATTTCAAGACGGATAAGCAGATTAAAATGGCTGAATCCGTTATTCGTGATTTGCGGAAAACGTTGAATCAAGAGCCTGTCTTTTCGACCCAGTTATACGTGAGTCCGGAACGGTCAAAGCTGGAATGGAAGGGGACATTGGGTGTTTGTGACCGTATCGAGGAGTTCGAGGCTGATGTAGCCGAAATTTCGGATGATTTATTGAACCGGGCAAAGGAACTGGCGGCCAAAATACAGTTGAGTCTAGCCATGTTCTCCGGAAAAATGGATCGAGCCCGGGTGATCTACGAGCAGGATTCCGGGGAATTGGATGAGGATGAATTGTATCAATCCCGATATAACCGGAATATATTTTTTGAGGAAGTAATGGCTCCTTCGGCTATTTTGGAAGTGGTTATCCTTTTGGATTTGTCCGGTTCGATGTGTACGGGAGACAAGATTTCCACGCAAATTGTGATCTCTTCTGCGTTAGCCTTGGCTTTCAACAAGTATCCGAACGTGGTGTATTACTCGATATACGGGCATCGCTGTGGAGATGAGGGCATCGAGATTATTCGTTTCCACGATCGGGGCGAAAAACTGCAACTGGGGAAGCTGTTCTCTCAACAAGCGTTAAATGCCAATGCTGACGGGTATGCCATGCTGTATTGTTTTGATAAGTTCAAGTCGGATGCCAAGAATAAATTGTTCTTCATGATTTCCGACGGGGCTCCCTCAGCCACGGGGTATGACGGGGAGGATGCCCGTGAACACGTGTGGGAGGTCGTGCGGGAAGGAAAGAAGAGAGGAATCGAGGTTCTGTCCGTGGGGATTGATAATTTCGAACAGGCGGATATGTATGAAGAGTTTATTCCTTATTCCGGTCCGGAGATCACAACGAAAATCTCTCAGTGGATTCGTAAGAAATTCATGTCGATAGCGGATGATAATTCATTTTAACGATAATAAAAAAACAGCATCAAAACCGATGCTGTTTTTTCATTTCTTATTATAATCCTAATTTCTTACGTATTGCTTTCGGAATAGCATCTTTGTGAACCATGATTGCCACGGTCTGCAAGCGACAGAATGGTTCGGACATATAAAGATAACCACCGAACGGGTTACGATCTTCTCCCCAAGAATTTTTGGTCTTATAATAGATCGTTCCGTTCTGATCCTTTAGCATTCCGGTGATGTGCATCAAGTGATCATCTGTTGTCTGGCGGTTGTTAAAAGTAAATTGACGTTTGTTGTCATCTACTCTCATTTCCGGTACGGGAGATTCGAAAGACTGCATTTTACGTTCCCGATCTTTTGCGCTAAGTGTGGTCCACTTGTCGATCTCGGCATTGATCATTTCCTCCGGGTTATTGGTCGGGAGAATGGCCAACCCGTTCGGATGGCTGAAACCGTTGTGGCTTACGTCTCCATCCCAGCATACGGAGTACCCGTTTTTCAAGGCGTTATTCATCACTTCCATTAACTCGTCAATCGGTAGATTGTAGTAACGGGCGTGCATCCAGTTATCGGGAATCGTGAGTTCCACCTCTTCGTAGAAAGGGTACATTTGGAAAGAAGTCAATTCCACGTAATCATTTAAATTTAGATCTAGGGATGCCGCAAAACTTTGCGGGGTATACTCCTTGCCCTCGTAAGTGAATGTTTCCGGGGTGTCACCCAGATAAGCCTCGATATATCTCATGAAACCTTTTGTCCACACGGGTGTAATTTGTCGGTTCGGATTTTTGTTCACGGCGTCAAGGATTCCTTGCAAAGCAGCCACCATTTCTGCATGAATGTGGAAATCTCGTCCGTATTGTAATCCGGTATATACTTCTTCCGGAACAATTCCGTATTTTTTGATCATATCTATTACGTCATGAGCTTGTCCTCCCTCGCTGAAGTTTGTCTTCCCGTGGAATTGAACGTAACGTAATCCTTTCTCGAAGTAGGCATTTTTAGCCACGTAAAGTTCTGCGAGATCATAGACAGGTTTGCCTTTACGCAGTAATTCGGATTCTAAGAATGAGAGAGTTGCGTAGTCCCAGCATGTTCCCACGCTTTGTTGATTCTTCACCGGGGTCGTTTTCAAGTCAACGACTGTTGTAAAGTTGTAGCCGGAACGAGGTCCGCCTTTTTGTGCAAACACGGCCGTGCTGATAGAAACAAGCAGGATGACCATGCATAAGAACGAATGTTTTATCATATCTGATTAATTTTGGTATTTTTACTTTGGTGGCGAAGTTAATTAAAATTTTGCATACACTAAAAATAATCTTTTACCGGCAAAACGAATGCTTTGTAGCGGATAATCTATATCTTTACCTTGTTTTTGTGGACGTGGGGAGAAATATACTTAAATATAAATTACTTTATTCATGAAAAAGAGCGTTATATTACTTTTGAGTGTTACCGCATTAGTAACGTCTTGTAAGGATGGAGCTAAGCAGGTAAACAACCCATTAATGCAGAAGTTTGAAACCCCGTTTCAAGCTCCGCCTTTTGATAAGATAAAACCGGCGGATTACAAGCCGGCTTTCGAGGAAGGTATGAAACAACACAAGGCAGAAATTGAGGCTATCGTGAATAACCCGGAAGAACCGACTTTCGAGAACACGATCGTGGCTCTTGATAAAGCCGGGGAGTTGCTGAATCAGACCTCATCGATATTCTTTAACCTGTACGAGGCGATGAAGAATGATGAAATGCAACAATTAGCCATGGAAATCAGTCCTGCCGTAACAGCCCACGGGGATGAGATTAACATGAATCCTAAATTGTTTGCTCGGATCAAGGCATTGTACGACAAACGGGAGACTTTGGGATTGGATGCTCTGGCTTTGCGTACGTTGGAACTGTATTACAATGATTTCGTGCGTGGTGGTGCGAATCTGAATGATGCCGATAAGGCTAAGATGATGCAGATTAATGGTGAGTTGGCTAAATTGAGTTTACAATATGGTGATAACCTATTGAAAGAGACAAATGCTTTCACGTTGGTTGTTGATAACGAGAAAGACTTGGCCGGACTTCCGGAAACTTCTATTGCCGCCGCTGCGGCCGAGGCTAAAGACCGGGGCATGGAAGGTAAATGGGTTTTCACGGTTCAAAAACCAAGTATGATTCCTTTCCTGACGTATGCCCAAAATCGTGATTTGCGGGAGAAGTTATACAAGGGATATTATATGCGCGGGAATAATGACAATGCTAATGACAACAAGGCCGTGTTAGCTAAAATGGTGAACTTGAGAACGGAAAAAGCTAAATTGTTGGGATTTGACACTTATGCCGCTTACGTGGTAGATGTGAACATGGCCAAAACCCCGAAGGCTATCTATGATTTCATGGGACGTGTGTGGGAACCAGCATTGAAAGTTGCCAAACAGGAATTGGCTGAAATGCAAGCTATTGCCACGAAAGAGGGGATGACGTCTAAACTGGAAAGTTGGGATTGGTGGTATTACGCGGAGAAATTGCGGAAACAGAAATATGATCTGGACGAATCCGAGATGGCTCCTTATCTGAAATTGGAAAACGTGCGGGATGGAATGTTTGCGGTTGCCAATAAATTATATGGAATCACCATGCATAAAAGAACGGATATTCCGTTATATCACCCGCAAGTGGAAACTTACGAGGTGAAAGATGTTGACGGAACTTCTCTCGGAATTTTGTATTTGGATTATTACACTCGTGCCAGCAAGTCAGCAGGAGCATGGATGACCGAATTCCGTCACTACACGAAAGTGAACGGACAGGAAGAAATGCCATTAGTTTCTGTGGTTTATAATTTCTCTCCGGCCGTGGGGGATGCTCCCGTTTTGTTGAGTTGGGATGACACGGAAACGATGTTCCATGAATTCGGACACGCCTTGCACGGATTCTTTACTCGTGGCGATTACCAGCGGATTGCGGGTACGATTCCTCACGATATGGTAGAGTTACCGTCGCAGGTGATGGAGAATTGGGCGAGTGAACCGGAAGTGTTGAAAATGTATGCAAAACATTACCAGACTGGCGAGACTATGCCGGACGCGTTAATCCAGAAGATTCAGGAGAGCGGACATTTTAATCAGGGATTTGCGACGGTAGAATACGTGGCAGCGGCTTTACTGGATATGGATTGGTACTCTAATACAGAAGTGAAAGATTTTGACGTGAACGCTTTCGAGAAAGCCTCTATGGATAAATACGGTTTGATCAAAGAGATATTACCTCGCTATCGTTCCACGTATTTCTCTCATATTTTTGATGGCGGTTACAGTGCCGGATATTACGTGTATCTCTGGGCCGAAGTGTTGGACGCTGACGCTTTCCAAGCTTTCAAATCTTCTGGGGATATTTATAACAAAGAGTTGGCAGCCAAGTTTAGAAAATATGTTCTGTCAGAAGGCGGATATGCTGACCCTATGCAGCAGTATATCAAATTCCGTGGTCAGGAGCCATCGGAAGATCCTTTGTTGCATAAGAGAGGATTGAAATAACAGGAAAGTCCGTAAAGTTCGTAAGGTTTATAAAGTTTATAAGGTCTGTAAAGTTTGTGAATCCTTGTGGATGATTTGTTCATGATGGCATTGTTGCCAATAAATAGTCTGAAGGATACCAAAAACTTTTGACTTTATGAACTTTACGGACTTTATAAACTAATTACGATGTGTGTGCGTGTATTTGTTCTTTTGCTTTGTTTATTATCTGTACAGGGTGGAAGACTGTTTGCCGTGGTACGGGGAATTGATTCATTGGCTCGGAATGAAAAATGTGCTGTTGTAACAGGAGTCGTGTATGATGTACAAGGCGAGGCGATAGCCGGGGTCAATATTATTGAAAAAGGAACGATGAACGGGGTAACTACCGATCGAGAAGGGAAATTCTCGCTTGAGGTAGATTTGCATGGAACGTTGATCGTCTCTTTTGTTGGCTATCGAACCCAGATCATCCCGATTGACGGGAGAACCGATTTAGTGATCACGTTGGAGCATGATTATATTCTTTTGGATGACGTGATCGTGACGGCATTGGGATTGCAAAAGAAAGAATCGGCCTTGTCTTACGCCGCTGTTCAGGTGAACAAGAATGAGTTAGTCCGGGTGAAAGATCCGAACATGATCGTGGCGTTGATGGGAAAAGTGGCCGGAATGCAAGTGAACCGGAGTTCTTCGGGAATGGGTGGCTCAGTGAAAGTCGTGATGCGGGGAAGTCGATCCGTGGCTGGGAATAATCAACCGTTGTACGTGATTGACGGGGTACCGATGTTGAACGAAAGCAGTGAACAACCTTACACGGCTATCGGGGGAACGGCTGATGCGGGAAATCGGGATGCCGGAGATGGAATTTCTAATTTGAACCCGGAAGATGTAGAGAGTATCAGCATCTTGAAAGGGGCCCCGGCCGCGGCCCTTTACGGGACACAGGCTGCCAACGGGGTTATTTTGATTACCACGAAGAAAGGATCGGTCGGGAAACAAGAGGTTTCTTTTACTTCCAGCGTGGTTTTTGATAAGGCGATGATGTTACCGAAGTTGCAGAATCATTACGGGATGAGCGATGAAATCGAGAGTTGGGGAGAGCGAGAGAATATAGCCACGGGTAACCCGATACCCTCTTTTTTTCGGACGGGAGTAACAGCGATTCACTCTTTGTCCTTCATGACAGGGAATGAGCGAGTACAAACTTATTTCTCGTATGCTAATACCACGGGGAAAGGGATTCTGGAGAATCATAAGTTGTCAAAACACAATATTAACTTGCGGGAAACGGCGACATTTTACGAGGGACGTTTGAAAATAGACGGGAATGTGAATCTATTGAGTCAGCACGTGAAAAATCGTCCTGTTCCGGGAGGATTCTACATGAACCCATTAGTTGGTCTGTATCGTTTCCCCCGGGGAATGGATATAACCGAATATAAAGAACATTTTGAAGTATGGAATGAAGAACGGCATTTGAACGTGCAGAATTGGCATGCCCCGACAGAGGATTTCGAGCAGAATCCATATTGGATACAGGAGCGAATCACGAGCCGGGATCAACGAATACGGGCTATTGTTTCCCTCGCATTGAACTTGAAAATTACAAATTGTTTTTCAGTTCAGGCCCGTGGAAACGTGGATTACGTGAACGATAAATTCCGTCAAAAATATTATGCCTCGACGGCCCCCGCGCTGGCAGGAGATAACGGGCGTTATATAGATTCCGGGAACGAACAGGTGCAAACGTACGGGGATGTGATTGGAACTTATAAAGGAAAGTTTAATGACTTTTCGCTGGATGTATCTTTAGGGGCCAGTATTAACCGGAAAAAAGTCAATGAACTTCGATACGATTCGAAGACCGCCTCTTTGAAATTCGCTAACGTGTTTAATATAGCGAACATAAACATGAATACATCTGCCTATATTTCAGAGCAGATTGATGCCGTCCGGGAGATGCAGTCATTGTTTGTCACGGCACAAGTAGGGTTTCGAGATTATCTATTTCTGGATGTTTCAGCCCGGAATGACTGGAGTTCTACTTTAGCGTACACGACCAGGGAATCGAGAGGCTTTTTCTATCCGTCCGTTGGTTTTTCTTGGTTGGTGAACCGGGTGCTGAAATTACCCGAACAGGTGACGAGTGGTAAGGTGCGGGCCACGTGGAGTAAGGTGGGAAATGACATTCCCTTGTATATCACGAATCCCGTGGCTCACGTTCTGGCCGGTGGGGGAATACAGGCATCGGATGCGGCTCCTTTTGAAGAGATGAAACCGGAGATGAGCTTGTCAATGGAGGTGGGAACGGAATGGAAATTCTTTGGCTCTCGCCTGCACGTTGACTTTACCTATTATCAGACGCATACCAAGAATCAGTTTTTCAAATTACCGGCAAAAGATGGCGACGAGTATGCCTATCGTTACGTGAATGCTGGAAATATTCAGAATACAGGTGTCGAGCTGATGATTGAGGGTACTCCGGTTGAGATTAAAAATTTCAGTTGGAAAACAGGAATAAATTACGCTTTCAACAAGAATAAAGTGGTTCGTTTGCACGCCGAGTTACCCGTGTTTCAATACGGGCCTTATGGTTTTTCATCCAGTTACGCAATGAAATTGAAGAAAGGAGGGGCTTTCGGGGATATATACGGTAAGGCATTCAAGCGGGATGCAGACGGGAAAATTCTTTACGAGACGGATGGAGAACATCAGGGATTGCCGATGATTGAAGGAGATGGGAACACGGTGAAAGTGGGAAATGCTAATCCGGATTTCACGTTGGGATGGACGAACACTTTCTCTTGGAAGGGATTGGTGTTGAGCTTGCTGATAGATGGTCGGTACGGGGGTAAAGTGTTGTCGCAGACACAGGCCGACATGGATATGTACGGGGTGACAAAAGTTACTGGGGATGCACGGGACAGGGGGTACGTGATGCTGGAAGGAGAGAAGATTACTAACGTGAAAGGGTTCTACAAGTCTATCGTCGGGGGACGTTCCGGGGTGACGGAATATTATATGTATGATGCCACTAATTTCCGTTTGCGGGAGTTGGCTTTGGGCTATACCTTCCCGAAGCGCTGGATGGAGGCAACGAAGTTTTTCCGGGATGTTCAACTGGCTTTTATTGCCCGAAATTTATTTTTTATATACAAGAAAGCGCCTTTTGACCCGGATCTGATTCTTTCCACGGGGAATGATAACCAAGCGATAGAAGTGTACGGGATGCCCACCACGAGAAGTATGGGATTCAGTTTACGTGTCATGTTTTAATTGGAAGAAAGAATGAGAGGTTTAATCTACATGATAATGGGGTTGATGTTCGTCTCTTGCACGGGACGTTTCAAGGACTTGAACACGGATAATACGGGAATCACGGATGAGGATATGCAAGTCGATCTGAATCACCTGGGCATACCGTTAAACGTGATTCAGCAAGGGATTTATTTTAACTATGATTACGGGAAGGGGAAGAATTGGCCTTATCAGTTGATGCAGAATCTGAGTGCCGATATGTTTAGCGGGTACATGCACGATTACAAACCTCTAAACGGTGGAAGTCATAACTCCGATTATAACCTGCAAGACGGGTGGAACGGGACGTTGTGGGAGAATACCTACGCTTACATCATGCCCCAGATTAAACGACTGGAGGATTCTACCCGGTTAAAATACCCTGCCGTCTATGCTGTCACTGAAATATTGAAAGTGGAAGTGATGCATCGGGTCTCTGATTATTATGGTCCTGTCATTTACACGAGTTTCGGAAATAAAAAAATGATATACCTGCCGGATTCGCAACAGGATGTTTATTATCGTTTTCTGGATGATTTGAAAACGGCGGTGGGGATATTGGAAAATCACGTGAATTTAGCTGGCTACACACCTGAATTTTCCCGTTTCGACTTGTTGTTGGATGGTAAGGTCGAATCGTGGATTCGGTTTGCCAACTCGTTGCGTTTGCGTCTGGCAATCCGGATGGCAATGGCCAATCCGGATAGAGCCCGGCAAGAGTTCGTGGACGCTTTCGCTGATCCCCACGGTTTTTTTGAAGAACCCACGCAACAGGTGGCCGTGACGACAGACAATGAATATACTAACCCGTTGGGCGAGATTAACCGGGTGTGGGGCGAGGTGTACATGAATGCGTCCATGGAATCTATTCTGAATGGTTTTGATGATCCCCGGCGAGAGGCTTTTTTCGAACCTTGTCCCGATGATGTTCTTTTGCAGGATCGAGATGGACGGGATTCGGTTCGTATCCCCTTGAAAGGGCAGTATCGGGGAATCCGTCAAGGAACCATGTTTGCTCACACGCTTTATTCCGCTTTGTCGAAAATATACGTGAATGTCCGGACGAAACCGATTCTGATGACGGCTGCCGAGGTCTGGTTCCTGCGGGCGGAAGCCGCTTTGCGGGGATGGACGACGGAGGACCCCGGAATTTGTTACGAACAGGGCATCCGGTGTTCATTCTCCCAGTGGCAGGTGCCCGGTGTGGAAACTTATTTACAGAGTGATTGTCGGGCGACTGATTTCGAGGATGCCTTTACCCCCGGGAATAATATCAAGGCTCGTTGTTTGGTTACTCCCCGTTGGGATGATGCCGCCTCTGACGAGATGAAACTGGAACGGATTATCACGCAAAAATGGCTGGCAGTTTTCCCGGAAGGTTGCGAGGCATGGGCAGAACAACGAAGGACAGGTTATCCGAGATTATTCCCCGTACGGTATAACAATAGTCGTAACGGGTGTGTTGACATGGAAAAGATGATTCGTCGTCTGAATTATCCCTCTTCTATTCTTGATAATGATAACGGGCAATACGAGATGTTGGTCGATGCCTTGGGAGGTCCGGATCATGCCGGAACTCCTTTGTGGTGGGATACTGGACGGAATTTTTAGGCACCTTGTTTATTGCGGCAAGAGAAAAAGATATAAAATTTTAGGCTATAAAATCGAAACTTTATCAAGTTCTTTTCGTTTCTATAGGTGTTGAAAACGAAATAAAAACGAACTTTTAAATATTTATAGTTATGATGAAAGGAAATATCGGTTTAGATGCTGCAATGATTAAATCCAGCAAAACCATTTTGAATAACCTGTTGGCTGATCATTTTGTTTTACTCGCTAAAACTTGGAATTACCACTGGAATATGAAGGGCCCGAGTTTCAGGTCTTATCACACTTTTTTGGAAGATCTTTATAACGGCTTGATTGAAGATATAGATAGCATTGCCGAGCGTGTTCGTGATTTGGACGAACGTCCTATCGGTTCTTTGAAGGGATGTTTGGAGCATAATCGTATCAAAGAACATGATGATGAAAAACCGCTTCCCGATGCAAAGGGTATGCTGGCAGCTTTGCTGGACGATAATGCCGAGGTGATTCGACAAATTCGTACCGATTTGGAAACCATGGAGAAAGAAGGATCAAAGGACTTCGGGACATCCAATTTCTTGGAGGATATGATCGAGAAGAAAGAAAAAGTAACTTGGATGATCCGGGCTCATTTGGAATAAGGATAGATTTTTTTGTTATTAGTGAATGGAAAGGGATTGCTGTGATGGTGATCCCTTTTGTTGTGTGTATAATAATATTCTAATCCGATGTTTTTGTATCTTCGTGGCGAATAATTACACGAGATGGAAGATAGAGAGATTAGCGACATATTGATTCGTTGGTACGAGGAGAATAAACGGGACTTACCGTGGCGAAGGACTTCCGATCCTTACCTGATCTGGATTTCGGAAATCATACTTCAACAAACTAGGGTGGTACAAGGATTGGAGTACTTTAACCGATTCACGGAGCGATTTCCCGACGTGGCGGCTCTTGCCCGGGCGGATGAGGACGAGGTGATGAAGTACTGGCAAGGGTTGGGGTATTATAGCCGGGCTAGGAACCTGCATGCGGCAGCCCGGCAGATCATGAATGATTTCAGTGGTGTTTTTCCCCGTACACGTGAAGAAGTGCTTTCGTTGAAAGGAATTGGTGATTACACGGCGGCGGCTATTTGTTCTTTTGCCTACCGGTTACCCTATGCAACCGTGGATGGAAATGTATTCCGGGTATTGGCCCGGTTGTTTGATATAGATTTACCCATTGACGGGGGAGAGGGGAAGAAATATTTTACGGCATTGGCTCAATCTCTGTTGGATGAACGTCGTCCGGATTTGTTCAACCAGGCAATGATGGAGTTCGGGGCATTGCAATGTGTACCCAAATCACCAGATTGTGAGCATTGTCCTCTAAATGGGAAGTGCCTGGGATTAGCCGCCCGGCAAGTGGAGCGATTACCCGTGAAAAGTGGGAAGACCGTGGTGAAACCCCGTTATTTTAATTATTTGTATATACATGGGCAAGGTATGACCCTTTTATTTAAGCGAACGGGGAATGATATTTGGCGTAATCTCTACGAGTTCCCGTTAATCGAAACGGAACGTGCGGTTACGTGGGAGGAATTGTCCGGGATGGCTGTTTTTCAAGAGTTATTTGATGGTATCGAAAAGGTTGAAATTATCCGGGAGTATGTGGCAAAGAAACACGTTTTGTCTCATCGGGTGATATACCCTGTATTTTATGAAATCCGGGTCGATTCGTTTTCAGAGAGTATGGAAAAATATTTGAAAGTGCCTGATGATCGGGTGGGAGAATATGCCGTTTCCCGATTAATTCAGTCATATCTTGAAGTGCGAGATGGTTTGTTGTTTTAAGAAATAAAAGTTCATTGTTTGTCGATCGCTGTTGAAAAAAGTTTATTTTTGCACTAATGCGAAAAAGTGATCGAGATATATTGGATGTGTTCGTGAAGAACCGTAAGGAAGGAGTTCGGATGTTGTTTGATCGATATTATCGTCCTCTCGTGCTGTATGCGGGAAGTTTGATTGATGATGATACGATGGCAGAAGATCTCGTTCAGGAATTTTTCGTGCGTTTATGGGAAGATGATTATCTGAAGCATATTGAGGAAAAGGCTCTTAGTTCTTATCTTTTTTCTTCTGTTCGCAATAGTTGTTACACTTACACGCACAAGAAGGATGTGTTGCGTAGACGGGTGGATTACACGGCTATTGACGTGGCCGCAGACACGGCCACGGTGCTGAATCAGGAAATTGTGGATCGGGTGACGACTGTTATCGCTCGGATGCCGGAGCAAACGAGGAAAGTGGTGGATTGCGTTCTGATGCGGGATATGAAATATCAGGATGCGGCCAACGAGTTACAGGTGTCTCTAAACACGGTGAAAACGTTGTTACGTAATGGAATGCGTATATTGCGGGAAGAATTAAAGGGAGATGAAGAATTGATTCTGTTACTTATCCTATCCAAGAGCTTGGGAGATTAACCCCTTGCTATTCTCTGATGTATTATGTTTGGTTTATTGTTACGTGTTTATAGATCACTTAGGTGGTAATGTCAGGTCTGTTTAATTTGTATGATGTCTGTTAAAATGGCGGCTATAAGTGGGCGATAAGGCGGCGACAAGGCGGCGATAGCGCCCAACAGTCAGGCAACGGTCAGGTAACAGTCACTCAAAATTAGAGAGAATGGTAGGAGTTATCGTTTTTTAAGTTTATTTTTTCGAAAAAAATGTGCCTCCATTCACCCGTTTTGATTTTTATTTAGTCCTACTTGTAAAAAATAAGAATAAGTATGGCTATTTCAGACTATATGGAAGACTTAATTTATCGAGTTCTAGTGGGAGAGGCGAGCGTGGAGGAACGGGAGGAGTTCGAGACGTGGTTGCGGGAAAATGCTGAACACCGTGTCTTCTTTGAAAAAATAGAGCGGGCCTGGTACACGGGAAAGTATGTGGCCCGGTGGAAGAACGTGGAGATGAGTGCCGCATGGAAAGCAGTGGAACACAGGAGGGAACAGAGGCAAAGGCGTCATTTCAGACGAATCGGGTGGAGTGTGGCTGCGAGTGTGGCTGTGCTGATTGGGATTACATGGCTTGTGGGATCGTGGGAAGAAGAAATTCCCTCTTCGGTTGTGGCTCAGTCCCCGGTGGTAAAACCGGGTGAGGCGAAAGCTCGCTTGGTGTTGTCATCTGGATTTGAGGTTGAGTTGGGATGCACGAATGGAGATACGATCCGTGAAAAGGGTTTCCCAATTCTGAACGGGAAAGAGTATATTGATTATAGTAAACAGGAAAATTCCTTACAGGGAGATGTTGTGTATAACGAGTTGATCGTTCCGTCGGGGGGAGAGTATCGGCTAGTGCTGGCCGATCGCACGGTGGTTTATATGAATTCCGAATCCCGGTTAAAGTACCCGGTGATGTTTAGCGGGAAAGATCGCATGGTGGAGTTGGAAGGGGAGGCGTATTTTGACGTCTCCAAAGATGAGGTGCATCCTTTTATCGTGCGTACGGAACGATTGGACGTGATGGTGTTAGGCACAGGATTTAACGTGATGGCCTATAAACAAGATCCCCGAACGGAGGTCACCTTGGTGAAGGGGAAGGTGGATGTAAAAAGCGGGAAAATCAACGAAATATTGACTCCTAGCCGACAATTCGTGATGAATAACGAGAACCGTGAATACGAGGTAAAGACCGTAAACGTGGCTACTTACGTGGACTGGAAGGACGGGGTACTTAATTTTGACGGAATGCCGTTGGAAGAGTTGGGGGATAAACTGGGACGTTGGTATGAAGTGAAGTTCTTTTTCACGAAAGAGAGCTTGAAACGGTTAAAGTTTTCGGGGGCGTTTAAGAAATATAACGAGATTGGTTACATACTTTCTTTAATCGAGGCAACGACTGATGTTACCTTTAAAATCAATAAAGATGTGATTGTTGTTAATGAAAAATAGAGAATAGGATTACTTCTGAGGAATAAAAATACCGGAAAGTGTTAGGACCACGATCCGGTAATCACTCCCGAAGAAGTATTTAAGTATCACTTAATTTACAAATGTATGAAAAAAAGTAATGTCTTGTGGCTTGTTTTGTCAAAAAATAAGCAGCAACAATTGTCGAAAATTATGAAATTGACTTGGATTTTGTGCGTCTGTTTCGTGTGTTCTCTGTCTGCAAATGTGATGTCGCAGCAGAGAGTGAACATGAATCTAGGGAAGACGTCAATTAAAACGGTTTTTGAGGAAATTCGACGGCAAACGGGAAAGATCATTATCTATAATGATGATCGTTTAGCCTTGGAGCGGGTGGTAAAGGCCGATTTTAAAGAGGCAGATGTACGGGCTGTGCTTGATAAGGTGTTGGCTGGTAGCGGGATGACTTATCGTTTCGTGGATGATTATATCGTTATAGTTCCCGAGGTGAAGACGATGCGGGATAGTACGGTGAAACAATTCCAGATAAAGGGAAAAGTGACGGATAAAAAAGGTGAGGCGATTCCCGGTGTAACGGTACGCTTGGATAGTACTAGTTTAGGTGCCGCAACAGACGTGAATGGAGAGTTTTCACTGACGTTATCCATGGAAAAGGGGACACTTGTTTTTTCCTTTATCGGAATGAAAACGCAGAAGGTGAAGTACACGGGCCAAAAATATCTTAACGTGGTGATGGAGGAAGATGCCTTGGAAGTGGAAGAGGTTGTTGTCAATGGTTATTTTTCTAAGAGCAAGGAAAGTTTCACGGGTAACGTGGTTTCCGTGAATAAAGAGGAGTTGGCCAAGGTGTCGTCCAATAATTTGATTAGTGCTTTGCAGGTGTTTGATCCTTCTTTCCGGCTGCGTGAGAATGTTGACATGGGATCGAACCCGAATAGTTTACCTGATTTTCGTATTCGCGGTAATTCCGGTTTCGGGGTGGAAGGCGTGTCTGAGGCCACATTTAGGAATGATCCGAATTTACCCACTTTTATCTTGGATGGTTATGAGGTCGATGTAGAAAAAATCTTTGACTTGAATATTGACCGGATCGAGAACGTGACAATATTAAAGGATGCTTCGGCTACCGCGATCTATGGTTCCCGGGCAGCAAACGGGGTCGTGGTGGTGACGACGAAAGCTCCAGAAGAAGGAAAGTTGAGAGTGTCCTATAATATGAATATGGCGATCAATGCTCCGGATTTGTCTGATTATAACTTGATGAATGCCAAGGAAAAATTGCAGGCCGAGTTGGATGCCGGGTTATATGATTCGGATGATCTTTATACCCAGCAGTTGTTACGAATGGATTATGCAGAGCGTTTGGAACGAGTGAAAAAAGGGGTAAACACGTATTGGTTGTCTCAACCTTTGCACGTTGCTGTCGGACATAAACATTCCTTGTATGTAGAGGGGGGTGACCAAAGCGTGCGTTACGGGATTGACGTGAATTACCAGGCTAATCCGGGAGTGATGAAAAAATCTTCGAGAGACCGGTTCGGGATAGGCTTTCTACTTTCTTATAATTTGAATAATAAGTTGTTGTTTAGAAACAAGTTGACGGTGGATAAGGTGAAAGCGAAAGAATCACCGTATGGTTCCTTCAAGGATTATGCCAAGGCGAACCCGTATGACCAGATTTATGATGAGGATGGAAATTTGATTAAATCATACCAACCGCACGTGAGTACGAGCAATCGTTTCTTGAATCCATTGTACGAGTCAACGTTGAATCATAAAGATAACACGACGTACACGGAGTGGACGGATAATTTTGATTTTGACTGGTTTATCAGCGAGCATTTCAGGTTGAAGGCCAGAGTGTCATACTCGGAACGTACGGATAAGCAAGAGAAATTCACGGACCCGGAATCAGCGATTTACAATGAGTCTGACTATCAGGATGGAGAAGGAATTTTGAAGAGAGGGGAGGCGTATAGTTTCCACGAGAAGAGTTCTAACTTGGATATGAACGTGGTGTTCAGTTATAACCAGCAGTTGGGGAGTCACTTTTTGAATGCCGTGTTGGGAGGTAATGTTATCGAGACCCGGTTTGAGAATGAATCATATAGCGTGATCGGTTTTCCGTCGGGTAGTATGGATTACATTTCTTTTGGTAAGGAGTTTAAGGATTTAACCCCGGAAGGAAGTGAGGGATTATCCCGTTTGGTAGGTTTGTTTGTGAACTTGAACTATACTTGGAATAATATTTATTTACTGGATTTATCCGGTCGTCTAGATGGATCGTCAAAATTCGGTTCCAAGAAGAGATATGCCCCGTTTTGGTCGGCAGGTATTGGTTGGAACGTGCATAATGAAAAATTTTTTGAAGGATTGAAAGGTGTGATTAATCATTTGAAATTTTCCGCGAATGTCGGGGCTACCGGTAAAGCTTCTTTCGAGGCATATGAGGCCCAGGATGTGTACGAGTATTACAAGGGACAATGGTATGCCGGGGGGTTGGGTGTGATCATGAACAACATGGGAAATACAAACCTGCAATGGGAAAAGACACACACGTTTGACGGGAATTTTGAAATTCAGTTTTTGAATGGATTGGTCAGTGCTAATATGAACTACTACGTGAAGACAACGAAAGATTTGCTTGCAGATATTACTTTACCGCCTTCTTCAGGTTTTGAAAGTTACAGGGATAACTTGGGAGAGCTGGAGAATAAAGGATATGAAATTTCGTTGAGAGGATTCGTGGTACGGGATAAGGATTTAATCGTGAATGTTTTCGGATCGATCGCGCATAATAAGAACGTGATTAAAAAGATTTCCAATTCATTGGAAACGTACAACAAGAAAGTGGATGATGAGCAGGATAATTATGAACCGGGATGGGGTGAAGCGATAGAGACAGCCAAACCTCAGGTACAATTTAAAGAGGGACAGTCAACTACGGCGATTTACGCGGTAAAATCCCACGGAATAAACCCGATGAACGGGAAAGAGGTGTTTGAGGATTTGAAAGGTAACTTGACTTATGAATGGAGTGCTGCCAACAAGATAGTGTGCGGGGACACGGAACCCAAGGTATCGGGAGCTTTTGGTGCCAATGCGGACTGGAAAGGATTTAATATTAATGTTAGTTTCTTGTATCAATGTGGAGGACAGGTGTATAACCAAACGCTTGTAGATCGGGTGGAGGATGCAAATTTGAGTTGGAACGTGGATCGCCGGGTGTTGCAAGGCAGGTGGAAAGAACCGGGAGATCACACTTTCTTTAAAGATATTAAGAACCGGGATCGGACGGAGGTTTCTTCTCGTTTTGTTCAGGATGAGAACGTGTTGCAATTCAAATCATTGTCATTTTCTTATTCTTTCCCGACCGAGTTGATTCAAAGATGGAGCTTGGAACGTTTAAAATTGACGTTCCAGATGGAAGATATTTTCAGAATATCTAACGTGAAACGGGAACGAGGTCTGGATTACCCGTTTGCTAGAATTTTTAACGTGGGATTACAGGTACAATTCTAATCCTGTAGAAATGTAAAATAATGGATGATATGAAAAAGAGAATATTGATTATTTTTACGTTATTCGTGTTTGCTGTGACGAACAGCAGTTGTGATAGTTGGTTGGATGTGACCCCGCAAGCACAGGTGAATGCAGAGAAATTGTTTTCTAAACCCAAGGGGTTTGAGAATGCCTTATATGGTATATATACTTCGATGACGGATGCATCTTCGTATGGAACGCACATGACATTCGGGTTGATGGATGCGTTGGCCCAGTATTATGATGTTTACCAGGACAAGTATCATCTTCTTTACGAGGCGTCCCGGTATAATTATAAAAATTCGAATTCTCAAGATGTGATTAAGAATTTGTGGTTAAAAAATTACAATAGTATTGCGAATTGTAATGTTTTATTGGATTACTTGAGCGAGAAGTCCCCCTCGTTTTTTGAAGGTGAAGAGTATAAGTTTTTGGTTGCGGAAACGAAAGCATTAAGGGCTTACTTGCATTTCGACTTGTTGAGAGCATTTGCCCCGTCATGGAAGGAGAATTCGGAGGCTTTGTGTTTGCCTTATGCCGATAACTTCACGGACCGGGTGCATGGTCAAAAAAAGACGAGCGAGATTGTTCAATTGATTCTGACGGACCTTGATAGCGCCCGGATGATGTTAAGTACGGTTGATCCGGCTCGGGAAGAGAGTTTTAAGGAGATGTATAACCATTACGTGACGGAAATCGGGAATGATTTTACAACGGCCCGGGCATATCGCATGAATTATTGGGCAATTACCGGGTTGATGGCCCGTGTGTATCATTACATGGGGGATGAGAGAGCTTACACGTATGCCCAAGAAGTTATTCAGGCCGGGAAAGACGGGTTCTTCCCTTTCACCGAGGAAAGTGCGGTGAGTGCCCCTTTGAAGAGTCGGGATGTCGTGATGCAAAACGAGATTCTGTTTGCTTTGAATTATGCTGGTATTCATGATTTGTGGTACTCTTATGACGCCTCTCAAGATAATTATTACACGATAAATGATGTTACTTCCATTTATCCTTCTTCTGATGATTTCCGGAAGGAATATTTGGTAATCACGAATAGTAACGGGTATGATATATCGGTTAAATATGCGGATGTGGATTCTGAAAATGGCGGGAAAGTTCCGATGATCCGTTTGTCTGAAATGTATCTGATTGCTGCGGAGAGCGGTTTTAATGCCCATAAGGAGGTTGCTATCGGTTTACTCGAAGAATTGCGTAAAAATAGGGGGATAGCCGGGGAGATTTCAACGACGATTACTTATGATAATTTCGTGAAGGAGTTGACGAAAGAGGCTCGTCGGGAATTTATCGGGGAAGGTCAGTTGTTTTACTGGTATAAACGTTTGGGATTACCGGTTGATCAGGGGAGTACCACGATAACGCTTGAACCGTCTCAATTCTGTTTGCCATTGCCGGCCACTGAAGTAGAGTTTGGCGGGCGTAAGGAAGATTATTTAAATAATAAGTAGTAGATTAATATTTGGCTATGAAAATATTATATGTAATTATCATGATGTTGTTTCTTGGAATGATGTCATGTTCGGAAGATAACCTGAAAGGGTATTCCAGTAGTAACTATATACAATTTGATAAGTTGTCAAAAGATAGTACCGTTTTCTCGTTTGCTTATGATGAGACGCTGGAGTCGGGAACGGTGGCTTTGAAATTAGTGATGATTTCGCCTCTGGTAGATCGTGATCGGAAGTATAACGTGACGTTTTTGCAGGATGAAAGTTCTGCCCAAGCCGGGGTGGATTTTGAGATGCCGGTGGAAGAACAGGTGATTGCGGCGAATGATTCGGTTGCTTATCTGAATGTTACCGTAACGAGAAACGAGGCTCTTAAAGGGAGTGTGCTAGCGGTTTTTGAGGTGCAGGGGTCAGATGATTTTATGCCGGGAATCGAAGCGAATCGGAAAGGACGGATTTTTATCACGAATCAATTAACTCGTCCGGGGTGGTGGAATGACTGGCACGAGGCGAACGGGTTGGGTACTTATTCGGACTTGAAATATCAAACTTTTATCCGGGAAATCGGGGTGACGGATATGACGTTAGAGGCCGACGGGGGAGAGATGAATTACTCGACGATGCGGGCTTACGTGCTGCAATTCAAATATTGGTTGCAAGAACATCCAACTGAAGATGAGGATGGTAGTTTGATGAAAGTGGCAATGAGAGGTTAATATTTAAAGATGAAGTTATGAAGAGATTATTTATATATATCATCACGGTAATGGCGTTGTTCGCTGCCGGATGTTATGAAGATAAAGGAAATTATGACTATGAGACCGTGCCGCTGGTTTCCGTGAGCGGTATAGAGAAAAGTTATGATTTTTACGTGGGGTCACAGGAAACGATTACCCCAACCGTGACCTGGACAAATGGCAAGCCGGATAAGGTTTCTTATGCTTGGAGAATAAACAATAAGGTGGTTTGCGAGGAAGAAAGTCTGAATTTTGTTGTGGGTGACCTTCCCGTGAAAGCTGGATTGTATGCCGAGTTTACGATTACGAATGAGGATTTAGGGGTAGAGTATATCAACCGTTTTAACGTGTCGGTTTATTCCACATATTATTCCGGATGGATGCTCTTGGCGGATAAAGGTAACGTTTCCGAGTTGTCCTATGTTCGGGATGATGGGGGCCTTTATGCGGATATTTATAAAAACGTGAACGGGACGGATTTGGCCGGGGGTGCTTGTGCCTTGATGGAACATTGGTTGCCGACATCAGAAGAGATCGGACAGATTTTCGTGGCTTGTCAGAACGGACCGGAATATTCTGTGGAATTGGATGGAAACACGTTTAGTAAAATGGTCGCCACGAAAGATGAGTTCGTGGGGGATGTACCCAAGGATTTCAAGCCTATGAGAATGAATTGCGTGACGAATTACGATTATCTTATCAGTAATGGTAAATTGTATGTGCGTAATATTCAAGCATCATATGATGCTCTTTATCAGGATGGTCTGTTTCCAAATTTCCCTTATCCGGGTGATTATGAATTAACGAATCTGGGCATTCGGGGAAACCTGCTTTTTAGTAATGATATTATCTGTTTTGATAAGAAAACTTCAAGTTATATGCTGGTGCGAACCGGGGAAATGAAACGATTTGATTACACGAATGATTCGGAAAAGGCATTTATTCCTTACGATATGGGGAAAACGGTGCTGGATGGAGGACCGATCTCGACAGAAACCCCGACGGATGAGTTCCTGACAGTTCTGAAATCGAATTCGGAAAACAAGGCATACGTGCAAAAATTCCGATTCTCCGGATGGGGAGCGAAGACGTATCGGTCGATCTCGGAGGTGGAGTTTCCTGATCCTTCAATCATTAATGAGAATACGAAATTTGCTGTTTGCCAGAATCGTCCTTACGTGTATATTGCATCAGGTAACGTGCTGTATGTTTATAATCACAAGGATAATACGGTAAAACCATTACGTTCTGATTTTGGGCGGACGATTCGGGATATTGCTGTTTGTCCCACGAATTATGAACGTTTGGGTATTGCTTTGGAGAATGCGGATGACACGTCGAAGAGTGACTTTATGGTACTGGATGTTTCGGTCGTTGGGGATGGAAAAACTCTGGAAGGAATGGAATTTATCGGAAAGTTCGGTCGTGTGGTGGATTTAATTTATAAGATAGGTAATCAGTGGGATACTTATTAATAAATCAGTATTCTCCCGCTTAGCGGGAGAATACTTTAATGTATAGGTGATGAAAGTATGTAAAAATGTATGGCTATTGGTTAGCTTGCTATGCCTGTTTTGTGCATGTAAAGAACGGGAGCATGATCGTTTCACGATTTCTGGGGAGATGAAGGGATTACCTAAAGGTGTCGTGAAGTTGTACACGAATCCGCCGGGAAATGTTTTATTGGATAGTTGCGAGGTTAAGGATGGAAAGTACTTTTTAGAAGGGAAGATCACGGAGCCTCAGGCCGGTCTATTGTTTTTTGACATGGAACCGCAATACCAGCGATTGGGGGCCTCGATGGTGGCTATATTTATAGAGCCGGAGGATATGAAGGTGTACAGCGAATTGGATGAGGTGAAGAAAACGTTGAAGATTACTTCAGCCCCGATTAATGAAGATATTCACAGGTATAATGTTTATTTGAAGTCTTTACCGGAGAAACAATTGGTTGCAGAGTTTAATGGAAAAATCCAGATGGCTTTTGCCGAGGCTAGGATGGAAGAAGTACGAGAGATGAGTCGAAAGCGAGATTCGTTGCAAATGGTGATTATTGACCGGTTGTTTGCTTTTGAGCCGGGAGTTTCTAAAAGTCCGGCAGCAGCTTATTTGGTGGCTCAATTGTCCGCATCTCTGGATGTTGTGCAAAGAGGGAAGATCGTGGAAAAGTTTGACCCGAGTTTAACTGATTCTTATTATCTGAACGGAATGCAAGAAAGCGTGGAGCGGGAAACGGCTTTACAGCCGGGAAAAGTCTTCCCAGATTTTCAGGTGTTTGATAAAGATGGTAGGAAGTACACCTTGGCTGATTTTCGGGGAAAATATTTATTTGTTGAATTTAGTGCATCCTGGTGTGGCTGGTGTAAAAAAGAGATCCCTTTTATTCGTAAAGCATATCACGCTTTAAAAGATAAAAATGTTGTTTTTGTAACGATGATGATGGATGATCGGAAAGAGGCTTGGTTACATGAGATCAAAGAGTATAATATCGAATGGTATTGTTTGTCTGATCTGAAAGGGATGAAAAACAGTCCTTTGGCTAAAGCATATAATTTGGGAGGGATTCCAGACTCTTTCGTGGTAGATCCGGAAGGGCGAATCGTGTGTCGGGACTTGAGGGGGGATGAAGTATTGGAGACATTATCTACCTTGTGTAATTAATGGAAAAAATCATGTATAAGATATTAATCGGTTTGTTTTTATCTGTATTGTGCTTGCAGGCAAAATGTCAGATACAATTTGATGAGGGAAGTTTCACGGAGGTTCTGACAAAAGCAAAACAGGAAAAAAAGATGGTGTTTATGGATTGCTACACGAGTTGGTGCGGCCCTTGTAAAATGATGGTGCAGGATGTTTTTAGCCGGGAAGACGTGGGACAATTTATGAATACGCATTTTGTAAATGTTAAATTGGATATGGAAAAAGGGGAGGGGCGGGAATTGGCTAAGAAGTATCAAGTGAAGGTTTACCCGACTTTTTTGATCTTGAATGAAGATGGAGAGGTGATTCATAAAATGGTGGGAGGAATGAAAGCAGAGGAATTTTTACAGAATGTGCAAAATGGTATTGGAGAACATTCTTTGTATTCTTATGAGAAGAGATATGCCAACGGGGAGCGTGATCCGCAATTCGTGTATAGTTATATAGAGACTTTGGCCAGGGCTTTTATGAAGGAACGGATGGAAGAGGTGTTACACGAATATTGGGGAACATTGACGGATCAAGAGAAAAGTGGTAAAGAAAATTGGATGCTCGTGAAACGATTCGTGAAGAATCCGTCGTTACCAGAATACAAGTATCTTCTGGAATATAAAAAGGATTTTGATGCGGCGGTTAGTAAAGATAGCGTGGATCGTAAAATATATGATGATTTGTTCCCGTTGATCGTGAATGATTGTAATGAAATTATTTTTCATGATAAAGTAAATGCAGCTGAACTTTTAGATACATATAAAACGTGTGTTACTCAATCGGGAATTGCCGGACAGGATTATCTGTTGGATATTGTGGAGTTTACCAGAGCCTTTTTGTCCGGTGATTTGAAGAAAGCATTAAAAATGTATGATAGGAAGTTTTCCCGTTTGGATCATGATGCTCGTTTTGATGTAACCTTACAGTTGAATGGAATGTTGATTCGTAAGGGGGATGCAAAAATGTGTGAGCGAGGATTGGAATTGATTGAGAGAACAATGAAAGATTGCGGGTGGTCGGAGGATAATCCTTTGTTTGCAGCCGTGGTTTCCGGATTGAAAGATAAATTTAAAGATAATAAAGATGAATAGATTATTGATTTTGTTGACAGGATGTTTGTTCTGTTTTTCGTGCGCATCCAAAACGGATGGTTTTAAGGTAAAAATGCATTTGGAAAATGCTCCGGAGTGTGAAATTTTCGTGAGTGAAAGGGTTCCGAATCCTGCCCAGTGGTATATAGATACTTTGAAGTTGAAAGATGGCCAAGTGGTTTACACGGGTAAGGTGGATTACCCTCGTTTGGTTTCTTTCGTTGTTAAGAAGGGAGAAGATGATTTTGTGGGTTCTTTCAGTATATTTTTGGATAATAGTGAGGTTGAAGTTCAAGGGGATTTTAATAATTTGAAGAGTCTAACAATTACTGGGAGTAAAACACATGATGAATTTGTTACCATAGAAAAAAACGGGCAAGAGTTTATGAAAGAGTATGGCAGAATCGGTTACGACCGGAGTAAGGCGTTTAAAGATAACCGGACTTTATATGATTCTTTAGCAGATCCTTACAAGCAGGCTTATGATAAGGTGGTGGATTACATTCTGAATCTTCCGGGGTATGCACGTAGTGAGGTGGCTCCTTATTTTGTTTCGGAATACATTAGTGCTGATAATCTTCCCTTGATGGAAAAAGCGCTGAATGCTTTCGATGTTTCTCTAGCCGAGAACGCATATATCGCTAATTGCCGGGTAAAATTAGAAAAGGAAAAACGGGTACAACCGGGAGTGATGGCGTATGATTTCACGTTAGAGGATTTGGAGGGTAATACTTACAAATTGTCAGATTATAGGGGGAAATATGTGTTGCTGGAGTTTAGTGCATCTTGGTGCGGATGGTGTAAATTGGAGATACCTTTCCTTGAAACAGTTTATAAGAATACGCAAGATAAGAATTTTGTAATGTTTACGATTAATCTGGATGACGAGCGAGGGAAATGGGAGGAAGATGTAAAACATTATAATTTACCGTGGAAGGTTATTTCAGATTTAAAAGCATTTGAAAGTCCCGTGGCGAAGAGTTATAACGTGAGTGGTATTCCGATGATTTATCTGATCGATCCGGAGGGAAAAATAAAGGAGAAAGGATTACGTCGGGAAGAGATGATTGAATATATAAATGCTTTGTTTGAGTAATTTAATAACAGGGGGAAACGAGATTTGAAAGTTTTCCCCTATGTTATTTTAAGGGTGAAAGAAATTATAGGGTTGTTTACAAGATGGTATCGGATTTTGTGATGATTCAATTATCGTGTATTTGAATATTTCGGAGGAATAGTTATTTTTGTAGCACTATGAGTGCTATTATTCAGACCAATAAAGACTTTGAAGTATTCTTCCGGGAGAATTTTCCATCCGTGTACGCTTTCATGAAACGCTACACGGGGGATGATGAATTAGCAGCAGATTTAGCACAAGAGACTTTTATCCGGGTTTATGAACGGCGGGATGAGATTGTTTCTGTTGATTACGGGAAAGCTTTTTTATACACGGTTGCACGTCATTTGTACTGGAATCATTGTAAGCATCAACGGGCGAAGGAAAATTATTTCGCACAATTGGATGAGAGTAACGTGGATGATTACGATTTCTTGCAGGAGGTTACCCGGCAGGAAACCATGCGAATGTTATATGTTGCTATTGACCAGTTGCCACCACAGACTCGTAACGTGATCCTTTTGAATCTGGAAGGGAAAACGAACCCTGAGGTTGCGGAAGAATTAGGTATTTCCGTGAACACGGTGAAGTGTTTGAAAAAGTCGGCTTACGAGACATTAAGGGAGGCCCTATCCAAAAATTACTTTGTGATTTTGATGTTCCTGTTAGGGGTGTAAATGTTAAATCTTTTCTTTTTTTGAATTTTTTTCTAGTCTGACCTACCCACTTTTCATTTGAAGTAATCTCTATGATAAAATTACAAATGTAAAAGTATGGATTTACTAAAAAAACGTTTGGATATTGCCCGGCTTATTGCCGAAGAGTTGACCGGAACGATTGATGAAAAGGATCGGCTCGTGTTGGCCCGTTGGTTGGATGAGGACGAACGACACCGGGGGGAATATGCGAATATTTTAGAATCATTAAAGGCTGGGAACGAGGCTTGGAAGGATCAGGAGCGGGGGAGGCAGTTAATGGAATCCCGATGGGGGACAGTGAAATCTCATACGGTTCGGAAGACTGACCGGTGGATTACGTGGAGTAAGTATGTGGCGGTTATCGTGTTATTCGTGAGCATTGGAATTTTTTGGCTTGTAAATGAAGAAAAGCAGGAGGTGGAGAATGGTACTGTTGCCCAAATTGAACATGGTAGCATGAAAGCGCAGCTTGTACTTGCTAATGGAAAAAAGGTGGATTTGAGGCCAGAAATAAGCTTACAATTAGAAGAGGAGGGGGGAACCCGAATTTTGACATCAGATAATAGGGTAAAGTATTCGGGGAAGGATTCTTTAGCCGGACAATCGACAGAAGTAAAGTATAATACGTTGATCGTGCCGCGAGGAGGTGAATTTTCGTTGGAATTGGCAGATGGAACTCGGGTGTGGTTGAATGCGGAGTCGAGGTTGCGTTATCCGGTGGCTTTCACGGGTAAGGAGAGAAAAGTTGAGATGGAGGGAGAGGTTTATTTTGAAGTGGCAAAGAATAAGGAAAAACCTTTTATTGTAACCGTGAATGGGGTTGATATTCGGGTCTTGGGAACAAGTTTTAATGTTTCGGCTTATCAAGAAGAGGTGGTGGCCACGTTGGTCGAAGGAAAGGTGCAGTTGAAAAAAGGTAATGAACAGGTTATTTTATCGCCTAACCAGCAAGCAATATGGTCTGATGACGAGTTTAGAGTGAAACAGGTAGATGCCCGTAATTATGTGTTATGGAAAGAGGGGATTTTTTATTTTGAAGATGTTGATTTGGAGACAATTCTGGATGATATGGCCCGCTGGTATAACGTGAATGTTTTTTATATGAACCCAGCGTTGAAAGAGATGAAATTCTCTGTCGAGATTAGACGTTATGGGGATATAAACGAGATCCTGAGAAGAATAGAACAAACTAAACGTGTAAAATTTGAAATAAAAGATAGAACTATAAACGTGTATGAATAAAAAAAGACAGACAGCACCCCCATGCTATCTGTCCGAATACATTCAATATTTAATTCAATGTAAAACTCAAGAACAAAGTTATGAAAAAAAAATGTAATTCTGGTGGTCTTATGAAAATAAGGCTGCGAAAAACATTGTTGGTTATGAAATTTTTGTGCTTTTTTTTCTTGTTGTCTGTTTCGGTATCAGCAGCAAGTTATTCACAGAATGCAAGGTTTACTCTGACGTTGGAAAATGTCGCATTAACAGATGTTTTTTCAACTATTCGGAAAAGTAGTGAGTTCACGTTTATCTATAATATGGATGACGTGAGAAATATTCGGGTGAAGTCAATAAACGTGCACGAGGCTACTATCCAAGAGATTCTGGATGAAGTCCTTCGAAACACGGGGTTCGTTTACCAGATTGAAGATTATGTGATCGTGATTCAACCTCAGGAAACGAAGGAAGAAAAGAAATCCCTGCGATTAAAAGGGTGGGTCCGTGATAAGAAAAAGGAACCGCTACCAGGGGTGACGGTAAGAATGGTGGGGGTGAGCTTGGGAACGGCAACCAATGCTCAAGGATGGTTTGCGATAGATTTACCTGTGACGAAAGGGGAGGTGGAGTTTTCTTTCGTGGGATATAAAAAACAGAAAATTACTTTCACAGAAAAAACAGATACACTGCAGATCGTGATGGAGGAGGATTTCCAACAGGTGGAAGAGGTGGTTGTGACAGGTATTTTCAATAAACCGAAAGAGAGTTTTACAGGGGCTGTGACAACTATATCTCAAGAAGAGATCAGAACTCATTATTCTCGGAATTTGATTCAGACATTAGCGAGTTTAGATCCTAGTTTACGAATTATACAGAATAACGCACAAGGATCTAATCCGAATGCTTTACCGGAACTACAATTGCGAGGGGCATCCACATTACTTAGTGCAGACGATATACGAGATCAAAAGAGTAATTATGAATTGAATCAACCTTTGTTTATCATGGATGGTTTCGAGGTAACGTTAGAACGAGTAATGGACTTGAATGATAATGAAATTGAAAGCATCACTATTTTGAAAGATGCGAGTGCTACAGCTCTTTATGGTTCTAGAGGGGCGAATGGGGTCATAGTGATTACTTCGTTACGTCCTAAAGCAGGAAAAATTTCGGTGACATATTCGGGAAAAGTTAAAGTCGAAATTCCAGATTTAAGTTCGTATGACAACTTAACGAATGCTAGAGAAAAATTAGAGTTAGAACGAGTGTATGGCGTGTGGGATGATTCAAGTCTTCAGGAGTTATACCAGTCTTTAAAAGATGTGGTTGATTCAGGTGTGAATTATAACTGGGCTAAAGAGCCTCTTCGTACAGGAGTTGGACAACAGCATATATTGAATATCATGGGAGGAGTTGAGGCTTGGCGTTTTCGGTTTGATCTGTTTTATGATGAAACAATTGGCGTTATGAAGGGATCTGATCGTACAAATTTCAACGGTTCGATGGAAATTGATTACGTGCATGGTAAATGGAATGTACGTCAACTTTTAACGATAGGATTGAATACAAGTGAAGATAGTCCTTATGGACAATTTTCTGATTACGTGAGGATGAACAGATATTGGGAACCTTATGATGAAAATGGAGAATTGATAGAACAATATTATCATCCTAATGCAACGGCTCTTATAGATAATCCGATGTATAATAAGGAGGTTGGGTGTTGGAATGAATCAAAATACACGTCATTACGTAGCACAACGCAGGCTCGTTTTGATATTTCAGAGGCTTTTCAAATAACAGCAATGTTGGGTTTAACTAAAAAAATGGGAACACAAGATTCTTTTATCCCACCAACGCATAAATATTATGATAGTGAGGAGAATATAGAGCAAAAAGGAAGTTATGGTAGAGGAGAGAAAACGGAATCATTGTGGGAAACGAGATGGGCGTTGAATTATGCAAAAACATTTAACGAAAAACATATGCTAACAGTAGGTATTGCTGGAGAAATGTCTGAAACAAAATATGATAATGTTTCTTGGTCTGCAACAGGATTTTTAACATCGGATATTGACCATTTGGCAACTTCTTTAGGTTATCCTTCTACGGGAGGAACTTATGGTTCAGAATCAACCTCTCGTAGAGTATCATTAAGTGGTTTTTGTAATTATTATTATGATACGCGTTATTTTATAGATTTGACTTATCGTTTAGACGGAGGTTCTTCTTTTGGGAAAAATAGTCGTTTTTCTTCTTTTTATGCTTTAGGTGTTGGATGGACGCTTAGTAAGGAAGAGTTTATAATTGAACACTTACCTTTTATTTCAAATTGGCAATTCCGCTATTCGTATGGGGTTTCCGGTAATATGGCATTCTCCCCGGAACAGTCAATGGAGGTTTTTAATCGAGAAACCAATTACACTTATAATGGAGGTGTGGGAGTAAAGATGGCAACTTTCGCAAACCCGAATCTGAAACAACAGAATACATTTCAACATAATGTGGGGATGAATTTGAGTCTTTTTAAAGACCGAATAACATTTAATTTAAACTATTATAGAAAATTGACGGATAATACCTTAACTGATATATATATTCCTGCATCACACGGTTTTACCACTGTAAAAGGAAATGTGGGTGAAGTGCGGAATGAAGGTTATGATGGTAGCATCTCTTTCAATGTATTGAGATCAGAAAAGTTTAATTGGAATTTAAGTGGTAGCTTTTCTCATAACAAGGAGACTTTAGTGAAGTTGGCCGAAGGTTTTAAGAATTCGTTAAAATATTATGATACTTCAATGGGATCAGCTACGACGTATTTGCGCTATAGAGAAGGGCATTCTATGACGGCTGTTTATGGTTTGCGTACGATTGGCGTGGATCCTCTTTCTGGTCAGAGGGTATTTTTAACTAAAGATGGAGAAATGACAATGTATCAGAATGGTAAAGATTTAGTTTATTTGGGAGACTCACAACCGAAGGTGAATGGTTCCATCCACACGACAATCTCGTATGGTGGACTCTCTGTATCATTGGGCTTTGGTTTACAATGGGGCGGTGTCGCTGAGAACTTCACCGAGTTGAATAAGAGAGAAAATTTAAACTTAACCTATAATGTGGATCGTCAAGTATTAAAAGATGGTTGGAAAAAAGCTGGAGATGAAGCGTTATATAAAAGGCAAGGAGCTTATGTCGTGAATACTTATGGATGTGATATGTTTATCCACAAGAATAATATATTTAATTTGAATAGTATTAATGTTCGCTATAATTTTCCACGAAAGTTGATAAAGAAGTTGGGAATGGAAATGTTATCTATTTCTACAGATTTGACAGATATTTTTTATTTTTCGACAATTCATCGAGAACGGGGAACGTCTTATCCTTACTCAATTAATCCGAATTTATCAATATCTTGTTCCTTCTAATTCAAATAGTTAATGGTATGAAAAAAAGAAAATTTTATTTATTGTTATATGTTGTATTGACATTGGTTTGTAGTGCATGTGAAGGTTGGCTGACTGTTGAGCCCGAAACTGCTATTACGGGAGAGAAATTGTATACAACGAATGAAGGTGTAAAGGAAGGACTAAACGGACTTTATCTTAACATGAGAGGATTGTATTACCCGGAAGGCCGCTTGGGCGGTGCATCAGTATTGGAATCAATGGCTTGTACACATACTTTTGCAGAAGGTACTCCTGGATATAGGTGGGCAGGACATTATTATAATGATTTATCCGGTGATTCAGATATAGCTATGATATTTGTGGGGTTGTATAATATTATTACGAATGCGAATTCTTTAATACTAGGAACAGAAACAAATAAGAACAAGTTAAAGGATGAGGTTTATAATATAGGTCGGGGGGAAGCCTTGGCAATACGGGCTTTGGTTCATTTGGATTTGATACGTTTGTTCGGGCCAGTTCCATCGAATGTGGATATGAGTGAGAAGTATTTACCTTATGTAAGGGTGAATGATATTAAAGATTACGAATATAATACATTTGAAGAGTACATGACATATTTGTTGGCGGATTTGGATGAAGCTGAAGCATTATTAGAGAAATCGGATATTGTCGTTACGGGGACCTTTGAGGAAACGGAAGTTTCAAGCGCTTCTTGGTCTTTTCGTAAAAATCATATAAATTATTATGGGGTATTAGGATTACAGGCTAGGGCTCGCTTATGGAAAGGAGAGGTGGAAGGTGCGTTGCGTTACGCTCGGCTGGTGAAAGAAGCAAAGAATGGGGATGGAACTGCCAAGGTCCGTTTGATGACACCAGATGATAATACTACAGAAGGACTTTGGAATAATAAGACTACGGATTTGACATGTTATAGTGAACATCTTTGCGGAGTGAAATGTGATAATTATGATTATACGCAGGGTACAGCTTGGCTAGCTAGGAATGTTTCGATTTTAAACTATAGTGATACATTTTTTGAGGATTTGTTTGCAGGAAACGCTGAAGATATGCGGTATCAATGGTTTTGGGCATATTATTATAACCGTTTTGGAACGAGTGGATATTATTGTCGGAAATATTTGAATTTTTATAATTCTTCTACTTCTCAAAAAAATTTCCCTATTGTGCGATTAGCAGAAATGTATTTGATTATTGCGGAGAATGCACCATTGGAAGAAGCGAATATAATTTATGAAGAGTATTGTAAAGCTCGCAATTTGACTTACGTGCCATTGACAGAAAGCGATCGAGAGGAGAGAATCTTGTTGGAATTTATCCGGGAATTTACAGGTGAAGGACAGAATTTTTATACATACAAGCGGTATAATACTAAAAATATGTTGTTTGGAGTGCGAGAGTGTACGGAAGAGCAGTATCAATTACCACTCCCGGAATCTGAATTGTTGAATGATAAATGATTTGAATTATGAAAAATTTTTTAATTATAGTGTTGTGTTGTACATTCTGGTGTATAGCTTGCACGGAAGAACGTCCTGGGTATTATGAGGGGGAGAATAATTGGGTACAGTTTTATTATTTGTGGCCTGTACAGAATCCGTATATAGCTCCGGTTCATCTACCTTATGAGGGGTATATGCCATCCTTGAATTCAACAAAGCTTCAGGATACTGTTTATTTCCGGTTGCACTTGATCGGGAGGAAGTCTAATCAGCCGAGAAAAGTGATGTTTGAATCTTATGAAACAGAGATGGAGTATAGTTATTACGAACCGGCTGTGGCTAACGTAAATTATATCGCATTCGATGATCCTTTGATGAAGCCTTATCTGACGATTCCGGGAGATTCTGCTTATGTGAATATTCCCGTGATCGTGAAATATAACCCAGCGATTTCCAGTGGTTATTTTCAGTTAGATTTTAAATTGATTGATACGGAAGATTTGGTAGTGGGTGATACTTGTTTAATGAAAGGAAGATTAAAATTTTCTCAATGGTAATAAATAATTTGGAGATGAAAAAGTTTGTATTGTTGTTTGGATGTGTGTGCTTTTGTCTGTCTGTATTTGCTCAGACCAATTTTCAAGATATAAGCTTCTCTGAAGCGTTGAAGAAAGCAAAAGAGGAAAACAAAATGGTGTTTGTGGATTGTTATACTTCTTGGTGCGGTCCTTGCAAGTATATGGCTGATAAAGTGTTTCCACAAAAAAAGTTGGGGAAGTACCTGAACGATAGGTTCGTGAGCTTGAAGATTAATGCGGAGCAGGGCGAGGGCGTGGATATCGCCAGCAAGTATAGTGTTTCTGCTTATCCCACGTTTTTGATCTTGAAGACAGACGGGACGTTAATTTACCGAATCGTTGGAGGAACAGAAGGGGCCGACGAGTTCATCTCCAAGGTGGAGGAAGGTTTCGGGGAGAAATCAGCCTTCAGGATGGAAGAACGTTACCTGAAGGGAGATAGGGAAGAGGGGTATTTATTTGATTTCCTGAAATCGTTACTGGCTTCTGGGTTAGACGAGAAGGCTCGGGAAGTTGCTGGTGAGATCTTGGCTCCACTGTCAGTAGAGAAGAGATGTACGGAGACTTACTGGCCTATTTATGATAACCCTCGTTTATCTTTAGTAGGTTCAGAGAATTTACGCTTTTTCCTGAAACACGTTGATCAATTTCGCAGGGGTGTGGGGGTAGAGAAGGTGAATGCGAAATTGACATTTTTATATGTTAGTAGATTGGAAGAGATGTTGCGAGGAAGGATGCCTGCAACCAATGCCGACCTAGACCTTGTGGAAAAAGAGTTGAAGAAACATGATTTGGAGCAGGAGGACTTGAGTAATTATATAGAGATGATGAGGGCTATTAATGCGAAAGATACGGATAAAATTTATTCTTTGTATAGGAAAGTTTACCAGAACATGAGCGAGAGTAAATTGAGTTACTTGTATTTTCGTCCAATTCTTCTTTTTCAAGGGCAGGGGAAATGGACCGAAAAGCAAAAGATCGGTTTTATAAATTTTACCAATGAATTGATTATGCGAATGGAATCACAAGTGATGCAATTGTCAATGCAAAATTTTGTGGAAGCATTGCCTAAGTTTTGAATGATTTTATGAGGTTTATTTGAAAGAGAGAAGAATAGTATGAAAAGATTTTTATTCATTTTTTTATCGTGTTTGCCTTTGTTCTTGGGAGCTCGGGAATTGCGAGATACCATAGAATTGAAGCAAGGAATGGTGTGTCCTAAATTTGTATTTAGAGATACTTCCAAACAAGAGGTTTTTTTGCAACAATTTAAAGGAAAGTATGTGGTGATTGATGTGTGGGCCTCATGGTGCCATCCTTGTAAACAGGAATACCCAACATTGAAGAGATGGGCTGAGAAGTATAAAGATAAAAATATAGAATTCGTGAGTATTTCTTGTGATACCCAAGAGCAGAGATGGCTCAATGAGCTTTTTTGGGGGAAAATGGTCGGGAATCAGTGGTGGATTGCAAATGATAATGCTTTTATGATAGCCTTTCGGGTGACGACAATTCCTCGTTTGATTTTGTTAGATCGGAAAGGAAAGGTGATGGATTTAAAATTACCTAAACCTTCTGATCCGGAGTTTGAAACTATTTTAAATGGATTGAATGGATTATAGAGCAAAGGGGCTTTTTAGAACCCCTTTACTCTGTAGTGATATATGAACGAGATTTTAAAATGATGTTTCTCAAATAAATTAAAGAGATAATCTTAATACCAATTATGAATCAATTCCTTTTGAAACATAGGAATATATCTATTTTTTGGGTCTAAATGTATTGTGATTATCAGAACTTGAAATAAGTGTTATGAATATAATAGGGAAGTATTATCGTTTAGTATGTATTACTATGATTATTGTGGTGATCGGGGGCGTGAATGGTCTTGCTCAAGAGGGGAAAGAGGTTGTGTATCGTGATTATACGCACATGGAGGCAGATCTGTTGGATTCTTTGAAACGGGATGAGGTAAAAACGTTATTCCGTGGGGTGCATGTGTTACGGCAGCAGGCTCAGCAGGTAAAAGAGAGTACTCCGGTCCGGTTGGAATCTCAACGGGTAGAGAAGAAAAAATTGAGCCCACAAGATATGATCGAGAAGAGAAGGGGCAGCGTGTTGACTGTCAACAAGTATCATCGTGCGATGATGCATCCGGAAGGAGTGACAGGCTGGGCAACGGCAGTCGTGTTATCGAACGACGGGATTTGTGTCTCGAATTACCATGTGTTTTGGGAATTTCTGGACTCAACAGCTAAGTTGAATCCACGGGATAGTATTATGTTTGTTGCCACGGAAGAGGGGAGAGTATACCCGATTACCGAGATCTTGAGTTTTAACAAAGCTGCAGATGTGACTTTCTTCAAGATTGATACACGGGGAGATATGCTTACCCCGATACCATTGGGAAATGACCTCCCGGCGGGGACAGGGGTACATTTGTTAAGTCATCCGGAAGGATATCCGTATGCATACACGAACGGGGTGGTTATGCGAACAACGACTTCTGACGCTAAAGATCCCTTTGCACGCCGGATGGAACTTACGGTTGATTACGCCAAGGGGTCAAGTGGGGGACCGATCATGGATGATTGTGGAAACATGGTGGCGATGGTGTCTAGTATACGTGCGATATTTTATTCTAATCAGCCGCCTTATAGCCAGCAGATGAATGTGAAACTGACAATTCCTGTGAGTTCATTGAGAATGTTGATGCAGGGAAAGAATGAATAAAACTAGTATATATTCGAAAAAATATTTACCTTTGTCATGTATTATTGTAGGTATATCGAATGAAAGTTTTTGTGAAATATTGCGTGTTGCTTTTGGTGGCAGTAATCTATCTTGGACAAGGGATAGATTCTACTCGTTATTTAGCAAAGGCAACGGGGCAAGAGCGACTTGTTTCACATGAGAAGGATGATTTTGAACGGTTAGCCATGCTGACGGCGATGAACGGAAATGCATTACCGGTCAACACTGTTCAGGATGTAACAAATGTGCAACCGACTTTTCGTTATTTGCAAAAAAATAATATTTCTGTTTATTTAGAAGAATATAAAAGGGTTTTTACTCCTTATTTTAGGTATATTGAAAACGATTATCTCGACTCTTTTGCGTTAAAGCAGGACGTTGGATACTATGTCTTTGCGTTGCGCGAAATCATTGTATGATTTTGGGTTTATTTGTAAAAACGCTGCTCGTTAATTATTAGCGGGTAGAGTTGTGTCTTGACTGAATTGTATTCGGGAACAAGAACATACGCATGAATATGTGGAAAAAATAAACTATTTAATTATACAAAAATTATAAAGTCATGAGTGATAGTAAATTTGAATATATCGATGATGTTCTCTTGAATGTAGATAAAGATAAAATAGAAAAAAAGAAAAAATCTCCTATAAAGCCTTTGGCATTGTTGATCTTGGGTGCTGCAATCCTTTGGTATGGTGCGAATTATATTAACACGGCTCAGAGTGATACGCTTTCTTCTGTTGTTATTATGATCGGTTTAGGTGTTGCAGCATGGGGAGTCGTGGCATTTTTGGTAAAGAAAGAGCGTTACGTTTACAAACCAACGGGAAAGGTGTTGAAGAAACATAAAGTGTATGTGGCTGCAAATCAGTCCTCACGATTGTATGATATTTTGGAGCAAAATAGGTATGATGATTTACAATCATTGACCCGTTCCGGACAATCTAATTTAAGCTTGGAGGCTTATTGTAGTGAAGATGAACAATATGCTTTGTTACAAGTCATGGAATTCATTCCTTACAATGACGTGCCGATGACTCCTGTCAAAGTATGTGAGGGGACTCAGGCGAAACAAGTAGCTTATTTCTTAAAATAATACTCTGAACTATTAAGTAGTCCAGAGTTTCCACGAATAATCGGCTTGCAGATGGAGCATCTGTAAGCCGTTTTTTATTCGTGCTCCTTGTTGCTCTCCACGGTGCATGAATTCGGTTATTTCCGGATTATAAATAAGGTCGAAAAGATAATGATTTGAGGAGAGAAGATGATAAGGAATGTCCGGACAATCGGTTACATACGGCCACATCCCCACGGGGGTGGCGTTAATAATTAAAGGAGTGTTGGGTAGGTAATGGGCAACTTGGTCGTAGGAAATTTCAGAGGAAGAATGGGGGGTACGGCTAACCGTGAATACTTCTATTCCCAAAGAGGCAAGTGCATTCCGGACGGCTTTGGACGCTCCGCCAGTGCCTAAAAGTAAAGCTTGTGTAGGCGGTGTCTGGATAAATTCTAATAAAGATTCTCTGAAACCTAAGATGTCAGTGTTGTATCCGGTTAGGATGGAACCGGAAATCGTGTGTTCTACTTTCACGGAATTAACGGCTCCGATTTTTCTGGCATCCTCGCTGATATGGTCTAAATAGGGAATGATCTTCTCCTTGTAAGGGATCGTGACGGCAAATCCTTTTAGCGAGGGGGTTGTTTTAATGACTTGTAGTGTCTGTTCAATATTATCAGATTCGAAGTTCACAAATTCTGCATCTATTTTTTCTGCCTTGAACTTCTCCGTGAAGTAAGTCTTTGAAAATGAATGTCCCAAAGGAAAACCGAGTAATCCGAAAAGTTGCATGGGAGTTTATAAAGTTTGTAAGGTTTATAAGGTTTAAAAAGTTCGGGAGGCATAATTCCCTATGGAGTATTTCATCTACAACTGTTTTACGGCAGATAAAGACACGGTCATTTTATGAACCTGACGAACTTTATAAACCCTTGATGAACTATTTTTTTAGTACTACGGCTAGTTTTTCAATACCCCAGATGAGTAAAATACCAATGATACACATGAGGATTGCCTGCCATACAAGAGGATCGCTCCCGTTAACTTGCTCGAAGGTATTGGGGAGAACGTTTTTTTCAACATTAAAAGCAATCCCGTTAACCAGTTCTGTATCTGTAATTTTCCAGGGCCAGATTTTGTTGAGTGATCCGACCATGAATCCTGTTAATAGGGCTACTGTCATTCCATGATAGTTTTTCAATAACCAGGATAGCAAGTGTGAGAAAGCGACTATACCAGCCACAGCTCCAACTAAGAAGGTAAGTAGAACGGGAATGTTGAATTCGCTGACGGCGGTAATGATGTATTCGTATTTCCCTAAAAGTAACAGAATGAAGGCACCGGATATTCCCGGTAGGATCATGGCGCAAATGGCGATAGCCCCGGAAAGGAGAATAAACCACCAGTCATTCGGAGTACTGGTTGGGGAGAGAACCGTGATCGTGTACGCGATGATGGCGCCAACGATTAACGAGGTGATGGTTAGTATATCCCATTTTTTTATTTCTCTTGAAACCATGAGGGCAGAAATAATGATGAGACCAAAGAAAAAGGACCAAATGTATAACGGGTGGGTTTCTAGCAAGTATTTCATCAATTTTGCCAGTGAAAATATGGATATGGCAATACCTGCAACGACAGAAATTAAAAAGTTTCCGTTAATGTGTTTCCAAAACTCTTTTAGCTGGAAGGTTCCCAACAAACGTAATGCTTTCAGGTTTATTGACCGAATCGACTCGATCAACTCTTCATAGATACCCGTGATAAATGCAATAGTACCTCCTGAAACACCCGGGATTACGTCTGCGGCACCCATGGCACATCCTCTAAGTACTAATAGTAAGTAGTTCTTTTTCTTCTCCATGAACAACAAATTAATTTCTTGATTTTAAATTTTAAATTTTAGATTTCCTTTCACGAATCAACATTTTTGATTTACGATTTATGAATCACCTGAAATCATAAATCGTAAATCTAAATTCATTTATTCTACTTTAAACACGTTACGGTGTTCAAAACGCAACAAGTCAAAGACAGTTTTTACCGGGGTGAAGGTGGATAGCGGAACTTCCACGAATATCGTGTTCCAGTTGGCCATGGCACCATTCCACAATCCGGGTAGTTCTTGAACTTTAATATCTTTCCCGCCTAGTGATTTGCTGGTGATGAATCCCTGTGTGTTATCGATGTATTTAGCCAAGTCATATTTCTTACCTTTATAGTTATAGGTACTACATACGATGTCCACGGGATTAAAGTGGGTTGATTGGGTGAATATTTTTTTCTGATTTCGATCTTTCAGGTTGACTTGAGCGCTCTCCACGATCATCAAGCGTGTTGCATGTTCGTGGTCTTCAACCCAGAACGGTCCTCCACCCGGTTCTCCTTCATTTTTCACCATTCCGCATACACGCAATGGTCGATCAAGTAATTGTTTTAAATAAGCGACTCTTTCCTTACGGTCAGTATGAACTAATCCCTCTTTGGGTTTATAACCGAGGTGGTCGTAGATATATTGCTCGATTTCATTCAAATTTTCGTCTGTAATACTGTTTTTCTTGCTTAAGATTTTCATGTAATTGAAAATCTGGTTCTGTGTTTTTAACAAAACTCCGGCAAGGATTTTCTTGTATTTTACTGTGTCTGCCTTGCTACGATCGGGTGCCACGTTGTCAATGTTTTTGATGAAGATTAGGTCTTCTTTCAGGTCATTGAGGTTATGAATCAATGCTCCATGACCACCGGGGCGGAACACGATGTTTCCCTCGTTGTCTCTCACGAGATTACCTTCCGTATCAAGACTCACAGTATCTGTTGCTGGCGACTGGACAGAATACGTAATGTCGTATTTCAAGTTGAATTCTTTCTGGTAATTTTTGAGAACAGATTTCATGAGGGCTTTGAATTTGCCTATATGTTCTTCTGATACCGTGAAATGAATATGAGCTTCCTTACCGTCGTTGGCGTAGAGTGCCGCTTCTACCAAGTGTTCTTCAACAGCCGTGCGGATATGGTCCCTGTAAATATGGAAATCAATTAATCCCTTGGGTGTGGCATTGTAATTAAGCCCCTTGGGGGTAAGGATGTATTCTAGAATTTCAATGAGTTGATTCTTCCAGAGTAATTTGTCTAAATCAAGGCGATCTTTGTAAAGAGCCTCTTTTAGGTGTGGGTAGAATGGAAATTCTTTCAATTTCTCGAAGAACGAGAATATACTTCCGGGTTCCTTGTCTTGCCGGAATTTCAAATAGTCTTCATCGCTACCCGTGTACGTGTTGAAAAACGTATTTAGCGTTTTGAACATGCGTGATGCGGAACCGGAGGCCGGAACCATTTTCACGATTTTCAATGAATTCATTCTTTCCTCGAAGATGCGGATGAATTCATCGGCTTGTTCGTCATTCAAACCGTAGATTCCGTTGTTTATTGTTGCCGCATCCCGAATCTGTACAAAATCAAACCCCTGCTTGAAATTTTCAAGCTGGTTTTCAATTTGCTCGGGTTTTATTCCCCTGCGTTTAAATTGTTTGAGATCACTTTTCGTGTACATAATTTCAGGTTTGTAAGTACGTAAATAGTTTTGCAAGTTACGAATTATTGTGCAGAAAGCAAAATTTGTCTTTTGCGTTGCAGGCTGCCGGGTGAGTCTCTGACTCTGAGGGTTATGGGTGTTTATCGTGAACTTGTAACTTGTTAGCTTGTTATTTATACGAGAAAGAAGACAATTAATTGTCTTCTTCTTCGTCATATAATTCTTCTTGATTCTCTAATTCGGTTTCGAAAAATTCTTCCGCTTCTTCCATGAGAGATTCAATGTCGTCTGTGCAGAGAGGCTCTTCGTCAATCCAGTAAATTTTCTGGTTGCTGTAAAAGCCATCCATGTCACATTGAATAATACATTGAGGCTTTTCCGTGTGCACAACATATACTAGATCTGGTGCTTCCTGGGAATTGTCTGCAATAAGAAATTTTGGTAACATGATGTTCACTGTTTTTAAATTTACGTGGCAAATATAGAAATAATTGAAAACGGTGATATTGAAAATTGAAAATTATTTTAAGGGTGGAATTTACTGGGGAAAATAATGTATCTTTAGGGCGAGAAATGAAATAAATATGATCGCATCAAGTTTACTATCAAATGTTGTACCGGTATTGAAGAAGGATGATACTTGTGCCCAGGCATTGGGGTGGATGGACTTGTTTCGGGTGTCTCATTTGCCTGTCTTGGATGGAGAAACGTACGTGGGGTTGTTATCTGATGAAATCATGTATGCGCACGGGAGTATTCATGATCCGATCGGTAAGTTGGATATACCCAGGGAAATGACTTTCGTTTACGAAGATGTACATATGTATGATGTTATCGGGGTTGCCTCTTCACGGCTTTTGTCGGTGGTACCGGTTTTGAACCGAAAAGAGGTATATCAGGGAGCTATTTTGTTAACAGACATCTTGCATAATATTGATAAACTTTTGTGTATAGACGATCCTGGCGGAATTATCGTGTTGGAAGTAAATAAAATTGATTATTCTTTGGCCGAGGTCGCCCAAATCGTGGAGTATAACGAGGCGAAGGTGTTGAGTTGCTATGTTACGTGTATGCCGGATTCTAATAAAGTGGTGATTACTCTTAAAGTGAATACGGCCCGGATAGAACCGATTCTGGATACTTTTATTCGTTATCGTTATGTGATCAAAAATACTTTTGTTTCCGGTGAAGAGATGAATGAAGAGATGAAAGATCGTTACGGGCAGTTGTTGAAGTTTATGGAAATGTAGGAAGTTTTAAATTAATTGAATCTAAAATAAATAGATGTGTTCAAAAATAAGTAAAGTTGCGATTTACGGACGGGTGATTCATGAAGAGTTTTATCCTTATTTCAAACAAATGTTGCGTGATCTGAATGAGCGAGGGGTTTGTTTGACTTGTTATAAACCTTTCTATGATTTTTTGAGGGAAAAATGTGGTATTTCTGATGTGTTTCAAGCGTTTTATGAGGAGGATGTTGATCGGGATACGGATGTTTTGTTCAGCGTGGGAGGAGACGGGACATTTCTTGATTCTGCGATGCGAGTGAAAAATCATGGTGTTCCTGTGTTGGGCATCAATAGCGGGCGGTTGGGTTTTTTGGCTAATATAGCTCAAGAAGAGATTCCTCAGGCTATTCATTGGTTATGTGCCGGAGACTTTGACGTGGAACAGCGTGCGTTGGTGAAATTCGAGATGAAAGATAATCCTTTTGCTGAATTTAATTATGCATTGAATGAGATAAGTGTATTGAAGACAGAACGTTCCTCTTTGTTGAAGGTTCATGCTTATATCGGGGAAGAATATCTCACCACATACTGGGCTGATGGCGTGATCGTGGCCACGCCTACCGGGTCTACTGCCTACTCGTTAAGTTGCGGGGGACCGATCGTGGCTTTTGGTTGCGATAACTTGATCATAACTCCGGTAAGCCCGCATAATTTGAATATGCGTCCCTTGATTTTGCCCGGTAATGTGCAAATCCGTTTAAAAGTTGAGAGTCGTTCAGGAGACTTCATGTTGAGTGCTGATTCTCGTATGCAAAGAATGTCGGATAATCACGAATTATTTATATCTTCGGGCGATTTTAAAATGAATGTTGTGAAAATGCCTGATCATAGTTATTACGACACGTTACGGAATAAATTGAATTGGGGCGAGGACAAGAGAAACAAGAAAGATAAAAGTTGAAACAATTTTAAATAATAGGGTTAATTTTATTGGAGAGTGAAAAGTAATTTTCAATTTTCAATTTTCAATTTTCAATTAATTATGGATAAAGAGAATATACCGGAACACGTGGCAATTATTATGGATGGAAACGGAAGGTGGGCCAAAAGTCACGGTTTGGAGAGATGGGAAGGTCATAAAAAAGGAGTAGATGCGGTAAGAACAGCAATGGAGGCTGCCGGGGAGATCGGGGTGAAGTATTTGACTTTATATGCTTTTTCGATAGAGAACTGGAATCGTCCGAAGAAAGAGATAGACGTGTTGATGGGTTTGATGGTGGATGCTATTTTGGCTGAAACTGATAATTTGATGAGAAAACAAGTCCGGGTGAAGGCTATCGGGAATTTGTCGGATTTGCCGGAAGAGGTATATAACAAGTTACAGGGATTAATAACGAGAACGGCATCTAATACCGGGTTAACTCTAGTGTTGGCATTAAGTTATGGGGCAAGATGGGAGATTTTGACAGCGGCCAAGCGGATAGTTCAAGATGTGCGGGATGGCAAAATAGAAGATGTTGAGGCATTTACAGACGCAGATTTTTCCACTTACCTGACGACGTCGGGAATCCCTGATCCCGATTTATTGATCCGAACAAGTGGTGAATGTAGGCTTAGTAATTTCCTTTTATGGCAATTAGCGTATACTGAACTATATTTTCTTGATAAATTTTGGCCCGATTTTGAAAAAGAAGACTTATATTTGGCCATTCGTAATTTTCAAAAAAGAGAAAGACGATTCGGGTTAACCGGAGAGCAACTAAAAAAGTGACTCAGATGACAGGAAAAATAACGCTTTTATTAATCTTTATACTGTGTGTTTATGGGGCAAAGGCCCAAGTCGCAGATACGACACAACAATATGATATTTTTTATTCTTCGCCTAAAACTTACGAACTAGCTGGAGTGCGAGCTGTTGGGGGAGGGGAGAATTATGATGAGGATTATTTGGCACAGATGGCTGGATTGTCAATCGGGATGGCGGTACAGATTCCCGGAGAAACAATCACTCGTGCAATTAAGAGATTGTATGGGCATGGAATCTTTTCAGATGTATCTATTGCCATAGATAAGATCGAAGGGGATAAAGTTTATTTGGCTTTATATATAAAGGAGCGTCATAAACTTTCCAAGATTAATTATGTCGGGCTGAAAAAAGCAGAGGAGAATAAAATCAAGGAAAAGATGAATTTGTTACCGGGTGCCCAGGTGACAGATTTGATGAAGTCAAATCTAAAGATGCAGATCGAGAAGTATCTGAAAGAAAAGGGATATTATAACACGAATATCAGGATTATTCAACGTGATGATCCGGACCATAGTAATTTCGTGATCTTGGATGCTATCGTGGAAAAACATAACAAAATCAAGATTGACGAGATTATCATTACCGGAAACAAGTTAATGAAAGATGGGCGTCTGAAAGGAGCTATGAAAAAAACGAAAGAGAAATCTCTTCGTAATTTCTTCAAGTCGGCTAATTATATAGAAAAAAATTACGATGAAGATAAATTCCTTCTTGTTGATAAGTATAACGAGAAAGGTTTCCGGGATGCTGTGATCCTTTCGGATAGCGTGGTACAGATTTCACCTAAGCGGGTAAAAATTTATATTGATGTACAAGAAGGAAACAAATACTATTTCAATAATATTACATGGGTGGGTAACACCATTTATGGTTCAGATGTTTTGAGTGATGTGTTGAATATCAAGAAAGGTGATGTTTATAATAGTAAATATCTTGAGGAACGAATGACATCTGATGATGATGCTGTTTCTAATCTATATCAGAATAATGGTTACCTGTTCTCCCGGTTAGTCCCGGTGGAGACTATATCCGGAGAAGACTCCATTAACTTGGAAGTCCGGGTAGTTGAAGGTCCTCAAGCGACGATTAATAAAGTAATCATCAAAGGAAACAATCGAACGCACGAGCATGTAATTCGTCGGGAACTATATGTTTACCCGGGAGAATTGTTCAGTCGTGAGGATATTATACGAAGTGCCAGAGAGTTGGCGAATATGGGACATTTTGACCCGGAGCAGATTAAACCCGATTTGGCAAATGTGAATGCAGAGGCAGGAACGGCTGATGTCGTATTTGGTTTAGTTGAAAAAGCGAATGATAAAATCGAACTTTCCGGAGGTTGGGGAGCCGGTATGATCATTGGTTCTGTGGGATTGACCTTCACGAACTTCTCTATTCGTAATATATTTAATTGGGATTCTTACCGGCCTCTGCCGCAGGGAGATGGTCAGACGTTTAGTTTGAAGGCTCAGACGAATGGTAAATACTATACTTCTTTCAGTTTGTCTTTCCGTGAACCTTGGTTAGGTGGAAGAAAGCCGAATTCATTGAGTGTATCATTGTATTTCTCTCGGCAAACGGGATATTCCAGTAGTTACCGGAACTCTTATTATATGAGTAATACTTCTCAGATGTACGACTCTCGTCAGTTAATGTTGACTTACGGTCTTAGCGTGGGATTAGGACGACGAATTAACTGGCCGGATAACTGGTTTACGATGTATAATGAGATTTCGTTCCAGCGTTATCAGTTGAAGAATTGGCCGTATTATATCTTCAGTGATGGTAACTCTAATAACTTGTCTATCGCAACGGTTATCAAGAGAAGTTCTATTGACAACCCGCTGTTTACAAGAATGGGTAGTGAATTCACATTCTCATTGACATTGACCCCGCCGTATTCCTTGTTCTCAAACCGTCATTTCGAGGCAGAGAAGGATCAAGTGAAGTATAGATGGATCGAATATCATAAGTGGAAATTCAGCGGAAAGATTTTCATGCCGTTGACTCGTAGTGAGAAACGTCCGTTAGTGTTGTATGCTTCGGCACAGTACGGGTACTTGGGTTACTATGATAAGAACAAAAAATCTCCGTTCGAGGGATTCGAGATGGGTGGTGACGGAATGTCAGGATATAGCTTGTATGGTAGAGAATACGTGGGATTGCGCGGTTATGAAAACGGATCATTGACTAATGCCGGTTCATCTTTTATTGCCCCGAAATCTTCAGATGCAAGCTTGTATTCCAAGTTCACGATGGAGTTGCGTTACCCGATTTCTTTGGCACAATCAGCAACGATTTATGCTTTAGGATTCTTGGAAGCAGGTAACTCTTGGTACGAGTTGAAAGATTTTGAACCCTTCAATTTGTATCGTTCTGCCGGCGTCGGTTTGCGTGTATTCCTCCCGATGTTTGGTTTGCTCGGTATTGACTGGGGGTATGGATTTGACGATGTGCCGGGACGTAGTGGTGCTGGTGGTTCACAATTCCACTTTGTGTTAGGACAAGAATTTTAGAAATGGAGTGATTTAGTGATTGCAGGTTTCGTGATTTAATACAATCACATAATCGTAAATCACTGAATCTCTAAATAATTTTGAGCTTCTTTGCATACATTATGTATGTAGGCTAGGAAAAGGAATTTTATTTTATTACTTTTGTAGATCATTTTAAAGACAAACATTATGAAGAATACGTTGAAATTATTTGCTTTAGTAGCATTTATGTTTGCTGCTTTTGCTACTTCTGCTCAAACTGCAAAACCAATTAAGTTAGGTCATCTTGATGTTCAAAAGGTGATGACAAGTATGCCGGAGTTTAAAAAGGCACAGGATGATTTAGCAGCTAAGGAGCAAGAGATTAGAAAAGAATTGACTGCAATGCACGAGAATTATCAAAAATTGATGCAAGAATATCAGGCCAATGCTAAAACACTGACTGAATTAAGCCGTACAGCTAAAGAACAAGAAATTCAAGGATTGGCAGAGAGAATTCAAAACTTTCAACAATTAGCTCAAGAACAAATGGCTAAGACTCAGGAAGATTTATTAGCGCCGATTATTACTAAAATTCAAAATGCAGTTCAAGCCGTAGGTAAAGAAGGTGGTTTCACTTATATTTTTGCTGCAACTCCTAATTTTGGTCAAGGTGCATTATTGTACATGGCTGATAATAGTGAGGATGTGTTACCGCTGGTAAAGAAAAAATTAGGTATTCAATAATTTATATATATAATGAAATAAAGTCGCCCTTTGGGCGGCTTTTTTTTTGCATTCTTTGGGAATAAAAGGTATATTAGCAGCTATAAATTTAATATAATAGACATATGTCTTGTCCGATTGGGGTGTTTGATTCCGGATATGGGGGATTGACGATATTGAAAGATATTGTAAAAGAGATGCCTGAGTATGATTATATTTACTTGGGAGATAATGCCCGTACACCTTATGGAACTCGTTCTTTTGATGTTGTTTACAAGTACACGCGAGAGGCGGTTTTAAAGTTGTTCGGGATGGGGTGTAAGCTGGTTATTCTGGCCTGTAACACGGCCTCGGCGAAAGCACTACGGACGATACAGCAAGTCGATTTGCCCCAGATAGATCCTCAACGAAGAGTGTTAGGGGTTATTCGTCCCAGCGTCGAGGCTGTGGCGGATTTTACCGGGAATGGGCATATCGGTATCTTGGCAACTTCGGGGACCGTGGCGTCTGAGTCGTATTTGTTGGAGATTGCCAAAATTCATTCGGAGAAGGGATTTCTGGTCACGCAGCAGGCTTGTCCCATGTGGGTGCCGATCGTGGAGAATAACGAGATGAATTCTCCGGGGGCGGCTTTCTTTGTACAGAAGTATATAGATACAATTCTGCAAGCTGATTCGCAGATTGACACTCTCGTGTTGGCTTGTACGCATTATCCGTTGTTGAGAAGTGTTATTGACCGCTTTATTCCGGAAGGGATAACCGTCATCCAGCAGGGTGAAATTGTAGCACGAAGTTTGAAAGACTATTTGTGTCGGCACCCGGAGATGGAACGAGAACTTTCCCGGGGGGGGCAGATTGAATTCTTGACCACGGAGAAAGGTGGAATGTTTGATAAGATGGCAGCGCTATTTATGCAGGCGGAAGTGACATCCCGGCATGTAGAACTGTAAAAATAGAGATTCAATAATTTAGAATTTAAAGTTTAGAATTTAGAATGAATGGAATCGCTGTCTTCTTCTATCTAAAATTTAAAATCTAAAATTTAAAATTGTTTTAGGTTATGGACGAGCAGGAAATGATTGAAACGGCTTTCGATGATTTGATAAAATCTTTGCGAAAGGGGACGACTGAGGAGAGTGTGAAAATGATTCGCAGGGCATTTGAATTTGCCCGGGAAGCTCATCAAGGAGTTAGACGTAAGTCAGGGGAACCTTATATATTGCATCCCTTGGCCGTGGCGAAGATTGCGGTAAAGGAGATCGGATTGGGTACGAAATCGGCTGTAGCTGCACTCCTGCATGATGTGGTGGAAGATACCGATTACACGGTGGAGGATATTGCCAATCTTTTTGGCCCTAAAATAGCTTCACTCGTTGACGGGTTGACGAAAATTAGCGAGGTTATGGGGTCTAATACGACCAAGCAGGCCGAGAGTTTTCGTAAGATGATTCTGACGTTAGCAGATGATGTGAGGGTAATTCTGATCAAGATTGCTGACCGTTTGCATAATATGCGAACGCTTGATTCCATGCCGGAACATAAACAAGTGAAGATAGCGAGTGAAACACTCTATATATATGCCCCCTTGGCGCATCGTATGGGATTGCATGCGATCAAGACGGAGTTAGAGGATTTGAGTCTGAAGTACGAGAATCCGGTTGAATACCAGGAACTGGAGAAACGAATTCATGATTACCGGGATGAACATACCGGTTTGTATCAGCAATTTATTGCTCCGATTCGGGAGCGTTTAACAGAGAGTGGGTATCATTATGATATAACAGCACGAACGAAAAGTGTCTATTCTGTGTGGTCCAAGATGCAGCGTAGGCACATTTCTTTTGAAGAGATATATGATTTGCTTGCCGTGAGGATCGTGTTCGATCCGAAGGATAATCAACCGGAGAAATGGCAATGTTGGAATATTTACTCGTTGATTACTGATATGTATAGTCCGAAGCCGGAGAGAATTCGGGATTGGGTAAGTGTTCCGAAGGCTAATGGTTACGAGGCGTTACATCTTACCGTCATGGGGCCTGGAGGAAAGTGGATAGAGGTACAGATTCGTTCTCGTCGAATGGATGAGATCGCCGAGAAGGGATTGGCTGCACACTGGAAATACAAGGGGGATAATGCCGAAGCGAGTAACGAGGTGGACAAGTGGTTGGCGGGTATCAAGGAGATGTTGGAGCAGCCGGGAACTGATGCGTTGGAATTTTTAGATGAATTTAAACTTAATCTTTTTGCCAAGGAGATCCGGGTGTTTACCCCGAAGGGGGAGATGAGAACACTTCCGAAAGGAGCTTCTGTTTTGGACTTTGCTTATGATATTCACACGGAGATCGGGAATTCATGTATAGGCGGTAAGGTGAATCACAAACTGGTCCCGATGAGTCATCGGTTACAGAGTGGCGACCAGGTTGAGGTGCTGACCAGCGATAAACAGAAGCCACAGAGTGATTGGCTTGATTTTATCGTTACTGCTAAGGCTCGGAATAATATACTTATGGTTTTCCGGAGAGAGAAAAAAGAGCAAATTCGTATCGGAACTACCATGTTTGAAAAATTGCTGGAAGATATGAAATTGCCTTTCGGGGCGGAAAATCTGAATAAGGCTTTATTACATTTGAAGTTGCAGCATAAAGATGATCTATACGTGAGTCTTGCTAAAGGACATTTGGACATAGAGGAGGTGCGTAAAGCCTTAAAGAAGAAGTCAGAAAATAAATTTGTCAAGTATTGGAAACTCCAGTTCTTCAAGAGCGACAAGGATAAGCCCGTGCCGGATAAAGAGAAAGAAGAAGAAAAGGGGAAAGTAATTAATGATATTATCGATGATGCTTCTGATTTTATCATTGCTCCGTGCTGTAACCCTATCCCGGGTGACGATGTTGTTGGCATGAAGATTGATGGGGATAAGATTACTGTGCATAAACGGAAATGCCCGGAGGCAATCCGATTGATGTCCAGTTACGGGGACAAAATTGTTCCCGTGAAATGGGTCAGTCACAAGATCATGTCTTTCCTTGCCGTGATCAAATTAAACGGTATTGATAGCATCGGAATCGTGAGTGATATTACGATGATTATATCAAAAGAGAGTAACGTGAACATGAGGACGGTGCATTTTGAAACCAAGGATGGGATTTTCGAGGGGATGATCCATTTGTACGTGCATAACACGGCCGACTTGAATAATTTAATGATGAAGATCGCATCTCTGAAGGGTGTGGAGAACGTTTCTCGGGTAGAGAATTTAGATGTCTAAATTAAATTTTGTCTAAATAAAGATAGAACTTCGGATAATTATTGTAACTTAGCGATGTTGTAAATAGAATTAGCTTTGGACTCAATGGAAAAAATAAAGGAGACGGTAAAAGAGATTTTTACCACTTACCTGCAGCAGAAAGGGCATCGCAAGACGCCAGAGAGATACGCTATTTTAGATGAGATTTATTCTCATTCCGGGCACTTTGATATAGAATCCTTGTACGTATTTATGAAGAATAAAAATTACAGGGTTAGTCGTGCAACATTGTACAATACGATAGATTTGTTGTTGGAATGTAAGCTGGTGATCAAACATCAGTTCGGGAATAATATAGCTCAATTCGAACGAGCATACAATAACCGGAAACATGAACATATTGTATGCAAGGTGTGCGGGAAAGTGGAGGAATTCGCTGATTCACGGTTGGAAGAAATCGTCGAACACGTGGAAGAAAAGTATGATTTTACCGTTCATCATCATATGCTTTATATTTATGGTATTTGCAGCAATTGTAAGTTGGCAGGTAAGAAATAAATATTAATTTTGCACGTTTGTTTCATAAAAATATAGTATCAGATGAAAGTAGATGTATTGTTGGGATTACAGTGGGGAGATGAAGGTAAGGGAAAAGTAGTTGACGTGTTAACCCCGAACTATGATGTCGTGGCTCGTTTTCAAGGAGGGCCTAATGCAGGGCACACGCTTGAATTCGAAGGTCAGAAATATGTACTTCGTTCCATTCCATCCGGAATTTTTCAAGGAGATAAAGTCAATATCATCGGTAATGGTGTCGTGATCGATCCTGCTTTGTTTAAAGCGGAAGCAGAAGCATTGGCGGCGTCTGGTCATGATTTGAAAAAAAGACTTCATATATCCAAAAAGGCACATCTGATTCTGCCGACCCATCGATTTCTTGATGCTGCTTACGAGGCTGCCAAGGGTGATGCTAAAGTGGGGACTACCGGAAAAGGGATCGGACCGACATACACGGATAAAATTAGTAGAAACGGTGTTCGTGTAGGTGATATTCTACATGATTTCGATATAAAATATGCGAAGGCGAAGGCTCGTCACGAACAGATATTGAAAAGTTTAAACTTTGCTTACGATTTAGCGGTAGCGGAGAAAGAGTGGTTGGAAGGAATCGAATATCTGAAACAATTCGAGTTGGTGGATAGTGAACATGAGATTAACCGATTGCTGGATGATGAAAAATCCATTTTGGCCGAAGGGGCTCAGGGAACCATGCTGGATATAGATTTTGGTTCTTATCCTTTTGTAACCTCGTCCAACACGGTTTGTGCCGGGGCTTGTACGGGATTGGGTGTTGCTCCTCATCGTATCGGGGAGGTTTATGGCATCTTCAAAGCATATTGTACCCGCGTAGGTAGCGGACCATTCCCAACGGAACTGGAAAACGAAACGGGAGAAAAACTTTGTGAGTTGGGCCATGAGTTTGGAGCCGTAACTGGTCGTAAACGTCGTTGTGGATGGGTAGATTTGGTGGCGTTGAAATATGCTATCATGATTAATGGGGTAACCCAGTTAATCATGATGAAGAGTGACGTGCTGGATACTTTTGACACGATTTCTGCTTGTGTTGCTTACGAGGTGAATGGAGAAGAGGTTGATTATTTCCCGTATGACATTACGGAAGGAGTAAAACCGATCTATACCGAGTTACCGGGGTGGAAATGTGATATGACAAAAATGACTTCAGAGGATGAATTTCCGGAAGAGTTCAATAATTATTTGGCATTCTTGGAAGAGGAGACCGGGGTTCCGATCAAGATTGTATCTGTGGGACCGGATCGAGAACAAACGATTATTCGCTATATGGAGTAAAGAATATTTCGATAAAATAGAAAGACCGTCTTGCTGTTTGGGCAGGACGGTCTTTTTTCTTTATACAAGAGATTGTAGGTAATATACACCGATTCCGGCCAGATAACCGAGGATTGCAATCCAGGTGATGTGTTTCATGTACCACATGAAATTGATGCGTTCCATGCCCATAACGACAACTCCGGCTGCAGAACCAATGATTAGGATGCTGCCACCGATTCCCGAACAATATGCAAGGAGTTCCCAGAATGTTCCATCCGTCGTGAAATTCATGAGGTATGGTGATAAGGCACCGCTTGTGTGAGTCAAGGGATACATCCCCATGGCGGCAGCGACAAGTGGAACATTATCGATCACAGAGGAAAGAAAACCTATGATCATGTTTATTAGGTAAACGTTGTGTATTTTGTCATTTAAGAACGTGGACATTTGGTCAAGTATGCCTGCTATTTGTAAGGCAGCGACAGCCATAAGGATTCCCAAGAAGAATAGGAGGGTGCTGTAATCAACTTTTGTAAGTATGGATGGAATCCGGTGTATCTTTTCCGGGGAAAGGTTTCTTTTTCGATTATAGAGAATTTCCGTGTATGTCCACACGGCTCCTAAAGCTAGCATGATTCCCATGAATGGGGGGAGATTCGTGAATTCTTTAAAAACAGGAACGAATAGGAGGCTGGCAATACCGACGCTTAGGATTGTCATTTGTTCTCTGCGACTGATGGCTAAGGTTGTGTTCGTGTTTGTTGCTTGTTGAGGCTGTGTTTCTCCTTGTAACCGGAAAGTCATGATGACCAATGGAATAATTAATGAAATCAGGCTTGGAAGGAACAGGTGGTGGATAACATTCAGAGAGGTTATGTTGTCATTAATCCAAAGCATAATCGTGGTAACGTCTCCTATCGGGGTCCATGCTCCACCTGCGTTTGCGGCAATAATAACGATACTTCCGAATATCCATCGTTCTTGTTGCTCGTTAACTAGGCGGCGAAGTAACATGATCATGACAATGGCTGTGGTTAAGTTGTCGAGTACAGAAGACATGATAAAAGTAATCAAGGCAATGATCCACAATGATTTTCGTTTATTGCGTGTGGTGATATGGTTCGTGATCAAGGTGAACCCGTTGTGGGTGTCAATCCATTCCACGATTGTCATGGCCCCGAGCAGGTAAAATAAAATCTCGGCGGTATCTCCGAGGTGGTTAATAATTTCATTGTCAGTATGTGGGATGAAAGTCCATAATAGTATTCCTAGAAGGAGTGCTATGGCACTTTTACTGATTCCGGTCTGATGTTCGAGGGCGATCAGAATGTAGCCGCTAATAAACAGAATTACGAGTAACAATGTCATGTCTTGTTGTTGGGTTAATGAAGTTTTTCAATCGTATTGTATCTTTCATACGCAATTTTGCGTAGATTGGTTTATCTTTGTGTGAAGATAAGAATAGAGTAAAGTAGATACGGATATGATGACATGGGATTTTTTCTTTAGGTTGTTAGTGGCCGGAGTTTTAGGGGCCATCATAGGTTTGGATCGTGAATACCGGGCGAAGGAGGCGGGATTTAGGACTCATTTTCTGGTGGCCTTAGGTAGTGCGCTTTTTATGATCGTGTCAAAATACGGTTTTTGGGATATTCTTGGGAATACGGGGATCGGTCTTGACCCGAGTCGTATTGCGGCTCAAGTGGTGAGTGGTATCGGTTTTTTGGGGGCGGGGACTATTATTATCCAGAAGTTATTCGTGAGAGGATTGACCACGGCTGCCGGGATATGGGCTACTTCTGCCATTGGACTTGCAGTTGGAGCCGGACAATATTGGCTGGGAATCAGTGCGATGTTGTTGACTTTGTTGGGGTTGGAAGGTTTAGGATATATTTTCCAAAAGATTAGCCAGAGAAATGTATTGTTAATATTTACGACAACAAGTCAAGAGGTGATCAAGGAGGTTACCGATGAGATAAAGCGTAAAAAGCATACGATCAGTTCTTACTCTACCGAGTCGTCCAAGTTGGGAGATATGACTACTTACCGGGTGACGATGGTTATTCGAACCCATAAGACTGGAGATGAAACTTTGCTATTCCAGTTTATACAGCATTTGCCGGATGTGATGATTGATCGGATGGAATAAAAAAAGCGACCTTAGGTCGCTTTTTATTTAATTTCCATGTTTGGAGTGTAGTTTCAGTCGCATCAGACGAAGATCTTCTTCAGAGTAGTCGCCTTCGAATTCATCATAGGCATCTCCAATATTGTCGCTTTTGGCTTCCATGAAGTAGTCCATGATTTCTTGTTGTTGTTCTTCATCCAGAATTTGGTTGATGTAGTAATCAATGTTAAGTTTGGTCCCGGAGAAAACGATGGCTTCCATTTCTTTGATCAGTTCTTCGAAGGTAAGGCCTTCTGCAGAGGCAATGTCTTCCAAATCAATTTGGCGGTCAATATTTTGAATGATATATACTTTGAATTTCGATTTGTTGGCAACAGTTTTAACCACCAAGTCTTGCGCTCTTTCGATCTCGTTGTCTTCAACGTATTGTTTGATTACCTCTACGAATTCCTGTCCGTATTTTTGAGCTTTCCCTGTGCCTACACCTTGAATGTTGGCCAGTTCTTCCAACGTGATCGGGTAGTTGGTACACATATCCTCTAGGGACGGATCTTGGAAAATCACGTACGGTGGTAGATTGTTCTTCTTGGCAATCTTTTTCCGTAAATCTTTCAGGATGGCAAATAAAGTGTTGTCGAGTGCTGATACTCCCCCTTTTTCCTGAAGTTTCTCTTCTGATTCTTCAAAATTATGATCTTCCATCAGCATAAAGTCTTTAGGTTCTTTTAAAAATTCGTGGCCCTTTTCAGTTAATTTTATGACCCCGTATTGTTCAATATCTTTTTCTATATAATTAGCAATTAAAGCGCGTCTGAATACCATGTTCCAGAACTGTGCGTTCTTTTCAGAACCGACACCAAAAGATTCCAGTTCATCATGATGATACGATTTTATCATGGAATCGGTTTCCCCGAGAAGAATATTTACCATATGGTCCACCTTGAATTTCTCTTTTACTTCAAGGATGGCATTTAAGGCATCGATCAAGTATTCTTTTCCTTCGAATTCTTTCTTCGGGAACAGGCAGTTGTCACAGGCCCCGCAATTTTCTTCATCATAGTTTTCACCGAAGTAGTGTAACAGTACTTTTCTGCGGCAAAGAGAAGTTTCTGCGTAGGAAACGGTTTCCATGAGAAGTTGTTTCCCAATTTCCTGTTCGGCAATCGGTTTACCCTGCATGAACTTTTCCAGTTTTTGGATGTCTTTGTAGCTGTAAAATGTCAAGCAATATCCTTCACCTCCGTCCCGTCCGGCTCTTCCGGTCTCCTGGTAATATCCCTCAAGACTTTTCGGAATATCATAATGGATGACGAATCGTACGTCCGGTTTGTCAATACCCATACCAAAAGCGATTGTTGCCACGATGACATTGACTTCTTCCATTAGGAATTTGTCTTGATTGGCACTACGGGCCGAGGCATCCATCCCGGCGTGGTAGGAAGCAGCCTTGATTCCGTTCACGCAAAGGACTTCCGTGAGTTCTTCCACTTTTTTACGGCTCAGACAGTAGATAATACCTGATTTGCCTTCATTGTTTTTAATGAATTTGATAATATCTTTTGTCGGGTCTACCTTCGGACGAACCTCGTAATAGAGGTTGGAACGGTTAAAGGAAGACTTGAACACTTGGGCATCCAGCATATCCAGGTTTTTCTGAATATCGTGTTGGACTTTCGGGGTAGCGGTTGCTGTTAAAGCGATAATCGGCGCTTTTCCGATTTGCTCCACGATCGGTCTGATCTTGCGATATTCGGTACGGAAATCGTGTCCCCATTCGGATATACAGTGTGCTTCGTCCACCGCAAAGAAGGAAATATGTACTTTCCGTAAGAATTCAATATTACTCTCTTTGGTCAGTGACTCTGGGGCTACATATAATAGTTTTGTTTTACCACTCAACACGTCTTCTTTCACCTTTAGAATATCATTTTTGCTAAGAGACGAATTCATGAAGTGGGCAACTCCCTCCGATGCGCTGAATGAGCGCATAGCATCAACCTGGTTTTTCATTAAAGCAATTAGTGGTGATATCACTATTGCTGTTCCGTCAAGTATCAAGGCTGGTAACTGGTAACACAAAGATTTTCCTCCCCCCGTTGGCATCAGTACAAACGTGTTGTTTCCGGCGAGGACGTTCTTTATTATCTGCTCCTGGTTCCCTTTGAAGTTATCAAAGCCGAAATACTCTTTTAATTTAGCATGTAAATCTATTTGCAATCCCATTGTTTTTTTTATTTTCACACACCCCATTTTTACACGGGTGCGCAAATTTATAACTTAATTTGTTTCTACAAACAAAATCTTCTATAATAAATCTATCATCACTCGTTTTTGAGCTATCATAAAAAATGATACTTTTGTCCCTAGTAAAGTTATAGCAAAAAATGATAAGTGCAATAGTTTTTTTCTTTTTTTGCTTTAAGGACGACTTTTGAATGAATATTTATAATTAGATAATCATGGTAGATATAAAATCGGTTGCGCGCAAAGTGATTCAAGATGAGACAGTAGCTATTCAAAATTTGATAAACTACATCGATGATGATTTTGAGGCGGTCGTTAGATTAATTTATGAAAATAAGGGGCGGGTGATTATCACTGGTATTGGAAAAAGTGCAATTATCGCGACAAAAATCGTGGCAACGATGAATTCCACCGGAACTCCGGCTGTGTTTATGCACGCTGCGGATGCTATTCATGGTGATTTGGGAATGATTCGGGAAGAGGATGTGGTAATTTGTGTTTCTAAGAGTGGAAACACTCCGGAAATAAAAGTTTTGATCCCGTTGATACGGAATAACGGAAATAATAATATCGTGGCAATGGTGTCAAATACGGACTCTTTTCTGGCTAAGAACTCGCTTTATGTGCTGAAAGCGAAAGTGGAAAAAGAGGCTTGTCCTTTAAATTTAGCTCCGACAAATTCAACTACGGCACAGTTAGTGCTGGGAGATGCATTAGCAATGTGTTTGGTAGAGTGTCGCAGTTTCTCAAGTAGGGATTTTGCGAGATTCCATCCGGGCGGAAGTTTAGGAAAGCGTTTGTACACGCGGGTGTCGGATGTTTACGATGGAACGAATCGGCCTTGCATTACGAGAGAAGCGGGAATCCGCCCCGTGATCTTGGCCATGTCGAAAGGACGTTTGGGAGCGGTGGCTATCGTGGATGGGGAAGAACGTTTGGAAGGAATTATCACGGATGGTGACTTGCGGCGGATGATGGAGAAATACGATGATGTGGACGGGTTGACGGCAAAGGATGTCATGTCAAAATCTCCCAAGACAATATCGGAGGACGAACTGGCGTATAATGCCTACCGGATGATGGAACAGAATAGTATCACTCAACTGGTTGTTGTTGATAAAGATCGTCATTACAAAGGAATGGTTCACATACACGACATATTGCGTGAAGGAGTGGTTTAATGTATGATTTGTGATTGATGATTTATAATGAGGTATTATCTTCATCTTGAATGGTTGTTCCTGATCTGAAATCGTGAATCTGAAATCGTAAATTTTTTTGTAATGAAATATTTGAAGTTGTGTTTTGTCTTGTTGTTATTGGCGTGGGTGTCTGTTGCAGAGGCGCAGACAACGAAGGTTCGAGGAAAAGTAGTGGATGCAGAAACGGGGGAGCCGATGCCATTGGTGAGTATCGTGTTTGTGGGTACCACGATTGGGGTCACGACTGATTTCGATGGGAATTATGATATTGAGACACGGGAGGAGGTCAGCGAAATTATGGCATCTTTTGTCTCTTATGAACGCCAGACCGTGGCTGTCAAGAAAGGAGCTTTCAACACGATTGATTTTAAACTGGTACCGATCGTGACTCATTTGGACGAGGTGAAGGTAAAACCCGGAGAGAATCCGGCTCACGCGATCTTGCGGAATATTTCAAAGAATAAGAAAAAAAATAACCCGGCCGAGAAGGAATCGTACAGTTATACCACTTATACGAAGATGGAACTGGATATTGCGAACATGAAACCGGAGTTTAAAAATAAGAAGTTACAGAAAAATTTCGGATTTATTTTCCAGTATATGGACACTTCGGCCATCACGGGAAAGGCCTATTTACCCGTGATGATTTCCGAGGCTTCGGCGGATTATTACTATCGTCGTTCTCCTAAATTATCAAGAGAGATCGTGAAAGCGAGCCGGATTTCGGGTATCGAGGAGGATTACAGTCTGGCCCAGTTCACGGGGCATCTACATGTGAATGTCAACTTGTATGATAATTACATTAATATATTCGAGGTGAATTTCGCCAGCCCGTTGAGCGAACACGGGTTGATGTATTACAAGTATTTTCTGGTGGATAGTGTTCAGAAGGAGGGGCGAAAGATATACAAGATCCGTTTTCACCCTAAAGGAAAGTCAACCCCGGTATTTGACGGGGAGGTAAATATTGACTCGACGACATGGGCGTTGGAATCTGCCCGGTTGAGAATGGCGAAAGGGTTGAATGTGAATTGGATTCGGGATTTGGCTATCGAGAACACGAACGAGTTGATAAACGATTCCACCTGGTTTTTAAAACAGGACAAGATATTGGCCGATTTTACCGTGCAGATGAAGGATTCGTCCAAGTTAATCTCGTTTATGGGACATCGTCAGATAGACTACTCTAATGTGCGGATAAATGAGGATATTCCTACCGAGATACAGAAGTTGGATAATGATGTGATTATTAATAAGGATGTACTTCAAAGTGATGAAAATTACTGGCAATCGGTGCGTCCTTACGAGTTAAGTGAAAAAGAGCAGAATATATATAATATGGTGGACTCGATTAAGAATGTCCCGCTATATAAAAATATATACGATATTATCCAAACAGCTCTGTTGGGATATTATAACACGAAATATATTGGTTTCGGACCTTATTATAAGTTGGTCAGTTTTAACAAGCTGGAGGGGTGTCGTTTTCAACTGGGGGTGAAGACCACGAGTGATTTCAGTAAACACGTGCGACTTTCCGGGTATGGGGCGTACAGTACGAAAGACGGGGAGTTTAAAGGAGGCGGGACTGTCGAGTATATCTTTAATAATCAACCGACTTCTAAGTTGACTTTTAGCGGGAAACATGACGTGTTGCAGTTAGGGGCGAGCGAAAATGCCTTTACCACGGGTAATATATTAAGTTCCATCTTTTCTAGGGGAAATAATGAAAAGTTGACGTTGATTAATTCATTTGACGTGCATTACGAGAAAGAGTGGTGGCAGGGATTTTCGAATTCTTTTGCCTTGGAATACCGCCAGATGTTCCCCACTAAATACGTTGATTTTGTCCGCCCGAACGGGGAGGTCGTGGATCAGATTCATACCACTCAGTTCCGTTTAGGAACGCGTTTGTCCAGAAATGAGATTGTCGTGCGGCAGACCTTTGATAAAGTTTCCATGGGGTCGGATTTCCCGATCGTAGGAATTGATTTGGTAGCAGGGTTGAAAGATATATTGAACGGGGATTACGAGTATTACCGTCTGGAATTGTCCGTGAAACATGATTTTAATATTGCCCCGTTAGGGTACAGTGATATTATGTTATCCGGGGGAAAGATATTTAACAAGGTTCCTTATCCGTTGTTGAAGTTACACGAGGGGAATGCCACCTATTTTTATGATCCTTACGCTTTCTCTTGTATGAATTTCTACGAGTTCGCATCCGATCTATGGGGAGCCGTGTTCTGGGAGCATCATTTTAAAGGATTTTTCTTGAGCAAGATTCCGTTGATGAAACGGCTGAAATGGCGAGAGGTGGCAACCGTGAAGGCTTTGTGGGGTACGTTGTCGGATAAGAATAACGGTAGTCTGCCTAACACGGATGCTATTTTCCGGTTCCCGGAGGGGATGTCTTCCGTGTCGAAACCTTATATAGAAGCTGGAGTCGGTATTGAGAATATTTTTCGTTTTATCCGGGTGGATGCTATCTGGCGGTTAACGCATCGCGGGGATCGTTCGGGGCAGGATGTGGATAATTTCGCTATCAATTTCTCGTTACATCTAAATTTCTGATATTTTTCAATTTTCAATTTTCAATTTTCAATTGTAAAAGACTATCTTAGCGCGGTAAAATAGTAAGATATGAAATTAAGAGCTGAGGACTTAGTAAAAAAATACAAGAGCCGTACGGTGGTAAAAGGAGTTTCCGTGAACGTGGAACAAGGGGAGATCGTCGGGTTATTGGGACCGAACGGGGCAGGAAAGACCACGTCATTTTATATGATAGTGGGATTGATTAAACCGAATGGGGGACGTATTTTCTTGGATGACACGGAGATCACGACGGAACCCGTGTATCGTCGAGCCCAGCTTGGAGTGGGGTATCTTGCCCAGGAAGCTTCCGTGTTCCGGCAGTTGAGTGTGGAGGATAATATTAAGGCCGTTTTGGAGATGAGTAATTTACCGAAGGATTACCAGCGTCACCGCTTGGAGGAGATGTTGGATGAGTTCGGTTTACAGCATATTCGCAAGAGCAAGGGAATTCAATTATCGGGAGGTGAGCGTCGGCGTACGGAGATTGCGCGGGCTTTGTCGATTGCCCCGAAGTTTATCCTGTTGGACGAACCTTTTGCCGGTGTGGACCCGATTGCCGTGGAGGATATCCAGAGTATCGTGATCAAGTTGAAGGAGAAAAATATCGGGATTTTGATCACGGATCACAACGTGCAGGAGACATTATGTATCACCGATCGGGCTTATTTGTTGTATGACGGGCGGATTTTACAATCCGGCTCTGCGGAGGATTTGGCTAATGATCCGGAAGTTAGAAGGGTTTATCTGGGAAAAAACTTTGAATTACGCAGGAAAAAATAAAAAAACGGTCAAATCGTTTTGCTTTTCACGAAAAAGCAATATATTTGCACCGTCAAAATAGCAAGCGGGCGTGGCGAAACTGGTAGACGCACTAGACTTAGGATCTAGTGCCGCAAGGCGTGGGGGTTCGAGTCCCTTCGCCCGCACTTGAAGAGATGGCCGCCTTACAATGAGGTGGCCTTTTTGTTTGTTTTATCAATTATTGTATTATCATAGAGAAGTATGAATGTAACAAAGAACCAAATCGACGATCTTAATGCAACCATTAAGATTCAATTGGATAAGGATGATTACGCAACTCGCGTGAGCGACGCGTTGAAAGATTACCAGAAGAGAGCGGTGATTGATGGTTTCCGGAAAGGAAAGACCCCTTTCGGGATTATCAAGAAAATGTACGGTAAAGCCGTTTTGATTGAGGAGATCAACAAGTTGATCGGAGAGAGTTTGTCTAATTATATCCAAGAGAACGATTTGAATATCTTGGGTGAACCACTTCCGAGTGAGACGGAACAGAAAGAGTTGAATCTGGACGAGGAAAGTTTCGAGTTCGTTTATGATATTGCTTTGTCTCCCGCGATGAACGTGAAGTTAAGCAAAAGAGAGAAAGTTCCTTATTACATCATCAAGGTGGATGATGAAATGATAGACAAACAGATTGAAAGCATCTGCAAGAGTAATGGCGAATTGACCCCGGTTGACACGATTGAGGGATCAGAATACGTGAAGGGTGAGTTGATCGAGTTGGGAGAAGATGGAAAACCGAAAGAAGGTGGAATTCATGTTGAGGATGCCTCTTTATCTGTTGAACACATGAAGGATGAAGAGCAGGTGAAAATCTTTACCGGTAAGCAGGCTGGAAACGAGGTGATTTTCAATCCGTCAAAAGCTTATCCGAATAAAACGGATTATGCCGCTTTGTTACAAGTAAGCAAGGAAGAAGCCGAGCATATTACTTCTGATTTCTGTTTTATCATCAGCGAGATCAAACGTTACGTTGAGGCAGAAGTAAATCAGGCTTTATTTGATAAAGTTTACGGGGAAGGTAATGTGAAGAGCGTTGAGGGGTTCCGTGCCCGCGTGAAAGAAGACTTGGCTAAACAGTTCAAAGCTCATAGCGAGTACCGTTTGACGGTAGACGCTCGTGACAAGATGTTGAAGAAAAACGAGGATGTGGTTCTTCCGGAGACATTCTTGAAACGCTGGATGTTGGCTACCAATAAAGAATTGACCCAAGAGGCTGTCGATAAAGATTTCGATTCTTACCGGGATGAATTCAAATGGCAGTTGATCAAGGGGGATATGATCAAGGAAAATAGCATAAAAGTTGAAGACGAAGACATGAAGGCTGTTGGGCGTGAAGTTGCCGCTGCTCAATTACAACAATACGGATTGTACGGTTTATCTGACGAGCAATTGGATGGTTTTGCCGTTCGTTTGCTTGAGAATGAGAAACAACGTGCCAGTCTTTACGACCGTGCATTGGAAAATAAGATTTTCAGTGTTATTAAGGAGGGCGTGAAACTGGAAGAACAAGAAATATCCATGGACGATTTCGGCAAATTGTTCGAAAAGTAATTAAGACCATATAATGGTGACCCCGTCTCGTTGAGGCGGGGTTATTTTTTTACCTGAAAGTTTGTCGGAAATGTTCCTGTGATGCTCCGTACTTTCGCTATAGTCTCACTATAGTTTCGGTAAGAGGTTAACGATAGGTCAACGAAAGGTTAACGAAAGGTTATCGATGTTTACAGTTGATTCTTTGTCGTGTTTTTACTGATGTTTGATTGATATATTAACGAGACACCGGTGCAACTTACCAGTAATATATATGCGAGTTACTTGAAATATGGGAAAGCGGAAAATCGGTTGGGAAATAAGAAATGGACATAAAAAAAGCTATCCTTCATAGGATAGCTTTATATCAGTAATTCAGAATTCTTATTTCATGTTCAATTTGGCACGAGTGATGTACTTTTCGATGTCACGGGCTTCGTATGAAGCGGGGAATTCTTTTTCCAATCTTTCGTACATGTTCAACGCACTTTTGTAGTCGTTTGCTTTTTCGAAAGCAAGTCCGGCTTTCATCATGATCACCGGGGTTGTAGCCATATTGGTCGTTCCGGTAGTTGCTTTTTGATAATAGCTGGAAGCTTTTTTGAAATCGCCTAACTGCATATAAGCGTCACCCAAATTTGCCGTTACCATACTGGAGAAAATTACATCATCAGAAGAAAATTTTTCCAAGTGTTTGATGGCATTTTGGTTGTCTCCCAAGTGTAAATAGCAGATTCCCGCGTAATAGTTAGCTAAGTTTCCGCTGGGAGTAGAGCTGTATTTGTCAATGATCTCCAAAAAACCGGGAGCGTTTCCATCACCGTTAAGAGCCATATTGAAGGAATCTTTTTCAAAAAGATTCTCGGCAACAAACATTTGTTTCAGCGCTTCTTGTTCCATCGGGGCTTTGTAGAATCTGTAATATCCCAAGATTGCACCTACCACGATGATAATAACGAGTACACCTCTTACCAATAATTTTTGATTTTTCTCGATAAATTGTTCGGTCGAAATCGTGGCTTCTTCAATTTGTTCAAAGCCATCCGCACGTTTCTGTTTCTCTTTTGACATGTTTATATGTTTTTTGTTATTTACTTTTCTTATTCCTAGACGTATCGCTTGTCAACGTGCAAAATTAATTTTTTTTTTGATACCAAAAGGGGCTCCACGAAATTTTATGCAAAAAATTATCTGTCTGGCGGATTATATCCTTCTTTTCCTTACTTTTGGTCATCTGTTTCACGTCTGCGTTGGAACTTGTTGCTTGTAACCACTAACAGTTGAAGTGAATGATTTTAAAGAACTTGAATATTGTCAACTATAAGAATATCGCCGAGGCGAGTGTCACGTGTAGTCCCCGGTTTAATTGTTTTATCGGGAATAACGGTGTGGGGAAGACCAATATTCTGGATGCCGTGTACCAGTTGTCGATGTGTAAAAGCTATTTTAACTTGCCCGATGCGCAGAATATACGTCACGGGGAGGCTTTTTTCGTGATTGAAGGGCAATATGATTACGGGGAGGAGGAGATTGACGTGTACTGCGGGGTGAAACGGGGGCAGAAGAAGATTTTTAAAAAGAATAAAAAGGCTTATACCCGGCTTTCTGATCATATCGGGTTGTTACCATTAGTTATTATTTCACCCGCGGACGTGGTGTTGATTGATGGTGCCAGTGAGGAGAGAAGGCGTTTTATTGACGGGGTGATCAGCCAGTGTGATAAGGAGTACCTGCAATTGTTGATCCGCTATAACCGGGTGTTGATGCAGCGAAACAGTTTTTTGAAGGAATACGCAGGTCGATCCATTGATGCGGATATGTTGTCCGTGTGGGACGAACAACTTGCGGACAGCGGGCGTGTCATTCTTGAACGGCGTAGGGCTTTTGTGTCCGAGTTGGAGGGGATGTTTCAGGTGTATTACGACCGGGTTTCGTTGGGAAGGGAAAAGGTTATGTTGGAATATTCGACGACTATAAAGAATGATGATTTCCCGACTTCATTGCGTGGTAGTTTCGAGCGGGACCGGATATTGACTTATACGACAGTGGGTGTGCATCGGGATGATTTAAACTTGAGCCTAGAAGGGTATCCCGTGAAAAAGTTGGGTTCCCAAGGGCAGAAGAAGAGTTTCCTGACAGCGTTGAAGTTGGCACAGTTTGCTTACTTGGTGAAACAGAAGGGGGTGAAGCCATTGTTACTGTTGGATGATATTTTTGATAAGCTGGATGCTGACCGGGTAAGCCAAATCATTCAAATTGTTTCAAGCACGGACTTTGGTCAGGTTTTTGTTACAGATACCAATCGTGAACATATTGACGAAATTTTGCAACAACATGTCATGGAATACAAGATATTTCATGTCGAAGGAGGAGAAGTGATGAATTTGTAATTTATTATGATTCCATGATTAAAGCGTGCTAGTAGGTGAGAAAGAATCACTTAATCGTAAATCATAAATCACTAAATTTAGTGGGATCTAAAATTTAAAATCTAAAATAGTTGGGGTTGTTCAGAAAATCGTATTTTTGTAGAACGAATTTAATTGTAAAATCATAATAAATAGGAATATTTTGAAGCAGGGTAAGACATTGACAATGGATGAACTGGTAAATCTTTACTTGGAGCAGATGGGGTTATCCCGTCAGTTCAAAGAGAGGGAGGTGTGTCAGGTTTGGCCGGATGTCGTGGGGGGAATGATTGCTTCCCGGACGAAAAGTTTACGGATTTCAGAGGGGAAAGTGTTCGTGAGTTTCACTTCTTCTGTGGTAAAGAACGAGATTCTGATGGTGAAAGAGGGACTAATAAAAGCCTTGAATGACCGGGTCGGGGATCATGTTGTGAAAGATATTGTGGTGTTCTAGGGATGGAACATTTAATAAGGATATAGATGAAATTAATTGATACGAATGATTTTTTGCTTGGCTCTCATGGGTTGAACCGGTTTCGGGAAAGTCTGGTATCCAAGTTGGTGATGTATATTTTGCGGTTGCATAAACTGGATAAGTTGAACGTGAAGGTGAATGATGACGATCCGGAAGTTCTTTTGGATAGTTTGATCGAGGCTCTGGGGGTGACGATCGACGTGAGCAAGGAAGATTTGGAGAAGATTCCCAAAGAGGGTACTTTTATCACGGTTTCCAATCACCCGTTCGGGGGATTGGATGGTATCGTGCTGGTGCGTTTGCTGTGTAAGTTGCGTCCGGATTACAAGATCATGTCTAATTTCCTTTTGAAAAAAATAGTTCCGTTACAGGATTATATCTTGGGGTTGGACCCGGAGGAGAGCAAGAAGGATTCGAATATGCGAGTGATTAAAGAGGCAATACGTCATGTCATTGACGGAAAACCTTTGGGGATATTCCCTGCCGGGGAGGTTTCTTCTTATCAGGCTGATTCGAATCACGTGGAAGATAAGGAGTGGGATTCTTCGGTGTTGAAGCTGGTGAAGATGGCGAAAGTGCCGGTCATCCCGATTTATTTTAAAGGGTCTAACAGTTTGTTGTTTTATTTGCTGGGAATGATTCACCCGGTATTGAAAACGATTAAATTGCCTTCCGAGTTATTGAATAAGAAAAACCGGGTGGTGAAGTTAAGAATTGGGAATCCGATCAGCGTGGAAACTCAGAATACTTTCCACGATATAGCCCAGTATGGCAAATTTTTGCGGGCGAAAACCTATTTGTTGGGATCTGCGTTAGAAGTAAAGAAGTTTTTTATTAAATCACAAAAAGCAATGCCTAAAGCAGAACCGGTTGCAGCAGAGACAGAGAGTGCGGTATTGAAGAAAGAAATCGAGGGTATCGCTGAAGATTACTTGTTGTTTAACATGAAAAATTACGATATATATTGTTCTCCTTCCGTGAAGATTCCGAACGTGTTGAACGAGATCGGGCGTTTGCGGGAAGTTACTTTCCGTGCGGTGGGTGAAGGTACGAATCGTAGTATTGACCTGGATGAATATGATCTTTATTACTATCACCTGTTTATTTGGGACCGGGAAGAGGAAAAAATTGTCGGGGCTTATCGCGTGGGGAAAGGAAAGGAGATTATTGACCGTTACGGGATGAAGGGATTTTATATCAATTCGTTGTTTAAGATGCGGAAAGAGATGTTACCCGTGTTGTACGAGTCGATCGAGCTGGGACGTTCTTTTATTACGGAGGAGTACCAGCGTAAACCGCTTCCCTTGTTCATGTTGTGGAAAGGTATTCTTTATTTCTTATTGAAGAATCCGGAGTATCGTTATCTGATCGGCCCGGTGACCATCAGCGGAAAGTATACGGAAGTATCGAAAGAGCTGATTATGCGTTTTATTCAGGAAAATCATTATAGTCATGAACTGGCGAAATACGTGATCCCTCGTTCCAAGTATCAAGTACATTCGGAAGAACCCGGGGTACAGGTAATGTTGGATGCTGCCCAAAAGGATATATCCGTGCTGGACAAGATGATCGGGGATATCGAGCCATCGAGCGATAAGTTACCGGTCTTACTGAAGAAATATATTTCGTTGAATGCCAAGATTATCGGTTTTAATATCGATCCTAAGTTTAATATGTGCTTGGATGGTTTACTTATTTTAGATATTTTTGACGTGCCGATGAAGACGATCGAGTCGTTGTCAAAAGAGATAAATGATGACACGATATTGAGTCGATTTTCCTCGGATAGTGTGGAACTGTAAATTTCCGATAGAATAGCATGTACGATATTTTGTATCTTTTCAAGGGAATGTTGGTTGGTTTAATGGTGTCAATACCATTAGGTCCGATGGGTGTATTAATTATCCAGAAAACCTTGCATAAGGGTGCGCTATCAGGTTTTATTGCCGGAATGGGAGCTGCCTCTGCGGATTTTTTTTACGCTTCGGTGGCGGCATTCGGGTTGGGGTACGTGATAAATACCGTGCAGACTCATGAGCTATTATTACAAATTATCGGTGGGATTTTTCTTCTGTGTATAGGGTTAAAAATCTATTTTGATAACCCGATTCGCCAGATCCGTCAACGACGTCAAGGCCGGGTGAGTAAGACCGGGTTGTTGGGAGATTATCTTTCATTGTTTTTCTTGACAGTTTCCAATCCGATCACGGTGGTCGTTTTTATGGCTGTTTTTGCCGGAATGTCCGTTTTCGGGGAATCTTCTTCTATGCTGGGTGAGTTGTTGGTGGTGATCGGGGTGTTGTTAGGCGGTGGCGTGTGGTGGTACACGCTCTCGACTTTGGTAAATATCTTTCGTAAGAAGTTCCGGTTACGCGTGTTAATCACGATTAACCGGGTTTCCGGGTTAGTCATCACGATTTTGGGGGCGCTGGTTATTTTAGCCGCTTTCGCTCCTTTTAAAAATCTGGTGATTCATTGATTACCCGGTTCGGATTTTTGATTTTAATTTTCCGTTCTTGATTGGAAATGCCGGGAGTCCCCCCAGACCCCGTAGGCTACTTTACAGCCGCTTTTCAGGATACTTTCTTCCAGTTTGCGCATGGATTCTGCGGCACCCTCGTGGGTCCCCGGTTTATTCTCGTAAAGTTTATAAAGGGTGCGGTTCGTTGTGGGAGTGATGTTTGGCATCACCACGTTTGCCCCGATTTCCAGTGCTTTTTCTCTCCCGGCAGGTTCAATGGCCTGGAGGGCCGTGGTGGCAGCGATGTTAATGTCCGGCATGAGAATCCGGAGGGCGGCGACCATGTGAATGGACAGACGCAGTCTTTCTTGAAGGGAAAGGAGTAGGTGACGGTACTCGTACAAGGGGGTGGCATGGTGTTCTAGGTAAGGCCCCATACCTACCATGTCGATGTCCATGGATTGTAGGAACAGTAAGTCATTTGCTAGGTCGGTGATTGTTTGAAAGGGCAACCCGATCATCACGCCGGTTCCTGTCTGATACCCGCAGCGTTGCAGGCTTTCCAAGCACCTCAACCGGGTAGCGTGAGAATGGAGCGGGTTGTTCGGGTGAATCTTGGCGTATAATTCGGGATTGGATGTTTCGATGCGCAACAAATAACGATGTGCTCCGGCATCTTTCCAGCGCTTGTAAGAGTCTTCCGTTTGTTCTCCCAGCGAAAGGGTGACGCCTAGCTCGTTGTTACTGTTCTTTTTGATTTCTTGCAATAAACGGGTAATTCGATCTACAAATGCTTTATCGGAACGTTCGCCACCCTGTAATACGATGGAGCCGAAATGATGCGTGTAGGCGAAGTCGGCGGCATCAAGAATCTCCTTGTCCGAAAGTGCATATCGGGCTGTTTCCGTGTTGGATTTCCGGATGCCGCAATAAAAACAATCTTTGGTACAGATATTGGAGATTTCAATTAATCCCCGGAGGTAGACGTTGTTACCGATGGTTTCGTTCTTTATTCTTTTCGATTCCGAGTAAAGCCGGTTTTCTTCTTCTCCCTGACAAGTCAGCATGTTTTCCAATTCCGGCAGCGTATATATTTTTTTCATGCGATTTTCCTTTTTACAAAAGTAGGAAAAAGGCTCGATTTTACTAAATTTGTTCCAATGAAAAAAAGCTTATCAATTTTAGAATTGATGATTCTAGATTTTAGATTCCAGCCGCACGAGGCGAGCGTTTCTTTTAATCGAATGATCTCTAATCTTCAATCTAAAATTTAAAATCTAAAATTAGAACGTGGTGAAGAAAATTGCATTAATCGTTTTTGGAGTTGTCCTTCTCGGAGGAATAGGATTTGCGCTATGGTGGGTGAACGAGCGGGAACGGGAGGTTGATGTTCCGAAGGAATCGTTTATTCCCTATAATTCAGCTGTTGTGGTTAATGTGAATGCGAACGTAAATTTGTCATCGAAAATTGCTATTGCTTTTGACCGGGAGATCAAGACGTTCCGGGAAAGTATGTTGTGTCGGGTGGTGGATACGTTGAAACAGGCGTCTCAGGTAGATACTTCTTCCTACGTGATGGCGATTCGGGTGGAGGGAAAACAATCGATTCGGTTTTTGTACGTGTTAAACCGGAGTGGTTTGTTTTCCAGAGGGGATGTACATGCTTTTTTGCAGAAAATGTTTGCCGGGGTGCAGGTGAAAGAGCGAAAATATAATAACCAGAAGATATACTTGGCAAGTCGGGGAAAGGATGAGGTGTGTTACGCTGTTGTCGGTGGTATGGTGCTGGTTTCTAATTCCGAGCTATACGTGGAGGATGCCGTGAACCAGTTGAGTAATCCCGGTGAAGATGAGAAAGACGGGGCGCCCCGTTTTAAAAACGTGAATCGTTATTTCTCCGCGGGGGCCGGTCTAAACGTGTTCTTGAACACGACTTGTTTTTCCGATCTACTTCCTTTGTTATTGCAGAAGGATTTTATTGCTAAACAGACGAATATTGCCAAGTGGTTCAAGTGGGGAGCGTTAGATGGTGAAATAAAACCGAGTGGCATCAGTTTTAACGGTTTTGTGCATTATGACGGGTTGAAAGCCGCTTTCCCCGTTGCGTTTAAGGGACAATTTCCTCAGGATTCCAAACTGGATGCCGTTATGCCTGCCGACGTGAAAAGTGTTAGCATTCTGGCTTTGAATGACGTGAAGAATTATCTGGCATCTCTTGAGACTTATCGTTATGGGGCGGGACAGATCGAGAATGTTCGGAAAAGAAAACAGGAGTTTGCCCGTCTTTTCGGGGATAAATTGGATGAAGAGTGGCAGGCTTTGTTGAAAGGTGAATGGGGAAAAGGGACGCTTTCTTATGATGCGAGCCGGAAACAGGAGGAAGGGATCGTGGTGGTTCACGTGAAAGCCGGGAGTCTAGCTAGAGGATTACTGGAAAAGATGTTGAAAACGTATGCCTCGAAGTCCGGGACTTCTGAAATTTCGTTATATCGTTCATTTGCCTTGGATAAAGATAAAAAAGTGAGTTACTTCAAGATGCCTGTTCCCGATTTTGCCGGAGTGATGTGGGGATACGTATTGGGAGGAATAGCAACGAATTATGTGTTGGTGGAGGATAATTACGTGGTGTTTGCTTCTTCTGAAAAAGGTCTTCAAGCGTTTGCGAGTGATTACATGCGTCGTTTGAGCGTGAGAGATCAGGAATGGTACCAGAAGTTGAGAACGAAATTGTCCTCGAAGTTTAACTGGATGTATTTGTCCGAGATGGTTTCGATGTTACCTTATTACGAACAGGTGACTAAAGGGACTTTGCGTGAGTTGTTAGAGCGAAATAAAGAGGGAATGGAGGTATTTTCTTCTCTCGGGTTACAATGGGTGTGTGAGGGTGATATGCTGTATCACACGTTGTTTTTAAGTACAGAAGAGGTGGAGCAGAAACAGGCTCAGATCATGTGGCAGACACGATTGGATGCCAGAATGAGTATGAAACCGGCAATCGTGGTGAATCATAACACGGGAGAACGTGAACTTTTCGTGCAGGACGAGGGAAACACGATTTACTTGATTAATGACGTGGGACGTATCTTGTGGAAATTGCCGATCGAGGGGAGGATCAATAGTGAGGTTTATCAAGTAGATATGTTTAAAAACGGGAAGTTACAATATTTATTTTCTACACCAAGCCATCTTTATTTGATTGACCGGAATGGTAATTATTTACCTCGATTCCCACTGGCGTTCAAGTCTCCTTGCAAACAGGGTATCTCGGTGGCTGATTACGAGAATAACAAGAATTATCGGGTGTTTGCTCCCGGGGTGGATCATCACGTGTATTTGTACGAGTTGTCGGGTAATTTCGTGAAAGGTTGGGATGTGCCAAAGAGTGACAATGATATTGTATCTAAAATCTATCATTTCCGGGTGGATGGAAAGGATTATCTCGTGTATGCAGACCAGTATCGATTGTATATTTTGGATCGTAAGGGAAAAGAACGGGTGAAGGTGTCTACCCTGTTGAATTTATCCGGTAATACGCCTTTGTACCTGACGAGGCAGAACGGTCAGATGAAGATCGCTTTCTCGGATGTTAACGGGGAGATCGTATTGGTTGATTTCCGGGGCCGTGTCGAGCGAGTCAAGGGAGAGAAAATGGTCGGTGGTGGAATACTCAACGTGGAAGATATTAATGGTGACGGGCAGGATGAGTTTGTTTATTCCCGGAAAGATATGCTTTGCGTGTATGATGTTCAAGGTAAATTGCTGTTGGAGAAATGCTGGGAAAATGCCGAGCTGAGTTTCCCGTATGTTTATCGTTTCTCGGCTCGGGATTCGAGAATTGGAGTTATGGATGGTAAAGGGGAACGTCTTTTCTTGTTGGATATGAAAGATGTTTCCAAAGGTTTTCCTATACGTGGAAATTCCCCGTTTTCGATCACTTTCGGGGATAAGGGAAATGCAGGATTTTATTTGTTCGCCGGGAGTGACGGGACGCATTTGTTGAAATACCGGGTTTTGCGATAGTCGTGTTTGTTCTTAGCTAGCATAGTGTTACATGGATGTTGCTGTTTTTTGTTTTTTTTGAAATTAATGGTAAACTTGCAATAGAAAAAATGTATATAAGCGTTATTGTATGAAAATGATAAAATTCGGGTTGGCTTTATTTTTAGTGACATTAATTGCTGGTAGAGCCTTTGCTCAAAACGTGGGAAAGTTGAAAAACTATTTGGAAAAGAATAAGTTGGAAAGTGTGGCGGGACAGGGGTTTGTTGAGAAAAAATTGACTGCAACAGGGGCCCGTGATGCCGGGATTGTACTGGTTGAGGCATGGGAAAAAGAGATTAAAGAGAAATATCATCGTTCTTGGGGATTGAAAACTTTTAACCGGGAGGGGTTACAGATGAAGTTTGATTACCGGGTATTTGGTGAAAAACCGGCGGATGGGCGTAGCCTGTACATATCCATGCATGGAGGGGGTAATGCTCCGGAGGCATTAAACACCCAGCAATGGCAGAATCAGATTCGTTTGTACGAGCCGGCGGAAGGAGTTTATGTAGCCCCGAGGGCGCCTTGGGATGATTGGAACATGTGGTTTAAACCGGGATTGGACGAGTTCTTCGAGGCGTTGATTCAAACGGCTATCGTGGAGATGGGTGTGAATCCGGATAAGGTATATCTGTTGGGGTATTCTGCCGGTGGAGATGGTGTGTGGAGAATGGCCCCCCGTATGGCCGATCGCTGGGCGGCAGCCTCGATGATGGCCGGGCATCCGGGAGAAGCTTCGCAGGTGAATTTGCGTCACGTTCCTTTTATGATCTGGATGGGAGAAAATGACGGGGCATACGACCGGAATAAGTTGGCGGTAGCGAAAGGGAACGTGTTGGATTCTTTACAGCAAGTGGAGCCGGAAGGGTATATACACGAAACGCATATTGTGAAAGGCAAGGGTCATTGGATGGATCGGGCAGATACGGTAGCGATCGCGTGGATGGCTAAATATAAAAGAAATGCTTTGCCGAAAGAGATTGTCTGGCGTCAGGAAGAGGTGGTTCGTCCGTCCATGTACTGGTTGGGAGTAAATCCGGCAGATGCTCGTCCGGGAATGACCGTGGTGGCAGAACTTGCCGGGAATGAAGTGAAAATCGTGAAGAGTGATTATCCGAAATTAAGAGTTTATCTGAATGATAAGATGGTGGATATGGATAAGCCGGTAAAGGTTACTTATCAAGGAAGGACGTTGTTTGAGGGGAAGGTGGAGAGAACGATGGGATGCTTGGCAAAAACTTTGCAGGAAAGGGGAGACCGGGAATTGATGTTTAGCGGGTACGTGGATGTGAAAATATAACCTTGAAGATGAGGTGCGTGGAAGTTTCTCCAAAAGTTATAGGAATAGCTCGTCATCGCTTACAAACAGACGGGCAAGGGGTTTCTACGTTGGTGGCGTTTCATGGTTGTCCGTTGCATTGTAGGTATTGCTTGAATCCACAATCGTTGAACAATGGGAGGTACTGGAAACGATATGATTGCAGGACATTGTACGAGGAGGTTAAGGTGGACGAGCTTTATTTTTTGGCTACCGGAGGTGGGGTGACTTTCGGGGGAGGGGAACCGTGTTTGCAGAGTGAATTTATTGGGAAATTCCGGGAACTTTGTGGGAAAGAATGGTTGCTGACAGTGGAGACATCTTTGAACGTGGGGCAGGAGTATGTTGAGCGATTACTCCCGGTTGTCGATCGTTTTATTATTGATATCAAGGATATGAACCCGGATATTTATAAGCAATATACGGGTAGAGATAACGAGGCCGTTGTTTGCAATCTTCGTTTGTTGGTGGAACGAGGCCGAGGGGAGGATATGCTTGTGCGTGTACCTCTTATTCCCGGTTATAATACCGATAAAGACCGGGGGAAAAGTTGCAGGCAATTGGAGATGATGGGGATAAAGTATTTTGATCTTTTCACGTATAAGATGAATTAGTGTTATGATGCAAGGGAAACAAACTTGTAAAATACTGAAAGAGATTCGCAAGCAAGTTGCCCGGGCGAATGATATCGAGTATGTTGTTTCAGAGTGCCAGTATAAAGGCGATTGTTTGGGAACTTGTCCCAAGTGTGAGGCAGAAGTTCGTTATCTGACACAGGCTTTGGAACACAGGCGTTTGGCAGGAAAGGTTGTTTCGTTGATGGGAATATCGATAGGCTTGATGGGAGTTCCTACTGCGGCATATACTATGGGGGAGGAAGTGGCTGTTGAACAGGATACGGTCTGTTTAGGTGTGGGAGAGATTCTTGTACGAGGAAGAGTGGTGGATAGTGTGGGAAATCCATTGGCGAATGCACATATCGTGGAAAAGGGAATGACAATGGGAACGTGTAGTAATCAAGACGGGTATTTCTCTTTGGGAGTATCTGGTGTGTTACCGTTACGGGTCTCGTTTATCGGGTATGAAAGCAAAGAAGTCTGGGTTCCAAGGGGGGGAGCGTCCAACCTAATGGTTGTGTTGAGTCAGGGGATTTTTGCACTGGATGAGGTGGGGGTAAATGGTTATTTTAATAGTACGAAACATTCATTCATAGCAGGAATGATGACAACTTTCGCTAAAGGGGATAATATTTTGGTACCCCAAGGTTGGTTTCGAGTTGAAGGTTGTGTCGAGGATGAGAATGGAGAACCTTTATCGGGAGTTGTGATTTATCGTAAACGAAAAGGGAAAAATTTTCCAGAGTGTACTACAATAGATGGAGGAACATTCGAGTTCTGTTTGAAGAGACGTCGGTGGCTTTGGTTCTTCAAGGAGGGGTATCAAGTACAGAAGATGAGAATTAAAAAAAAGAATGCTTTAGGTCTTCGGGTTGTACTGAAACAAGAAGAGTGTGATACAGGGAATGGTGAAGCATTTCTTTAATAACCAGCCCCGAAAGTTCAAAATGTGATTTTCGGGGCTGATAGGTATGTTTTTTATGAGTTTCTTAGTAAATACTAAAGAGCGTTTGCATCAACAACTACGTCTTTGTTGTATTCTCCGTTAGCTAACTTTTGGGCAACATTCTTGAATGCTTTTACCGTGTATTCCACGTCTTCCAAGGTGTGCATAGCCGTCGGGATCAAGCGGAGTAATAATTGGCCTTTCGGGATAACCGGATAAACCACGATAGAACAGAACAAGTTATAGTTCTCTCTTAAATCCATGGCAACCTGTGTTCCTTCAGCCACACTACCGGACAAATAGACAGGAGTAACCGGAGAATTGGTTCTTCCAATATTCAATCCGTCAGCTTTCAATCCGGCTTGGAGAGCTCTTACGATCGTCCATAATTTCTCACGCAATTCCGGTTTGGTTCTCAATAGCTCCAAGCGTTTGATCGCACCTTCAACCATAGGCATCGGGAGTGATTTTGCGAAGGTCTGAGAACGCATGTTATATCTCAAATACATACAAATATCTTCATCACAAGCGATGAATGCACCGATACCTGCCATTGCTTTAGCAAAAGTTGCAAAGTAAAGGTCGATACCGTCCATTACACCGAAATGATCTCCTGTTCCGGCTCCGTGGGGTCCCATGGTTCCGAATCCGTGAGCGTCATCCACGAGTAAACGGAAATTGAAGTCTTTCTTTAAAGCTACAATCTCGTCCAATTTACCAAGGTCACCTGCCATACCGAATAAACCTTCCGTAATCACCAAAATACCACCACCGGTGTTTTCCACCCATTTGGTTGCTCTTTCCAGTTGTTTACGCAAGCTTTCCATGTCATTATGCTGGTACACATATCTTTTTGCCGGAGACAAACGAAGACCGTCCATGATACAAGCATGGTCTTCAGCATCGTACACGATACAATCGTGACGGCTGGTCATGGCATCAATGATAGAAACCATTCCCTGGTAACCGAAGTTTAATAAGAAAGCGTCCGGTTTTCCCACAAATTCTGCCAATTGAGATTCCAAGTACTCGTGACGAGAAGTTTGCCCACTCATCATACGCGCCCCCATCGGGTAAGCCATACCGTATTTTGCAGCAGCCTCGGCGTCAGCTTTACGTACTTCCGGGTCGTTTGCAAGACCGATATAATTATTTAAACTCCAGTTTAAAACTTCCTTACCGCGGAATTTCATGCGGGGACCAATTTCGCCCTCTAATTTCGGGAAAGAGAAATAGCCATGAGCTTGTTTGGCATATTGACCAATGTTTCCCTTCTGTTGTCTTACTCTTTCAAAAATGTCCACTTCGATAAATATTTTGAAATTCTTAATCTTATTATTTACAATGTGGAAACAAAGGTAACTAAAAAAATGTATTCCAAATAAGTTCTTTTGAAAAGTTGCGGTTTCGGGAGTGGAAATACGTTTAAATACTTAGTCCGTTTTTATGTGGTTGTAGAAAAACAGACTGTAGTACAAGTTACAAGTGGCAGGTTATAGATACTTGCCTCTTTTTGTTTTTAGTTTTTATCTTGCTTTGATCATAAATAGTCAATCATAAGTTGTAAATTATTTTGTGGATTGATATTTATAATTTATCTTTGCGTGATGCAAAAAAGGCACTTTATGATGAAGAATTTTATAGGATTTCTGCTTGTGATAATTTTGATGAGTTCATGTAGTGAGTATCAGAAACTCTTGAAAAGTGGTGATTCTCAGGCCATGTATAAGAAAGCGGTGGAGTATTATAATAATGGAGATTACACGAAAGCTTCCAATTTGTTTGATGGGATTCGGATGGTTTTCCAGGGAACATCCAAGGCTCAGAGTGTGGCTTATTACCGGGCTTTCTGTAGTTATAACCAAAAAGATTACGAAGTTGCGGCAGAATTGTTCAAGCAGTTTGTTTCAATATATCCAGAAAGTTCCTACGTGGAAGAATGTTTATACATGATCGGGTATTGTAATTTCTTGGCTTCTCCGAAAGCGAGATTGGATCAGACCGTGACAGAGAAAGCAATGGAAAGTTTTCAACTTTATTTGAGCCGTTACCCGAACAGTTCTCGTAAAGAACAAATTCATGAATACATGGATGAGATGAGGGACAAGTTGTCTTACAAGGATTACTTGAGCGCAAGAAATTACTATTTGAGAGAAAAATATAAATCAGCCGTGGTGAGTCTTGAGAATTGTTTAAAGGATTACCCGGGATCTAAATATCGGGAAGAAATCATGTATATGTTGTTCAATTCCAAGTACGAGATGGCTGTAAATAGTGTTGAAGATAAACAATACGAACGTTATAATGCGGCTAAAGAGGAGTATTATTATTTCCTTGATGAATACCCGGAAAGTCGTTATGCCAAGGAAATGGCTCGAAAATATGAAATCATCAACGAGTTCTTGAAACCGTATGATGTTGATGAAGAAGAATAACCAGATAAAACAATAATATTCAAATTAACCATGGTAGATTTTAAGAAAGTTAAAGCGCCGAATAATACTATTACCCGGAATCCGGCATCATTGGCCAGTAAAGCGGATAACATCTACGAGGCAGTAGCCGTGATCGGTAAAAGGGCTAATCAGATTTCGGTTGAAATGAAAGAGGAGTTAAGTAGGAAACTTCAAGAGTTTGCCTCTTATGCGGATAATTTGGAAGAGATATTTGAAAATCGGGAACAGATCGAGATTTCCAAGTATTACGAGCGTTTGCCGAAACCCGTGTTGATTGCTACCCAGGAATTTGAGGACGGGGATATTTATTTCCGTGTTTCCTCGAAAGAGAAAGGTGATGCAAATAATGCAGACGAGGAATAGTCCCTGTCTTTAAGGAAAAGAATATACCTGAGAGTGCTATACTTTCAGGTTTTTTGTTTTAAATTTGCCAAGCAAGTTCTCTTTCCTTGATATTTGAGTTCGAGGAGCGTGAATTTATAACGTTATAAATAAGTGATGTTAAAAGGAAAACATATTATATTGGGAGTGACAGGCAGTATTGCCGCATACAAGGCCGCAACATTAACTCGTCTGCTTGTGAAAGAAGGGGCGAGCGTGAAAGTGGTTATGACCCCTTTGGCAAAGGAATTTATTACCCCCTTGACGATGGCAACTCTTTCCAAGAGTCCGATTATGGTTGATTTTTATAATCCGGAAAATGGAGATTGGAACTCACATGTCGATCTGGGATTGTGGGCTGATTTGTATTTGATTGCTCCGGCCTCAGCGAACACGATCGGAAAGATGGCGGGAGGTATTGCAGATAATCTATTGTTGACAACTTATTTGTCTGCCAAGTGTCCGGTGATGGTGGCTCCGGCAATGGATTTGGATATGTATAAACATCCGGCAACGCAACGAAATTTGAAGGTGTTGCAATCTTTTGGTAATATTATTATCGAACCGGAAAGTGGGGAGCTGGCTAGTGGCTTGATTGGGAAAGGACGGATGGAAGAACCGGAAAAGATTGTTTCCTTTATCACGGATTATTTTGCCCGACAAGCAGATTTTAAAGGTAAGAAGGTGGTAGTAACAGCGGGACCTACTTATGAAAAAATAGATCCCGTACGTTTCATCGGGAATTATTCATCCGGGAAAATGGGCTTGGCTATTGCGGAGGAACTTGCTGGACGGGGAGCAGAAGTAGTGCTTGTGTGTGGTCCTGTAAACTTGAAAACGTGTCATCCGGCGATTCGTCGGGTAGATGTGGAGTCTGCAGCTCAGATGTACGAAGTAACGTCAAAAGAGTTTGTCAACAGTGATGTTGCGGTTTTGAGTGCTGCTGTGGCTGATTTTACCCCGAAGGAAAAAGCCGATCACAAAATTAAACGGGGTAAGGATGATCTGTTGCTGGAATTACTGCCGACAAAAGATATTGCTGCTGAATTAGGAAGAATAAAAACTGCGTCGCAATTATTAATCGGGTTTGCCTTGGAAACGAATGATGAAGAGATAAATGCTCTTTCTAAGATGCAGCGAAAGAATTTGGATATGATCGTCTTGAATAGTTTGAATGATAAGGGAGCGGGCTTTAGCGTAGATACGAATAAGGTGACAATTCTGGATAAAGCGGGAGATAAGACTGTCTATGAGTTGAAAACAAAGGTGGAGGTTGCTAAAGATATAGTCGACCAGATCGCTTCCCGGTTGTAGTTTATATATGGAATTTTTGGGGTGAATTTTTTTTCTTGTAACTGGTTCGTTTGCAGGAATTCTTGTTTTCGTGCGAACTATTTTGGAAAATAAATTGGAAAATCGTTTTGTTCGGATGGAAATTATGCATAATTTTGTATTCCGATATGAAGATAGAACATCAAAATATTCGGCGAAGATTGTTTTTATGCCTGCAGTTTAGGCAGAGACATAATCGTTGTTTTAACAAGATACAGAAAACCAACATTGTCGTTAGTTGACATTGTTGGTTTTTTTTTATATGGGAGAGTATGAACGAACATAAACATTTTTAATATATAGAATTATGAATAAACGTAGCTTAGTATCCATTACCGACTACTCGAAAGAGGACATTTTGGAAGTATTGAAAATAGCTTCTGAATTTGAGAAAAACCCAAATCGTAATTTATTAGAGGGTAAGGTGGTTGCTTCCCTGTTTTTCGAGCCATCTACTCGTACGCGATTGAGTTTCGAAACAGCTATTAGTAGAATGGGAGGTCGTATTGTCGGATTTTCCGATGCTTCATCCTCTAGTACGACAAAAGGGGAATCATTGAAAGATACGACCAAGATGGTGGATAACTACTGCGACTTGATTGTGATGCGTCATCCTTTGGAGGGGGCAGCCCGTTTTGCCAGTGAGGTTGCTGATGTGCCGGTAATTAATGCGGGAGATGGTGCCAATCAACACCCGACTCAAACCATGTTGGATTTGTATTCTATCTATAAAACGCAGGGGACCCTTGAAAATCTGAATATTTTCATGGTCGGGGACTTGAAATACGGAAGAACAGTCCATTCTTTATTACAGGCGATGAGCCATTTTAACCCGACGTTCCACTTTATTTCCCCGAAAGAATTGGAGATGCCGAAAGCTTACAAGTTGTTCTTGGACGAATTGCATATTCCTTATTACGAGCATACCGAGTTGGATGATGTGATCAATGATGCGGACATCCTTTATATGACACGCGTACAACGGGAGCGTTTTGCAGATCCGTTGGAGTACGAGAAAGTGAAGAATGTATATATCTTGAAAAACTCCATGCTGGCAGGGACAAAGGATAACATGAAGATTCTTCACCCACTACCTCGCGTGAATGAGATCAGTGAAGATGTGGACGATAACAAGAAAGCATATTACTTCCAGCAGGCTTTGAACGGGGTATACACTCGTCAGGCAATTATTTTCAAAGCATTAGATTTAAAATGGTAATTAAAGAATAAAGAGATATGGCAGCAAAGAAAGAATTACAGGTTAGTGCCGTGGAGAACGGAACGGTAATAGATCATATTCCTGCAGAGAAATTATTTGACGTGATTAACGTGTTGGGAATCCAGAATTTGGAGAATACGGTAACTTTTGGTTACAATTTAATTAGTAGCAAGCTGGGTAAAAAAGGGATTATCAAGATTTGGGATAAATTCTTGAAAGATGATGAGATAAACAAGTTGGCTTTGGTTGCTCCGACGGCAAAAATCAATATTATAAAAGATTTCGAAGTTGCGGAGAAAAAAGCGGTTATGGTGCCAGAGCACGTGGAGGGAATTGCTAAATGCGTGAACCCGAAATGTATTACCAACAACCAGAATGTTCGTACAAAATTTGATGTTGTCGGGAGTTCTCCTATCGTGTTGAAGTGTCACTATTGTGAGAAATTAACTGATCAAGAACACATCGTAATCATTTAATGATACAAAGCTAATTATAAAAAGAATAGAGATACTTATGTATCTCTATTCTTTTGTTGCTAAACTTCTTGCTTTTTGTTTGTTCTTTAACGATTTACTGGTTATAAACTTGATGTAATCGTAAGAGGAATATTTTTCCACTTTTTTGGTGATCAAATTGAATCTTTCTCTTGTTTTTTGTTGCTTTACAGCTAAAGTTCCGAAGTCTTGAATCGTAACTTTTTCACCTGCTTCAAGAGATTCCAGTATACAACTGATAAATGTGTTAATGATTAATGCAGAAGTTGCTTGGGTGTGTCCACTTCTTTCTGCTACTTTTTTAGTGAGTTCTCTTTTGTTCATAATCAATTTGTTATATAATCCTACATCCTGAATGTGAATTCGATTTTCATATGATTTAACGCCTTGTTTAAAACTATTTGTCAGACTAAACGTTCATTTTACTAGACAAATATACCAAATTTTAGGAGAAACATGATGAATTCTTGCAAAAATATTACTAACAAGACCCTTACACGAAAGAAAAGGTATATAAAAAAATCTAATCTTTCATGTAAAAAGCAGTGTCAACTTTAATGAACGTTTTACTTGACACCTGTGTGATTTGTTTGTTTATATTTGTAGGTCTAGTATTTTTTATAAAATGACTATTAATGTCTTTGTTTTAATTTATTTTGTAAAACGGAAGGGTTATGACAATAGCATATTTAAGGGTAAGCACAGGGAAACAACATCTTGAGAATCAAAAAGAAGAAATTGAAAAATTTGCTGCACGGAAAAACTTGACCGTAAATCGTTGGGTGACGGAAGTGGTAAGTGGCAAAAAGAAGGAGCATGACCGGAAATTAGGGCGATTGTTGAAAAGTTTGAAAAGGGGAGATGTATTAATCGTTACGGAATTATCCCGATTAAGTCGAACATTGCTAGACATAATGTCAATTCTTCATCGTTGTCTTGAAATGAATATAACGGTATATAGCACGAAAGATGGTTATGCTTTTGACAATAGCATTAATAGTAAAGTTTTAGCTTTTGCTTTTGCCTTGGTGGCAGAAATTGAGCATAATCTCATTTCGATGAGGACTAAAGAGGCTTTGGCTCACCGGAAGTCGGAAGGAGTACGTTTGGGACGTCCGCCGGGAAAAGGAAAGCAAAACGTGTTGCTGGATAACCGGGAAGAGATTAGCCATTTGCTTGAAGAGGGGATGTCCGTGTCGGCAGTTTGCCGAATTTATCATGTTTCTCGAGAAACTTTTTATGCCGTAAACCGGAAGTATCAGCTTTTCTAAAAAGAAAAAGCTGAACGTACATGACGTTCAGCTTGTATGGAGAATTAAAAGTTCTATTCTTCCAAGAAATTAGGATACATATAGTTCGTTGCCGGAACAAACGTTTCTTTAATGGCTTGTGGAGAAACCCAGCGTAGTAGATTAAAGATCGTTCCTGCTTTATCATTAGTACCGGATGCACGACCACCACCGAAAGGTTGTTGATCAACAACAGCTCCTGTTGGTTTATCGTTGATGTAGAAATTACCGGCCGTGTGAGTTAAACGCTCTGTCATTTCCTCGATGTTGGCACGATTTTTAGAGAAAATAGCTCCGGTAAGAGCGTATGCCGATGATTTGTCCAGAATATCTAATGTTTCATCTACTTTTTCCGGATCATAAACGTAAACGGTTAAGATCGGACCGAATAATTCTTCCCGCATGGTAATGTAATCCGGTTTGAAAGCTTGGATAATGGTCGGTTGGATAAAATATCCAGCACTCATATCGTAATGCCCGCCGATAATCACTTCTGCATCTTCCGATTTGTTTGCAGCATCAATTGCGTTAGACAATTTAACGAAAGATGCCTCGTCAATAACGGCGTTTACAAAGTTCGTGAAATCTTCAACTCCACCAACTTTTATGCTAGCCATGTCCTTTTGCACGTAGTTTTCTACTTCGGGCCAGATATTGGCAGGAATGTAAGCGCGTGAGGCGGCAGAACATTTTTGTCCTTGATACTCGAACGCCCCGCGTACGATAGCTGTTGCCACTTCTTTAGGACATGCTGTCGGGTCGGCGAAAATATAGTCCTTGCCTCCGGTTTCCCCAACAATTCTCGGATAACTTCTGTATTTATCAATATTTTTCACGATAGTAGCCCAAATATCATTGAATACTTGAGTTGATCCCGTGAAATGTATACCTGCAAAATCTTTATGAGAGAAAATAACATCGGCAGCCGTCGGGCCTGAACAGTAAACCAAGTTGATAACACCGTCAGGTAATCCGGCTTCTTTTAGAATTTCCATAATCAGATGTGCCGAGTAAACGGCAGTCTTGGATGGTTTCCAAACGCAAACATTACCCATTAATGCCGGGGCTCCCGGTAAGTTACCCGCGATAGAGGTAAAGTTGAATGGAGTAAGGGCGAAAACAAATCCTTCCAAAGGACGCCATACAGTACGATTCCAGATCCCCGGAGCGGAATTCGGTTGCATATGGTATATTTCGTACATATTTTTTACGTTGAAACGGAAGAAGTCAGCTAATTCTGCCACACAATCGATTTCTGCCTGGAAAGCATTTTTGGATTGTCCTAACATGGTCACGGCATTCATCCGTTGACGATAAGGTCCGGCTAAAAGATCAGCCGCTTTTAAGAAAATGGCAGCCCGACTTTCCCAGCTCATTTTTTCCCAAGCCGGTTTAGCTTTTAATGCAGCATCAATTGCCATTTGCACGTGGCTGGCATCCCCTTGGTGATAATGTCCGAGCAGATGATGATGATCATGTGGTGGACGAATATCTACCAGTTTCCCCGTGCGAACTTCTTTCCCGTCAATGATCATTGGAACATCGGCAACGATAGAACGCAATTGATTGATTTGTGACTTCAATTCTTTTCTTTCCGGAGAACCCGGTGCATAACTTTTGATGGGTTCATTGGTAATGTTTGGTAGTTTAAATACTCCTTTGGGCATATTTTATTCTTTTATGTAGTTAGTATTCTTTCTAAATTTCCCAAATATAAAAAATATTTGATGGATAAAACAAGATATTTGTCATTTTTTATATGATTTCATCGGGTTGCAGGTTATTTTTATGTGCAAATTTTGAATTTACAACCTGTAATTGGTGAACTTGTAACTTGTAACACACGGGTAAACTCGTTTGCCCGTGTCTATAAGTTTCGTATATTTGCACTCGTTAAAATATAGAAGGTTTTATTTTGCATGATGATATATGATTTCAATTAATAATGTAAGTGTTTTATTTGGAGATTACGCGTTGCTTGACTCTATCTCTTTTCTGGTGAACAAAAGAGATCGGATTGGTCTGACTGGGCGTAACGGGGCCGGAAAGTCTACATTATTGAAGATATTGGCCGGGGTACAAGAGCCTTCCGAGGGAAGTGTATCTGTTCCTTCCGGATTGAAAATCGGGTATTTGCCACAGACGAAAGTGTATGCAGAAGGTAAGACCGTACGGAAAGAGGCGGAAACAGCGTTTAATGATGTGCTGGATTTACAGGCAGAATTGGAGCGTTTGCATCGGGAATTGGGCGAGCGTACAGACTACGAGTCGGATAGTTACATGGCGCTGATTGATAAATTGAACGTGAAGACCGAGATGTTGCATATGCGAGGGGCGGATAATATGGATGGTGAAGTTGAGGTCGTGTTAAAAGGATTGGGATTTCGGCAAGAAGATTTGGAACGGCGGTGCGAGGAATTTAGTGGGGGATGGCGTATGCGGATCGAGTTGGCTAAAATATTATTGGCACGTCCCGATGTTTTTTTATTGGACGAGCCGACAAATCATTTGGATATAGAGTCTATATCTTGGTTGGAGTCATTCTTGCAAGGTTATCCCGGGGCTGTGGTTCTTGTTTCACATGACCGTGCATTTTTGGATAATATTACGACCCGGACGGTAGAGATCTCACTGGGAAAGATATATGATTATAAGGTATCGTATACACGTTTTACTGAATTACGTAAGGAACGTATCGAACAACAGCAACGTGCTTACGAGAACCAGCAAAAGCAGATTAAGGATACGGAGGATTTTATCGAGCGTTTCCGTTATAAGGCGACGAAAGCGGTACAGGTACAATCCCGGATCAAACAACTGGAAAAAATAGAACGAATCGAGATTGAACAGGAAGATTCTGCACGAATCAATGTGCGATTTCAACCGGCAGTACGTTCGGGGGATATTGTCGTGAGTGGGCGGGATTTGAGTAAAGCGTATGGTGATCATGTGGTACTGCATGAAGTGAATCTTGATGTGCTGAGAGGAGAGAAAGTTGCTTTTGTCGGAAGGAATGGAGAAGGTAAAACAACTTTGGTGAAGATGATTATGGATCAGATTCCCTATGAGGGAAACCTGAAGATCGGGCATAACGTGAATATCGGGTATTTTGCGCAGAATCAAGCTGATTTGCTTGACCCTTCGTTGAGTGTTCTGGATACGGTAGATCAAGTGGCAGTAGGTGAAATCCGGAAGAAAATCCGGGATATATTAGGGGCTTTTCTGTTTTCCGGTGAGGATGTCGACAAGAAGGTGAAGGTACTTTCCGGGGGAGAGCGTACCCGCTTGGCAATGGTACGTTTGTTATTAGAACCTTATAACGTGTTAATCTTGGATGAGCCGACGAATCATCTGGATATGCGTACGAAAGATATATTGAAAGATGCGTTGAAGAAGTTCGAAGGTACCGTGATTGTCGTTTCCCATGACAGGGATTTTTTGCTTGGGTTGGCAGATAAGGTGTATGAATTCGCCAACAAGGGGATAAAGGAATACCTAGGGGGTGTTGCGCATTTCCTAGAGGCTAAGAAACTGGAATGTTTCCGGGAATATGAACAGATGCACCCTCGAAAATTGCAACAGGAAGATGTCGCGGAAGAGGAGATTGTTTCTGAAAATAAAATTGCTTTTGAGGAACGGAAACAATGGAATAAAGAGATCAAAAAGTCAGAAGTGAAGATCGAGAAGTTAGAAGTGGAAATTGCTGATTTGGAACAAAAGATAGGGGAGGCAGAGGGAAAAATGGCAGAAGGCGTGATTAATGATGAGTTATTAAAAACTTATGACGAGATGAAAAAACGCTTGGAAGTCTGTATGGAAGAATGGGAAGAGGAGAACGGGCATTTGGAAGAATTGAAAGCTAGAAATTAATAATAACGAATAAGATGGCAAAGTTTAAGCAAGAGTGTATTTTCGGAATTCGGGCCGTGATGGAGGCTATACAGGATGAGAAGGAAATTGACAAGGTGATGTTCCGTCAGGGAATAAAGGGGGAGTTGTTCCAACAATTATTTTCGCTGGTGCGTGAACGTCAGATTCAGTTCCAGTACGTACCCGAAGAGGTGTTTAAACCGTTTGCCGGGAAAAATCATCAAGGAGTTTTGGCAGAGGTTTCTCCAATTCCTTACCAAGATATAAACACGGTCGTGGATGCTGTGGTGGCGGAAGGGGAAATGCCATTAATACTTATCTTGGATCGGATTACTGATGTCCGAAATCTGGGTGGAATTGCCCGTACGGCAGAGTGTGCCGGGGTGAGTGCCATTTTAATTCCGAATAAGAATTCTGCAAAAATATCTTCTGATGCGATTAAAACATCTGCCGGGGCTTTATACCATTTGCCTGTTTGTCGGGAGAAGAATCTCAAAAAGACGATAAAAGAATTGAAACGAAGAGGGTTAACTTTATTTGCAGCCACGGAGAAAGCGGATAAATTTTATACCGAAGTGGATATGAAAGAGGGATGTATGATTATTATGGGAGCGGAGGATACTGGTATTGATGAAGAGTTGTTAGTATTGGCTGATCAACAAATTAAAATTCCCCAGTATGGGAAAATAGAATCTCTGAATGTTTCTGCTGCTGCCGCAATCCTTGTGTATGAGGCGGTGAGACAACGAAAATAGAAATCTTACTTGGTATAAACGAAATAAAGCAGACAAGTGTCTGCTTTATTTCGTTTATTTATTTGATTAAAGTCTTCGATCATACCAAGAATCTCGTTTGGTCAACTTCAAATCCCTCAATAAAGAGGATCGGACGTGAATTTCAAAGTTGTAAGACTGGTGCTGTCCAAACGGCATACAGTTGAATGTCATTTCCCAACAATGCAAGTCTCTCGTGACACTAAAGCTGGTTGAAGTTACTTCTTTGTTTTTAATGTCATATCCCGATTGGAACGTGAGTTTCCATTTAGGGGTTAACGAGAGGTCACCCGAAAAGTTGATGATCTGAGAGATTGTCGGACTTTTGTAAGGGCTAGGTTTGGAATAAGTAAGGTTGTAACTAATGCTGATATTCCAAGGTACGTCAAAGTCGACGTAGTCATCATAGAATCCGCCTACTAGGTCATTCTTTTTTTCTTTATTTTGTCCGTTATCTGCGGAAAAACTAAAATTGGTAGAGATCGTTGCATTGGTTAAACGCCCTAGTTTTCCGTGATATTTATTATATCTTACATTATTTGTATCTATCGCGTAAGGGTCAATAGTACCACTGAAATTCAAATCTACTTTGTTATTCAATATTTTGGTACGTGCGCTTATGGAGATATTTGAAAAGTTCATACTGTCGGCGAAAGGATTATAAGATGTTGAAAGTCTGAAACTCTCCAAAAGCTTTACTTTTTTGAACTCTTCGTCTCCGGTTGTATCTTTGTCATTTCGGACTTTCATTTCGACATTGTTATCCAAACTGAAACTAATACTCCCGGATTGTTTGCCGCCTGTAGTGTTCGGACGATAGGTTAAACCTTCGTGAATGTCATATTCTACCTCTTTCTCTCCATCGAAGTAGCTCTTTTTGTAGTTACCCAAGGGTTTGATGGCGGGGGTATAGGATGCCGATATGGAGGGACGTATCATGTGTCGGATGGCGACGACTTTACATCCCGGTTTGAACATGAACATACCATATATGGTTGGGGTATACCCGATTGATCCGCTGGCTGAATAATCGTGAGAGTAGTTCAATCCGGGGACATCCCGTGTGATAAATTGCCCACCGTTAGCACTCGTGTCCGGAATCCATATTTTTTCAATGGTTTTGAGGTTCAAGTACCCGTTGTAATTTAAAGAGGGAGTGAAGGTCACGTCCTTGGCAATCTTAAATTGTAAACTGATCGGGATATTGTGTTTAAATCCATTACTCCAGTCTCTTTCAAAAGAAGATTTGAACAACTTGTCTTCTTTGGTTTGGATACTATTTCTTAATTCGGCAGAATAAGATACACCAATATTATCATACCATTTCATTTCACCGCTTTTCCCTTTTTTACGGAAAGGATAGATTTGTGTCATTCGGAGACTCAAATTCGGTAATGTTATAGCAATAGAGGTGTCCCGGCTATTCTGGCTATGATTGAACGAACCACTCAAACTGAACGGGCTTTCCGGCCATTTTTTACTCCACGAAATACTGGATTGCTTTCTTTGGTTGGCAATCCCGTCCACCGTGTTGGCATTATAGTAGTTGTTATTGGCGGATGACATATCCACGGAAGCAGAGAATGAACTGTACGGGTTTGCTTTTCCATCTTGCGTGTGGGTCCAGCGTACAGACCAGTCTGATGATTCCTGATAATCAGGTAACCCCTTTTCACTGACATAGTTTTTACTGATCGTGAAGTTCAGATTACCGTTAAATTTGTATCTTTTACGGTATTGGGTTGCGTATTGTAACCCCCAAGAACCGTTGGTGTAAATATCCCCGGTGATATTCATATCAATATAGTCATTGATATAAATATAGTACCCACCACCCCTCAAGTTAAATCCTCTCATTCGTTCCTCTCCGTAAGTGGGCATGATAATTCCCGACGTGGCTTTTTTTGTGATCGGGAAAAAGCCGAAAGGAATAAAGATCGGTAAAGGAATTCCTTCCAGTTCCAAATTGGTGAAACCGACGAATATCTTTTTGTCTTTGATCATCTTCGCCTTGCTCATGTTTAGCCCAAAGTGAGGATGGTCGTGTTCGTCGCAGGTTGTGTACATACCGTGTTTCACGCAATAGACGGAGTCACTCATCTTTTTGGTTGTTTTTCCTTGAATATAACCTTCTCCTTCCTGGGTGATAATCTCGGTTACGTAACCCTTTTTCGTGTCAAAATTATAATGTAATTCAGTACTTTCAAATTCCTGACCACCGTCTTTAAATTTAGGTGTCCCTTTTAATTTCCCGACAGAATCGGGTACTCCGGTTGCCATGGCAAGTTTTTTATCCATGTCGAGTTCGATGTAATCGGCTCTTAACTCTGTCGTAAGGTATTTCACGAAACCATTTCCGTATAGATATACTTTTTTCTCTTGTATTGAAAATCTGACCGAATCGTCCGCGTCGTATTTAACAAGGTCATCAAATAGAGGTTTGGATTGAGCGGAGTCATTGCGAATAGTATCAATCGGGATTCCTGCAGAATCATAAACGATACGAATGCTATCACCGGGTTGTCCCGTTGTGTCAATGGCTGTGATAAAGAGATTTTGTCCGAAAATAATCTCGGACGCCAAGCCATTCGATGAGAGTATTATGGGCAGGGCGATCATTGTTAAAATGATACATTTCTTAATAAAAAGCCCTGTATATAATCTAACTTGCAATTTTATAATTATTTTTGTGACTAATTATTGCATCACGCATATTGCATTTTTGCTTTGCAAATGTAAGAAATAATGGTTGTTAATGCTCATGATTCTTTTTAAAAAGTTTTAAATACATGATAAATCAGTGTAGGTTCATATGTTTCTTGTTGGTAATCTTTTTATTAGAAGGTTCAAATTCTTTGATGGCACAAGAGGCTTTGGGTAAAATTAATTGTATTTGTATTGATGCCGGACATGGAGGAAAAGATCCGGGAGCTATCAGTGGAAAGCTGAGAGAAAAAGATATAACGTTGGCCATCGCTCTGAAATTGGGGAAAATGGTGAAGAGTGCCTATCCTGATTTGAAAGTCGTGTACACGAGAACAAAAGATGTTGCCGTGGATTTGAGAGAACGGGGACGGATTGCGAATAAGGCCAAAGCGCAATTGTTTATATCCATTCATGTGAATAAGTTTTCTAAATCAAGCGTGAGAGGCGTGGAAACATACGTGCTGGGGTTGCATAAGTCGGAGGCCAGTTTTCAGGTTGCCATGAAAGAGAACGAGGCTATTCATTACGAAGAGGATTATTCTGTGAAATATGATGGTTTTGATCCGAAAAAGGCAGAGTCATATATCATGTTTAATTTTTTGAAAAATAGTCATTTGAAGAATAGTATGGAATTTGCCGCACCTATACAAAAGGAGTTAATCGCGAGAACTCGTATGCCGGATCGGGAAGTAAGGCAAGCGGGATTTATCGTGTTGATGGACGTGGGGATGCCGGCTGTTCTGATTGAGACCGGTTTTATTTCGAATCCGAGTGATCAAAAGATTTTAACGTCTGAATCGGGACAAACGAATATTGCCCGGGCTATATTTACGGCTTTTCAGGCCTATAAGAATAACGTGGAACGTAACAGTGTCGTGTTGACCGGTGGACAGGATGAACAAAAAGTGATATCAAAACAGACTCCGCAGGTGCAAAAGCAAAACCAGAAAACTTCCACGGTAGAAAAGAAAGACGTAGAGAAGAATATTACGACTTCTGGTAAGAATGATTTGTTTTATGCTATACAAGTTGCCTCTTCCAAGACACAAATAAAAGATCTTCGGTATCTGAAACTGAAAGATAAGGTGGAGGTGCTGAAGGGAACAGACCGTTACCGGTATTACGTGAAGAAAACTTCGAGTTACGAGAAAGCGTTAGAGTTTCAACAAGAAGTTCGGAAAACTGTAAAGGATTGCTTTGTTATTGCTGTCTATAAGGGAAAACAAATTACCGTGGCAGAGGCAAGAAAGTTAGAACGGAAAAAATAAATGAAGAAATAAAATAATACTCATGAAAATGAAAATAAGAAGAGAAGCGAAATTAGCCCTGACTGCGTTGGCTGCGGTTTTTATCTTGATTTGGGGAATAAATTTCTTGAAAGGTTCGTCCTTGTTTGAATCCAAAAGTACATTTTACGGCGTGTATGATAGTGTAGAAGGGTTGAAAGTGTCTAGTGGCGTTATTTACCGAGGATATCAGGTAGGACAAGTAATTTCGATTCAATTTACGGGAGAACGGTTCGATCGGGTACTCGTGAAGTTCTCGGTGGATAAAGGGTTGGAGCTGCCATCAAACACGTTGGCCATGATTCAGAGTGCTGATTTAATGGGTTCAAAAGTTGTTGCTCTAGTGCCGGGAGATTCTCACGTGACTGCGGTAAGTGGAGACACCCTGCGGTCCCAAGTGGAGCGTGGACTTATGGAACAGGTGAGCCAGCAAATGTTGCCATTGAAACAGAAGGCCGAGCGTTTGCTGGGATCGTTGGATTCCGTGATGTTAATTGTTCAAGGGTTGTTTAATGAGGAAACAAAAAAGAATCTAAGTAATAGTTTCGGAAGTATTGATCGAACATTACGTAATTTGGAGGGAGCCTCGGGAAATTTGGATACCTTAATACAAGGGGAGTCTGCGAGAATCAGTTCTATCTTGCAGGATGTAAATAGCATCACGGGTAATTTGAGAAATAATAACGAAGAGATTTCTACTATTTTGGGTAATGTATCCGCGATAAGCGATTCTTTACGGCAGGCAAGTTTACACCAGACATTAATGAGCTTGGATTATATTTTGGCTACAACCGATTCGATAATGAATAAAATAAATAGAGGAGAGGGAACGATAGGGGCTCTTTTAAATGATAATGATCTCTATTATAATTTGAATCAAGTGAGTGAAAATTTGAATCGTTTATTAGTTGAGTTCAGGTATAATCCGAAACGCTTTATAAATCTTTCTCTGATTGATTTTTCTTCAGGAAAAAATGCTCTTGAAGAATATGGCGTGGTGATTTTCGAGTCTTCAGAACGATTGGATGTTAATTCTGAATTGTATGTGCAAAATCATGGATTGAAGGAGATTAAGTATAAGGATAAATATCTTTACATCATTGATAGCTACAAGAAATTGAAACCTGCCCAGAAGAAATTAGATGATGTTATAAAGCGTTATAATGATGCTTATATTGTTAAAATTGACTTTATTTGAAAATTAGAATTATTCTAAATAATGACTTTTGAAGTCTGAATTTTGTTAACATAAAAGACAAGGCTTAAGAATCAAAAAAATATAGCGTAGTTCATTTTTTCCCCTTAGGTGCTAAAGCTTTATCCCTAGGGTAGGTTAATTAGAAAGTTACGTTTATGTTAAGAATTTGTTGCAAAAAAGGAACGCTTGGAAATAGATTGATTTGGGATTAAGGTGTTGATTTTCATGATTGTATGTCTAAAGAATTGATATCTAAAACGTAAGCAAGAATC